>NZ_JBEUEI010000012.1:0-113796 GCF_041020755.1 Kineococcus terrestris | reverse complement strand
CCCCCCCCCCCCCCCCCCCCCCCCCCCCCCCCCCCCGCGCCGGGCGCCCCGCCCGCCCCCCCCCCCCCCCCCCCGCGGCCGATCCGGTCCAGGGCGCCCGGCAGCGGCCGGGTGACCCGGGGCGCGGACTTCATCCGCAGCGCCGGGGCCTCCACCAGCCACCAGGAGGCGGCGGCCACGGCGGCCGCGGTGGCCAGGACCACGACGACGACGGCGGCGACCGGCAGGTCCGCGACGGGCGTGCTGACCAGCAGCACGATCACCGGCCAGTGGTAGATGTACACGCCGTAGGACAGGTCCCAGCCCGGGTCCTGGCGCAGCGGCAGCTTCACCACGGCCAGCAGCACGAGGTAGGCGAACCCGAGGGCGCCGACCGCGCGGTAGTCCTCGAACAGCGCCAGCCCGCCGACGAGGGTCGCGGCGGCCGCGAGGGTCCACGGCCACGTCATGACGACGTGCCCGGAGAACAGGTGCGCCGCGGCGCCCAGGAGGAAGACGAACGTCAGGCGCAGCAGCAGCTCCTGGGGCACGAACCCGACCCCGAACTCCTCGGCGATCGTCGCCACCTGCAGCAGCCCCAGCAGCCCCAGGACGAGGACGGGCTTGCGCCGCAGGACCCCGACGACGCCGAGCGCGGCGACGATCCCGTAGCACAGGGCCTCGTAGAACAGCGTCCACAGGGCGCCGTTGGCGGTGCCGTCGCCGGGGGTGCCGGCGGGCAGGGCCTCGATGTCGAACTGGCGGATCAGCAGCGCCACGTTGTCCACGACGTAGTCGAGCGCGGAGCCGTCGCCGCGGTACACGGCCAACGCGCCACCACCGTTGAGGACGGAGGCCAGCGGGGCGAACACGGCGGCCGTCAGGACGAGGCAGACGTAGAACGCGGGCGCGATGCGCAGGAAGCGGTGCCACAGGTAGCGGCGCAGCGAGGCCAGCCGCAGGAAGCTGGCGGTGACGAGGAAGCCGCTGACGACGAAGAACCCGTCGACGGCCAGGTCGCCCAGCAGGGTCTCGCCCAGCTGCGGCTGCCAGCCGCGGGCCAGTTCCGTGGTGTGGGTGACCGCGACGGTGGCGGCCAGCAGCAGCCGCAGCACCGTCAGGCTGTTCGAGCGCGGGTCGAAGAGGTCGGCCAGCGTGCGCCCGCCCCGGCGGGCGACCGCGGCGGCCGTCGTGGTCGCCGTGACCCCGGGACCCGTCCCCACCGGCGCCCCGGTCCCACCGTCGCTTGCGCGCACCACCCGGTGCGCCCGACCGCCTGCCACACGACCCCCCTGGTCCGTCACCCGCCGAACCGTACCCTCACGTGAGGGTAGAGTTCGAGCAGGAGCCGCACGAGGTGGGAACCGGTGGGCGGCCCACCACCCACCCGGCAGGGGTCGCTCAGGGCCCCGAGAGCAGGAACGGCGGACAGCGCCCGTGACCAACCCCGAAGTGCCGACGCTCCTGCGTCCTCCCCGGCCTCGCGACCGGCCGGCGTGGCTGTCGCCGCGCGTGCTGCGCACCGAGGTCCTGGCGGGCCTGGTCGTGGCGCTGGCCCTGATCCCCGAGGCGATCTCCTTCTCGATCATCGCCGGGGTCGACCCGCGGGTGGGGCTGTTCGCCTCCTTCACGATGGCCGTCTCCATCGCCTTCCTGGGCGGGCGCCCGGCCATGATCTCCGCCGCCACCGGGGCCGTCGCGCTCGTCGTGGCCCCCCTGGTGCGCGAGCACGGCCTGCAGCACCTCATCGCCACCGTCCTGCTCGCCGGCGTCCTCCAGATCGCGCTCGGCCTGCTCGGGGTCGCTCGGCTGATGCGGTTCATCCCGCGCAGCGTGATGGTCGGCTTCGTCAACGCCCTGGCCATCCTGATCCTCACCGCGCAGCTGCCCTACCTGCGGGACGTGCCGTGGACGGTCTACGCGATGGTCGCCGCCGGTATCGCGATCATGGTGTTCCTGCCGAAGCTGACGACGGTGGTGCCCGCGCCGCTGGTCGCGATCGTGCTGCTCACGGGCGTGACGGTCCTGGCCGGGCTCGTCCTGCCGGACGTGGCCGACCAGGGCGAGCTGCCCGACAGCCTGCCGGTGCTCGTGTGGCCGGACGTGCCGCTGACGCTGGACACCCTGTCGATCATCGCCCCCTACGCGGTGGGGGTGGCCCTGGTCGGGCTGATGGAGTCGCTGATGACGGCCAAGCTCGTCGACGACATCACCGACACCCGCTCGAGCGGGACCCGCGAGGCGTGGGGGCAGGGCGCGGCCAACGTCATCACCGGCTTCTTCGGCGGGATGGGCGGCTGCGCGATGATCGGCCAGACGATGATCAACGTGCGGTCCGGGGCGCGGACCCGGCTGTCGACTTTCCTGGCCGGCACGTTCCTGCTCGTCCTCGTCGTGGGCCTCGGCGACGTGGTGGGCACCATCCCGATGGCCGCGCTGGTGGCCGTCATGGTGATGGTCTGCGTGGGGACCTTCGACTGGCACTCGGTGCGCCCGGCGACGCTGCGGCGCATGCCCCGCAGCGAGACCGCCGTCATGCTCTCGACGGTCGCGGTGACGGTGTGGACGCACAACCTGGCCTACGGCGTCATCACCGGTGTCCTGGTCGCCGCGCTGCTGTTCGCCCGCCGGGTCGCGCACCTGGTCGAGGTGACCAGCGCGGTCGACGCGGCCGGGGTGAAGACCTACGCGGTGACCGGCTCGCTGTTCTTCGCCTCCAGCAACGACCTCGTGCACCGGTTCGACCACGCCGGCGACCCCGAGCACGTGGTGATCGACCTGAGCGGAGCGCACGTGTGGGACGCCTCCACCGTCGCCGCCCTCGACGCGATCACCACGAAGTACGCGGCCAGGGGCAAGGACGTCCGCATCGAGGGCCTGAACGCCGCGAGCGCCGAGCGCTACGACCGCCTGGCCGGGCACCTGCCCACGCACTGACCCCGCGGCGAGCGGGAGGGCGTCAGGCCCCGCCGCGCCCGTTCGGGTCGGCCGGGGCCACGGTGACGCGCACCTGCGCCGCCTCGGCGACCTCGCGCGCGTGGTCCTCGGCGGCGCTGCGGGCGCTGGCCCGGCGCTCGTCGTCCAGGTCGCGCTCGAAGCGGTACCCGATGAACAGCGAGCACAGCGGCAGCAGCACGTAGAGCACCTGCGGCTGCAGCAGGGCGCCGGTCAACACGGCGTTGGCGAACAGGCCCGACCACGCCAGCGTGGGCGAGGGCGAGCGCCGGGCGATCGCCAGCACCGCGAACGTCGCGAACAGGACCGTGGCCGGGATGCCGTACTCCAGGACGAGCTTGGCGATCCCGGAGAAGTTGATGGGCAGCCCGGTCGCGCCGAAGATCTGGTCGGCCAGCTGGTCGGCCCAGCCGGCGCCGGCGCCCCACAGCGTGGTGAGGGGGTCGGTGGCCCACGTGCCGAGGATCTGCTCGTAGGGCTGGACGAAGCGCAGGCTGCCGCTGGAGTTGTCCACGGACGCCTCGTCGGTGCGCGAGGCGATGATGGCCCCGAACGGCGTGGCCAGCGCCACGAGCCCGCCGACGACGGCGGCCACGACGATGCGCGCGGTCCACACCCCGCCGCGGCGCAGGGCCAGCAGCACCACGCCGAAGGCGACGTACAGCAGCCCGGTGCCGGAGATGCAGCAGATCATCGCGGCGCCCAGGACGACGGCGCGCAGCAGGCTGGCGCGGCGCACGAGGCTGGACAGCAGCGCCAGCGCGAGGAACTGCGCGAAGATCGACGGCTCGAGGAAGACGAAGGCGTTGGCCCGGTAGACCGAGGCGCCGTACTCGATCGGGTTGGACGTGTTGTAGCCCAGGAACAGGAAGCTGGACGGCACCCAGCTCAGCAGGTAGTCGCGGTAGGCCCACACCCCGGCGACCTGGGCGAGCGTCTGCGCGATGCCGATGCCGGCGAAGACGAGCATGAGCGCCTCGAACCGCGCCAGGACGCGCGGGTACAGGTGCTGGCGCGCCGGGTGCAGCGTGAAGGCGAACGCGACCCAGATGACCGGCAGGTAGACCAGCGACGTGACGGCGCCGACGCCCTCGCTGACGAGGACGATCCCGGCCGCGAGGAAGCAGACCGCCATCGCCACGACGAACACCCGCATCGCGGGCGCGTTCTCCACGACGTCGCCGTGGTAGAGCAGGAAGGCGATCCCGGCGATCGTCACCAGGACGCTGACCGACAGCAGCGGCCCGACCGGCACGGCGAAGCGCTGCAGCACCGTGATGGACAGCAGGACCGCCGTGACGACCGCCATCACGCGCCGGTCGGCGACGGTGCTGGCGCGCAGGCCGCCGTCGGGGTCGCCGGCGGACGTGGCGGCGGACGTGGCGGCGGGGACGGCGCTGGGCCTCTTCGGGGCGATCGGCACGCGGCTGCTCCGGTGGTCGGTCCGTGGGTCCCGGCGGACGGGTGGTCGGGTGCGGACGGGCGGGTGGAGATCGGGTGCACGCTGGTCGCGGGCGTCGCCGCCGGCCGTCCTCGCGTGCCATCGTAGGTGCGCCGGAGGGCCCCGGCGGGGCCCTGGACGGAACCTCCACCAGAACGGTCGACGGTGCGTGACCGCACCACCCGATCAGCGTCACGACCTGCTGCTCCGAGCGGGTCACGCTGCGCGTCCGGGGGGTTCGTCGTGGCCCGGGGCGCGGTCCCCGGTGGGATGATGACGCGGGACCGTCCGTCGACACCGGGCGGACGGCAGGGTGCTCGCGCACCCGGGGGGGACCAGAGGGAGAGGCCTGTGGCGGAGACGCGGATGGGACCGGAACGGCACGGCACGGGCGTCTGGGGCGCCGTGTTCCGGCACCGCTGGAAGGTGCTGGCCGTGGCCGTCGTGCTGGCGCTCGCCGGCTACTTCGGGGCGGGGGCGCTGCTGACGCCGAGCTACACGGCGACGGCGACGATCACCCTGTCCAAGGACCGCCCGTTCGACCCGACGGCGTCGGGCAACCAGGGCGCGCAGCTGGGCGACCCGACGCGGTGGGCCTCGCTGCAGGCGGCGATCGTGGAGTCCAGCACCGTGCTGAGCGCGGCGCAGAACCCCGTCGAGGTGCCGGCCACGGCCGACGAGCCCGCCACCACCGTGCAGGTGCCCGCCACCGAGGCGGACGACTTCCGCGCCGGCCTGACGGTCGAGGCGCAGACGGAGACGAACCAGGTGTTCGTCACCGCCACCGGCACCACCCCGCAGAACGCCGCCGACACGGCCGACGCCATCGCCTACGCCTACCAGGCGCAGGTCCTGGCGCAGGTCACCGCGGCGCGCGACGCGGCCCTGGCGACCGTGCCGGAGACGACCGCCGCGACCGACGCGGCGACGGCCGCCTCCAACGCGCAGCAGGTCCAGCAGATCAACCTGGCGGCCTCCTCGTACGGCTCGGGCGTCGCGAGCATCGACTCGGCCCGCGTGCCCACCTCGCCGTCGCCGCCGTACCCGTGGCAGCTCGGCCTCGTCGGCGGGGTGGTGGGCCTGCTGGCCGCCGCCGGCGCCGTCGCCTGGGGCGCGCACCTGAAGCAGCGCGTCACGGCCCCGCCGCTGACGGGCGTGGCCGAGCTGGCCCGCTGGGGCTCGCTGCCCACCCCGCGCTCGCTGACCGACCCGCTGAGCGGGCCCAGCCGCAGCGCCGGCGTGGTCCTGGTCGGCCTGCAGCACCTCGGCCACCTGCGCACCCCGCGCCTGGAGGTCGGCTCGGTGCTGGTCACGGCCGCCTCCGGCAGCGCGGGCGCCCTGGCCACCGGCCTGGCGGCCTCGGCCGCCCGCGCCGGGCGCCGCGTCGTCCTCGTGGACGCCGACGAGCAGGGCAGCCGCCTGGCCCCGTTCGGCGCCCCCGTCGAGGAGGGGCTGCCGCAGACCCTGCCCGAGCGCCGCTGGGGCGACGAGGTCCGCCCGTGGGTCATCGGCGGCGGCGCCGTCGTCGGGGTGCTCCCGCTGGACGCCCGCTCGCTGCAGCCGCACGTCGTGGGCGCGGGGGTGCGCACCCTCGTCGAGGCCGGCTACCTGGTGATCTTCGTGGGCGGCTCGGTGGTCTCCAGCCCGGTGGCGTTCGCCGTCGCCGGCGAGGTCGACGCCGTCCTCGTGCAGGTGGAGGCCGACCCGCGCGCCGAGGTCGTCAGCAAGACCCTGGCCCAGCTGTCCATCGCCGCCCCGGCCGTGGTGGCGCAGGTCGTCGTCGGGGACACCTCGGGCGGCTCGGGCGGCGACGCCCGGCCCGCGCAGGGCTCGCCGGCCCGCCCGGTGGTCTCCTCCGCCCAGCCCGACCCCGAGGTCGCGGCCTCCCGGCGCGGCTGACCCCGCGCCCCACGAGGAACGGCGCCCCACCCGCACGGGTGGGGCGCCGTTCGTCGTCCCGGGGCCGGTGCGCGCCCGGCGCGGCGTCGGGCGCGGCGTCAGGCGAGGGCGCCCGCGGCCCAGCGCCGGGTGCTCTCCGCCAGCTGCGCCCAGTCGCCGGGGGCCACCCAGCCCTCCTCGCCGTGCGTGGCCAGCACGGGCCGCGCGCCCAGCAGCGCGCGCCGCCGCGCGGGCCGGCGCAGCGCGGCCCGCGCGTCCACCGCCAGGCGCAGCGCCGCCAGGTAGCCGTGCCGGGCCGCGGCCACGTGCGCCGGCACGGGGTCGTCGGTGGGGTGGTGCACGACGAGGTCGCGCACCGAGAACCGGGGTCGGCCGGCCAGGGTCATGCAGGTGGTGACGTCGAAGTCGCCGCCGGACCACGCGCACAGCGCCAGCAGGCGCTCGTCCTGGCGCAGCGCCCCGGCCCGGGCGGCGAAGGTGCTCGTCGTGCTCTCGATCCGCTCCCAGCGCTGCGGCGCGCCCGGCTCGTCGGGCGCCGGACCGTACGGGGCGAGGTAGTCCGCGTCGGGGTGCGAGCGCGCGGCCGCGACCAGCTCCACGAGGGCGTCCGGGCGCCACAGGTAGTCGTCCTCGGCGAGGAGGACGAGGTCGCCGGCCGGCCACTCCCGCCGCCGCGGCAGCGAGACGGCGTGCAGGTAGCTGCGCCGGTTGTCGCCGGCGCTGATCGTCACCAGGTCGCCCCACGCGCGCGCCAGCGCCGTCGTCGCCGGGTCCAGCGGCCCGTCGCCCAGGACGACGAGCTCGACGTCCAGGCCCTCGCCGCGGGCGCGCTCGACCGCGCGCAGGAACGACTGCAGCGCGACCTCCTTGGAGTACCACTCCGGGCGCCCCTTGGCGTTCTCGCCGCCGTGCGTGCGGTAGACGGCGTGCAGTCGCACGGTCCCCCCTGCGTCGGTGTCGCTGGTGCCGGTGGCCGGCGGGACCGGTGCGGGCCCGCCGCGGCGGGGCACTGGCGCCCCGCTCGGTCGGAGGTTACCGGTGCGGGCACGGTCCGGGGAGGTGCTGTCACCGTGCGTGCGCGCTCCTCGTGCGGCGGTCACCCGATCGGCGCAACCCGACCCGCGCTCGTCACGGCCCGTGGAGACCGGGGGAGTTCATCGCGCGCGGTGGCCGCCGCGTTACAGGTTCCGCGCCGTTCCGGCTCAAGGCCCTCGGGGACCTCCCCGAGAACTCCTGCAGCACCCCAGTGGACTTCCGCACCACCAGAACGCTTCCCGAACCACCCCGGACGACCGCACCGGGACCGCCGCGCGCCGCAGCGCGCAGCGTCCCCCCACCTGCGAACGAGGTCACCCCCATGCGCGCCACCACCAGGTTCCTGCTGTCCGCCACCGCCGTCGCCGTCGCCACCGCCGGCCTGACCACCGCCGGCGCCGCCTCCGCGTCGGCCAACGGCACGACCGTGCGCGTCAGCACGCAGAAGAGCGCCGTGACGGACGCCGCCGGGAACACGTGGTCCGCCGGCACCGGCTTCACCGGCGGGTACCAGGTGCCCTCGGTCACCGCGAACGACATCCGCGGCACCGCCGACGACCGCCTGTACCAGTCGGAGCACTGGGGCATGAGCGCCTGGCGCGCGCAGGTGCCGAACGGCACCTACGACGTGACGCTGAAGATGGCCGAGACGTACTTCGGCGCGAAGGGCGCCCGGGTGTTCTCCGTCACCGCCGAGGGCGCGCGGGTCGTCACCGACCTGGACCTGTTCGCCGTCGCGGGCAAGGACACCGCCGTGGACCGCACGTTCCGCGTCACCGTCGCCGACGGCTCGCTGGACCTCGGGTTCTCCGCCACCCGCAACCACGCCAAGGTCGGTGCGGTGCAGGTCGTCCCGGTCACGACCGGTGCCGTCGTGCAGAACCCCCGGCCCGTGAGCCCGTCCCCGGCGCCCGCCCCCGTCGTGCCGGCGCCCGCCCCGGCTCCGGCTCCCGCCCCGGTCCCGGCTCCCGCCCCGGCCCCCGCGCCCGCCCCGGCTCCCGCCACGGCCGGCCCGTGGAAGTCCGGCGCCTCCGGCGTCGGTGTCGCCTCCGGAGCGTTCGGCGCCTGGCGCGGCTCGCAGGTGGGCATCGCCGCGACGTGGTCGGACAACAACACCTCCGCCGCGAACTTCTGGCAGCTGGACCGCGGCGCCGAGTACGGCAGCTGGACCGGCGACCTCGACGTCGCGGTCGGCGCGTTCGACCGCGGCGAGAGCTGGTCGGCCGCCGCCCGCGGTGCGTACGACGCCCGCTGGCGCGCCTCGCTGACCACGCTGCGCACGAAGTGGGGCAACCGCCCCGGCACCGTCCACATCCGCTTCGCGCACGAGATGAACGGCAACTGGTACCCGTGGAGCGTGAACGCGGGCAACGCGCAGGAGTTCGTCGCGGCGTGGAAGCGCTACCGCGCGCTGCAGAAGGAGGTCTTCCCGGGCGCCAAGCTGGTCTTCAACGTCAACCGCGAGTCCGTCGGCTCGAACGTCGACTGGCGCAAGACCTTCCCGGGCACGCAGTTCGTCGACGTGATGGGCGTCGACTACTACAACCAGTACCCGTACGCGGGTGACGCGGCGACGTTCGCCTCCTCCCTGCAGCAGGTCGACGGCTTCGGCGCCCCCAAGGGCCTGGCCCAGCACCTGGCCTTCGCCAAGAGCGTCGGGCTGCCGCTGTCGGTCTCGGAGTGGTCCGGCAACGCCGACAACGGCGACTCGCCCGCGTTCGTCCAGGGCATGTTCGACTTCTTCCGCGCCAACGGCGGCACCGGTGCGGGCAAGCTGCTGTACGAGGTGCAGTTCAACTGCGACATCGACGCCAAGCGCTGGCTGCTGACCGAGGGCACCCGCATGCCGAAGTCCGCCGCCAAGTACCGCGAGCTGTTCTGAGCCCCGCCGCGCGCGAGCGCACCCGCTGACCGGACCCCGGTCGCGACCTCCCGGTCGCGGCCGGGGTCCTCGCCGTCCACGACTGTGAGTCACGATGGCGGTACTGACCGTGAGATGCGGGCCTGGAGAACCCCGACGGCGCACCCGCGAGGTGCTGCGACTTCCCCGCCGCGTGCCCCCGCGGGTACTGTCGGTGCCGATCCGTGCGGCCGGGGGGTGCGCGGACGTGGACGCAGACCGGGCGCCCGGCGCGCCAGCACCCGTGGGGGGAACCGATGACCGTTGCACGGTCCGCGCTCGCCGTCGCCCTGGCGACGTCCACCGCCGTGGGGCACCTCGTGTACCCCGTGGCCCTGCACCTGGCCGCCCGGGCCAAGCGCCCGCCGCAGGTCGAGGCCCCGCCGCAGTGGCCGGGCGTCACCGTGCTGGTGCCGGCGTACCTGGAGCGCGGCGTCATCGCCGCCAAGGTCGACAACGTCCGCAAGAACGGCTACCAGGGCGAGCTGGAGGTCCTCGTGGTCGCCGACGGCGACCCCGCGACCGCCGACGCGGCCCGCGCCGCCGGTGCGCGCGTGCTGCTGCTGGCCGAGCGCGGCGGCAAGTCGCAGGCCCTCAACGCCGGCGTGCGCGCGGCCACCCACGACCTCGTCGTCATCAGCGACGCGAACTCCGAGCTGGAGTACGACGCCATCGCCTACCTCGTCTCCGCGCTGCTCGCGCCCGGCACGGGCGCCGTGGCGGGGGAGAAGCTCGAGGGCGAGGGCGGTGAGCTGGCCTACTGGCGCTTCGAGAGCTGGATCAAGCGCAACGAGGCGCGCCTGGGCACCACGCTCGGGCTCGACGGCGGCCTGTGCGCCGTCCGGCGCGAGGCGTGGGAGCCGATCCCCGCGGACATCTCCAACGACGACTTCTGGGTCGCCCTCGACGTCATGGACCGCGGCTGGTCGGTGGCCTACGAGCCGCGCGCGCTGATGACCGAGCCGTCCATCGGCTCGATCGACCTGTCCTGGGAGCGCAAGACGCGCGTGCTGGGCGGCGGCCTGTGGGTCATGTGGCGCAAGAAGCACCTGCTCTCGCCCGCCCGCGGCCTCGTCAGCGCCGAGCTGTGGGGCCACAAGCTGTGGCGCTCCACCCTGGGACCGCTCAGCCACGTCGCCCTGCTGGGGCTGGCCGCCGGCTCGGCCCGGCGCAGCCGCACCGCGCAGGTGTTCCTCGCCGGGCACGCCGTCGCCGCGGCCGCGCTCGTGGCGCAGGAGAAGGGCCGCCGCGTGCCGCTGCCCGGCCGCGTGGCCGCGCAGGTGCTGTACCTGCAGGTCGTCGCCGTGGGCGGGATGCGCCGCTTCCTGCGCGGCGACCGCGTCCTGAAGTGGGACAAGCCCGCCCGCTGACCGCGCGCCCGCGGCCCCGGCGCTGCGCCGGGGCCGCGGGCGGTCCCGCTGCCCGTCAGGGCACGCGCGGGGAGCGCTCCATGACGACCTTGCCGGCCACGCTGGCGCGGCCCGTGGTCACGCCCTTGACGTAGGCCCAGTGCTGGCTGGCGCGGTCGCTCTGGCGCAGCACCGTGCGCTGCGCGGCGCGCACGGCGTACCCGGCGGCCAGCGCCGTCGTCAGCAGCCGGTGCGAGGGCCCGCCGTGGTGGCGGGCCAGGTAGCGCGACATCGCCGCCCCGCGCAGCCGCAGCATCTCCAGCGACGGCGCGCCGGACCCCCCGGCGGCGTGCGGCACGAGGACGTCGGTGCGCAGCTTCTCGTGCAGCCCGTGCTCGCGGGCGGCGCGCCCGAAGGCCATGTCCTCGTTGTAGACGTAGAACTCCTCGTCGAAACCGCCCAGCTCGACGAAGGTGCTGCGGCGCACCGCCATGCACGCGCCGGTCGTCCAGTCGACGGTGAGGTCCTCGCCCGGGCGGGGCTTGGCGTACAGGCCGGCGCGCGGCATCAGCTTGTGCAGGCCCGCGGAGTGCACGAGGGCCCGGCGCACGGTGGGCTCCCACCCGCCCACGCCCAGCTCGACGTGCCCGTCGACGCCCACCATCGTCGCCGCGCTGGCCGCGCAGGACGGGTCGTCGGCGACGTCGGCGAGGATCTGCGCGAACGCGGCGACGGTCGGGCGGGAGTCGGGGTTGCCGAACACCACGAACTCGTGGGTGCTGCTGCGCGCGCCCATGTTGGCCGCGCGGGCGAAACCCTTGCCGCCGCCGGAGTCCACGTAGCGCCCCCGCGGGCGCGCCTCGACGACGGCGCGCACGCCGTCGGCGTCGCACGCGTTGTCCACGACGACCACGGGCAGCTGCTCGGGCAGCCCGGCCAGCAGCTCGCGCAGCTGGTGGGCGCTCTTGTAGCTGACCAGGACCAGTTCCGCGTCGAAGCTGCGGGCCGGGTCCGCGGGGTGGCGCACGCGCCCGTCCGCGGTCACCGGACCGGGTGCTCCCCCGGCTCCGTCGTCCGTCGCCGCGTCGACCCGCACGTCCACCGTCACGTCTCCCCCGTCTCCACGGCGGGCGGACCCGTTCCCCCCGGTCTCGCCCGCGCCGCGTGTCGTGTGTCACGCCCAGGATAGGTGCACGGCGGCGCGCGGCGGGGGAGTTGTCCCGCCCGTCGCCCGGGCGTCACCCGCACGGGGGCCGTCCGGGTGACGGGGGCGAGCGCCCGTGCACGTCCGGTCCACCCGGGCTCCGCTGCGGGGCCGCGCCGCGCGGCGGTCTGGTAGAGAGGGGCCGACCGCGGGACGTTCGAGGGGGGACCGGAGCGCATGGCGCCGGAGCAGCAGGAGCAGCAGGAGCAGCAGCGGGCGGCGGGGGGCCGCCGGGCCTGGGTGGTGCTCAAGCAGCTGCCCGCGCGCACCGACTCCGGGGGCCGGCAGCGCTCGCGCGCCGTCCTGGACGCCTACGCGCAGGTGTTCGACGACGTGCAGGTGACCGGGTTCGACGAGTGGCCGGACTGGCGCGAGCAGCTGCCCGCCCACGTGACGGTGCACCACGTCGGCTCGCCGTCGCCGCGACCGGGCGCGGTGCTGCGCGCGTCGGCGTTCGCGGGCAAGTGGTTCTCCCCGGCGCTGCACGCCCTGCTGCGGCGCGAGCTGCGTCCCGGGGACGTGCTGCACGTGGACTTCCCGCAGATGGCCGTCAACGTGCCGGCCGGCGTCGCGGTGGACGTGCTGGACCTGCACAACGTGGAGGCCGACCTGCTGGAGCGGCGGCTGCGCACCGAGCGCCCGGTGCTGGGCCGCCTGCTGGCCCCCGAGGTCGAGCGGTTCCGCCGGTACGAGGTGACCGCCGCGCGCCGGGCCCGGCACGTCACCGCCTGCAGCCGCCGCGACCAGGAGGTGCTGCGCGCCAACGGCGTGGAGACGGTGCTCGTGCCCAACGGGGTGACGGCCGCGGGCCGCGCGCCGCAGCCGGCGCCGGGGCTGGGCCGCGCGCTGTTCGTGGGGGCCGCCGACTACGGCCCGAACAAGCAGGCGCTGCGCTGGTTCCTGGACGAGGTGTGGCCCCTGGTGCACGAGCGCGAGCCGCGGGCGCGGTTCACCGCCGTGGGCCGCAACCTGGCGCAGGTGCACCCGCGCGAGTCGGGGGAGCCGGAGGGCGTGGAGTTCCGCTCCGACGTGCCGAGCGTGGACCCGTTCTACGCCGAGGCCGACGTGTGCGTGGTGCCGCTGCTGTCCGGCGGCGGGACGAAGATCAAGCTCGTCGAGGCGCTGAGCCGGGGGCGGGCGGTGCTGACGACGTCGCTGGGGCTGGAGGGGCTGGAGGGGC
Organism: Kineococcus terrestris; assembly: GCF_041020755.1. Classification (NCBI taxonomy): domain Bacteria; kingdom Bacillati; phylum Actinomycetota; class Actinomycetes; order Kineosporiales; family Kineosporiaceae; genus Kineococcus; species Kineococcus terrestris. The sequence goes on along the minus strand of NZ_JBEUEI010000012.1, from coordinate 100,854 downwards.
ACCGCGACGTCGTGGAGGTCGCCGACGGGGCGCAGGAGTTCGCCGACGCCCTGGCCGCGCTGCTGGGCGACCCGGCCCGGGCCGCGGAGCTGGGCCGCCGGGCCGCCGAGCGGGTCGCGCAGAGCGGATCGGTGTCCTGGCAGGACGCGATGACTCCGCTGCGTGACCTCCTGGTTTCCCTGCGTCAGAACTGAGGTGCGGGCGGGCCGATGTCCGCCCGAAGGAGTGAAGTTAACGCTCCGTGATCAGTGTGCTGTAGTAACGTCGCAGCGCACCCGGACGCCGGTGGCAGCGCGGTTCGTGGGGGGTCGCGCCGCCGCTCCAGACGTCCACCCGTGCCCCGTCCGGGGCCGGGCAGCGTCGTGCGCCCCCCACGTGTCGATGACCGACGACTCGATCAGTGAGGGAAGTGCCGATGAGCACGCAGACGCCCGTGTCCGAGATCCCCGTGGTCATCCTCTGCGGAGGCATGGGCACCCGGCTGCGCGAGGCCAGCGAGAAGCTGCCCAAGCCGCTGGTCGACATCGGCGGCCGGCCGATCCTGTGGCACATCATGAAGCTCTACAGCGCGCACGGCTTCCGCAAGTTCGTGCTGTGCCTGGGCTACAAGTCCGACATGATCAAGCGGTACTTCCTGGACTACCGCCTCAACGCCGGCGACTTCACGCTGAACCTGTCCTCGCAGGAGGCCCCCACCTACCACGCCGACGGCGTGCAGGAGGACTGGGAGATCACCTTCGTCGAGACGGGCCTGACCACCGCCACCGCGGCCCGCATCAAGCGCGTCGAGCAGCACCTGACCGCCGACAGGTTCGTCCTGACCTACGGCGACGGCCTCGGCGACGTCGACATCGCCAAGACGCTGCGCGACCACGAGGCCGGCGGCCGCCTGGCCACCGTCACCGCGGTGCACCCCAGCTCGCGCTACGGCGAGATGCACGTCACCGGTGACACCGTCACCGAGTTCAACGAGAAGCCGACCCTGGCCGACGGCTGGGTCAACGGCGGGTTCTTCGTCTTCGACCGCGCGTTCGCGGACAAGTACCTCGAGGACGACCCGGACATGATGCTGGAGCAGAAGCCGCTGCAGACCGTCGCCCGCGACGGCCAGCTGACCGTCTCCAAGCACGAGGGCTACTGGCTGGGCATGGACACCTTCCGCGAGTGGACCGAGTTCAACAAGCTCTGGGACTCCGGCCAGGCGCCGTGGAAGATCTGGGAAGACTGAGGACCGAGGGAACCGGAGAACACCCGTGAAGATCGTCGTCACCGGCACCGAGGGCTACCTCGGCTGCCTGCTCGCCCCGACCCTGCTCGACGCCGGCCACTCGGTCGTCGGCATCGACACCGGCTACTACCGCAACGGCTGGCTCTACAACGGCGCCACGGCGTCCGTGGAGACCCTGGCCAAGGACATCCGCCACGTCACCGAGGCCGACCTGGCCGGTGCCGACGCCGTCGTCCACATGGCCGAGCTGTCCAACGACCCGCTGGGCGAGCTCATCCCCGACGTCACGTTCACCGTGAACCACAAGGGGTCCGTGCGCCTGGCCGAGACCGCCAAGCGCGCCGGCGTGCAGCGCTTCGTCTACATGTCCAGCTGCTCCGTGTACGGCGTGGCCGAGGACACCGTCGACGAGACCTCGCCGGTGAACCCGCAGACCGCCTACGCCGAGTGCAAGGCGCTCGTCGAGCGCGACGTCGCCCCGCTGGCCGACGACGACTTCTCGCCGACGTTCATGCGCAACGCGACGGCCTACGGCGCCTCCCCGCGCCAGCGCTTCGACATCGTGCTGAACAACCTCGCGGGTCTCGCCTACACCACCGGCAAGATCGCCATGACGTCCGACGGCTCCCCGTGGCGCCCGCTCGTGCACGGCCTGGACATCGCCAAGTCGATCCGCGCCGTGCTCGACGCCCCGCGCGAGGCGGTCCACAACCAGGTGTTCAACGTGGGCGACTCCAAGCAGGTCTACCGCGTGCGCGAGATCGCCGAGGCGGTCGGCCGCGCGCTGCCCGAGGCGCAGATCACCTTCGGCCAGAGCAACGGCGACAACCGCAGCTACAAGGTGAACTTCGACAAGATCCACGACTCGCTGCCCGGTTTCTCCTGCGACTGGGACGCCGACAAGGGCGCCGCCCAGCTCGTCGAGGTGTTCCGCGCCATCGACCTGGACGAGGCGACGTTCACCGGCCGCGGGCACACCCGCCTCAAGCAGCTGGAGCACCTCATCCGCACGGGGCAGCTCGACAAGGACCTGTTCTGGCGCAAGTTCGCCGGCTCGGAGGGCGTGGGCGCGTGAGGATCAGCACCACCGCGATCGAGGGCGTCGCGATCGTCGACCTCGAGGAGCGCGCCGACGAGCGCGGCTTCTTCGCCCGCACGTTCTGCCGCGATGAGTTCGAGGCGGCCGGGCTCGTGCCCGCCGTCGAGCAGTGCAACCTGTCGTACAACCACCTGGCGGGCACGCTGCGCGGCATGCACACCCAGGTCGACCCCGCCCCCGAGGCCAAGCTGGTGCGCTGCACCGCCGGCGCGATCCAGGACGTCATCGTCGACCTGCGCGCCGGCTCGCCCACGTACCTGCAGCACGTGGCCGTCGAGCTGACCGCGGAGAACCGGCGCGCCCTGTACGTGCCGCCGTACTTCGCGCACGGCTACCTCACGCTGACCGACGGCGCCGAGGTCGTGTACCAGGTGAGCCAGAAGTACACCCCGGGCACCGAGCGCGGCCTGCGCTGGGACGACCCGGACCTGGCGCTGCCGTGGGCGCGCGACGTCGCCGTCATCAGCGAGAAGGACCAGAGCTGGACGCTGCTGGCCGACGGGGCGGTGCTGTCGTGATCATCGTCGACAGCGCGCTGAAGCAGCGCCAGGCCGAGGGCCGCCCGATCCGCGTCGCGCTGGTCGGCGCCGGGTTCATGGGCCGCGGCGTCGTCAACCAGGTCGTGAACTCCGTGCCCGGCATGGAGCTCGTCGCCATCGCCAACCGCACCGTGTCCAAGGCCCGCGACGCCTACGAGCAGGCCGGGCTGAGCGGCGTGGTCGAGGCGGACGACGCCGCGGGCGTCGACCGCGCCATCGCCCAGGGGCACCCCGTCGTCTCCGCCAGCTACGAGGCCGTCGTGGACGCCGGGCAGGTCGAGGCCGTCGTCGAGGCCACCGGCAACACCGAGTACGGCGCCCACGTCGTCGTGCGGGCCATCGAGGCCGGCAAGCACGTCGTGCTGCTGAACGCCGAGGTCGACGGCACCGCCGGCCTCGCGCTGCGCACCCGCGCCGAGAAGGCCGGCGTCGTCTACACCGGCGCCGACGGCGACCAGCCCGGCGTGCAGATGAACCTCCTGCGGTTCGTGCGCTCCATCGGCGTCACGCCGCTGGTGGCCGGCAACATCAAGGGCCTGCAGGACGAGTACCGCAACCCCACCACCCAGGAGGGTTTCGCGAGGAAGTGGGGCCAGGACCCGTACATGGTGACGAGCTTCGCCGACGGCACGAAGGTGTCGTTCGAGCAGGCCCTCGTCGCCAACGCGGCCGGGTTCACCGTGGAGCGGCGCGGCATGCGCGGCGCCGACCACCACGGCCACGTCGACGAGCTGACCGGGAAGTACGACGTCGAGCAGCTGAAGGAGCTCGGCGGCGTCGTCGACTACGTCGTCGGCTCCAAGCCGGGCCCGGGCGTGTACGTCCTCGGCACCCACGACGACCCGAAGCAGCAGCACTACCTCAACCTCTACAAGCTGGGCGAGGGACCGCTGTACTCCTTCTACACGCCGTACCACCTGTGCCACTTCGAGGTGCCGCTGACCGTGGCCCGCGCGGTCCTGTTCGCCGACGCGGCGATCGTGCCCTCGGACCGCGTGCACGTCGAGGTCGTCACCACGGCCAAGACCGACCTCGCGGCCGGCGAGGAGATCGACCGCCTCGGCGGGTACGACACCTACGGCGTGGCCGAGCGCTACGACGTCACGAAGGCGCAGGGCCTGCTGCCGATGGGCGTCGCCGAGGGCTGCGTCCTCAAGCGCGACGTGAAGAAGGACCAGGTCCTCACCTACGACGACGTCGTCCTGCCGCAGGGCCGGCTCATCGACGCCCTGCGCGTCGAGCAGGCCGCCATCCTCGGCGACTGAGGGACCGCACGACCCCGAACCCGTCGTGATCTCGCCCGAGTCACACGCCCGCCCGGCCGGTCCTCCCGGTCTGCTAGGGATGGCGTGTGACTCGGTGCAAGATCACGGCGGGTTCTCTCGTCAGCGGCCGGTGCGCCCCGTGAGCGCGGGCGCGGCGGGGCGGCTGGACGTGGCGGTGGTCGGGGCCGGGCGGGTCGGCCCGGTCCTGGGGGCGGTGCTGCGCGCGGCGCAGCACCGCGTCGTCGCGGTCGTCGCCCGCAGCCTCGACGCCGCCGACCGCGTCGAGGCGCTGCTGCCCGGTGTCCCGCTGACCACCGACCCGGCCGCCGCGGCCGCCGCCGACCTCGTGCTGCTCGCCGTCCCCGACGACGAGCTGCCGGGCGTCGCCGCCGGCCTGGCCGCGCACGCGCGCCCCGGGCAGCTCGTCGCCCACACGTGCGGGCGGCACGGCACCGGCGTCCTCGCACCGCTGGCCGCGGCCGGGGCGCTGACGATGGCGCTGCACCCGGCCATGACGTTCACCGGCACCTCGCTGGACGTGCCGCGCCTGTCCGGCTGCGCCGTCGCCGTCACCGTCGCGCCCGTCCTCGTCCCCGTCGCCGAGGCGCTCGTGCGCGAGTGGGGCGCCGTGCCCGTCCACGTCGCCGAGGACGACCGCCCGCTGTACCACGCGGCCCTCGCGCACGGCGCGAACCACCTCGTCACCCTCGTGCAGCAGGCCCTCGACGCCGCCCGCGGCGCCGTCGGCGACGAGGCCGCCACCGTGCTGCGCCCCCTGCTGACCGCCGCCCTCGACAACGCGCTGACCGCCCCCGGCACCGCCCTGACCGGGCCGGTGGCCCGCGGCGACGCCGGGACGGTGGCCGCCCACCTGGCCGTCCTGCGCGAGCGCGCCGGCGCCACCACCGCGGCCACCTACGCGCAGCTGGCCGGGGCGGCGCTCGAGCGGCTGAGGGCCTCCGGCAGGGTGGGCGCGGCGCCGGCGCAGGCCGTCGCCGCCGCGCTCGCCGAGAGGAACCCCGCCCCGTGACCCAGCTCGTCGTCGCCCGCACCCGGGCCGAGCTCGCCGCCGCCCGCGACGCCCTGCCCGGGCCCGTCGCCGTCGTCATGACGATGGGCGCCCTGCACGCCGGGCACGCCGAGCTGGTCCGCCGCGCCCGCGAGCGCGCCGCCTCCGTGCTGGTCACGGTGTTCCTCAACCCGCTGCAGTTCGGACCCGGCGAGGACCTGGCCCGCTACCCGCGCACCCTGGACGCCGACCTGGAGCTGGCCGCCGGCTGCGGCGCCGACGTCGTGTTCGCCCCCGGCCCCGACGTCGTCTACCCCGACGGCGACCCGCTGGTGCGGATCAGCGCGGGCCCGCTGGGCCAGGTGCTGGAGGGCGCCAGCCGCCCCGGCCACTTCGACGGCGTCCTCACCGTCGTGACCAAGCTGCTGCACCTGACCCGCGCCGACCTCGCGTTCTTCGGGCAGAAGGACGCCCAGCAGCTGCTGCTGGTGCGCCGCACGGTCCGCGACCTCGACCTGGGCGTCGAGGTCGTCGCCGTGCCGACCGTGCGCGAGGAGGACGGCCTGGCGCTGTCCAGCCGCAACCGCTACCTCACCCCCTTCGACCGCGAGGTCGCCCTCGTGCTGGGCCGCGCCCTGCGCGCGGGGGAGGCCGCCGCCCCCGAGGGGCCCAGCGCCGTGCGCCGCGCGGCCCGCGACGTGCTGGTGCGCGAACCCGCCGCCCGCGTGGACTACCTGGCCCTCGTCGACCCGGCGACGCTGGCCGACGTCCCCGAGCACCACCGCGGCGAGGCGCTGCTGGCGCTCGCCGCGCGCGTCGGCTCCACCCGCCTCATCGACAACGTCCCGCTCGTCGTCGGCCGCCCCGGCTGAACCCCCCGGCCGGAGCGCCCGGTGCGCCGGACCACCCGTCCGGACGGTCCCGCGCGGTCGGGGGCGCCGGTGGCGCGCGGATAGCCTGGGACCGTGAGCGAGACGCAGGCCGGCACGGTGGACGCGGACGACGTCGGGCACGTCGAGGACCTCGAGGAGTTCGGGGACCTGCCCGAGCAGGTGCTGGTCCGCCGCGCCAAGCGCGACCGGATCCTCGCCGAGGGCGGTGAGGCGTACCCCGTCGCGGTGCCCCGCACGACGACGCTGGCGCAGGTGCGCGAGCGCCACGCGGACCTGGCCCCCGGCGAGGAGACCGACGACCTCGTCGGCGTCACCGGCCGCGTGGTGTTCCTGCGCGGCACCGGGAAGCTGGCGTTCGCCACCCTGCAGGAGGGCGACGGCACCCGGCTGCAGGCGATGGTGTCGCTGGCCGGCGTGGGCGAGGAGGCGCTGGCCGCGTGGAAGGCCGACGTGGACCTCGGCGACCTGGTGTTCGTGCACGGGCGGGTCGTGGCCTCCAAGCGCGGCGAGCTGTCGGTGATGGCCGACTCCTGGCGGATGGCCGCCAAGGCGCTGCGGCCGCTGCCGGTCCTGCACAAGGAGCTGTCGGAGGAGAGCCGCGTCCGCCAGCGCTACGTCGACCTCGTCGTGCGCGACGCGGCCCGCGCGAACGTGCGCGCCCGCTCGGCGGTCGTGCGCTCGCTGCGCCGCACCCTGGAGGACCGCGGGTTCCTCGAGGTGGAGACGCCGATGCTGCAGACGCTGCACGGCGGGGCGTCCGCGCGCCCGTTCGCCACGCGCTCCAACGCCTTCGACACCGACCTGTACCTGCGCATCGCGCCCGAGCTGTTCCTCAAGCGCTGCGTCGTCGGCGGCATCGAGAAGGTCTTCGAGATCAACCGCAACTTCCGCAACGAGGGCGCGGACTCCACGCACTCGCCCGAGTTCGCGATGCTCGAGGCCTACGAGGCGTGGGGGGACTACGACAGCATCGGCGAGCTGACCCGCTCCCTGGTGCAGACCGCCGCGCAGGAGGCGTTCGGCACGCAGGTCGTCACGCTCGCCGACGGCGAGGAGTACGACCTGGGCGGGGAGTGGACGAGCCTGTCCATGTACCCGTCGCTGTCGCAGGCCCTCGGCGAGGAGGTCACGCCGGACACCCCGCGCGAGCACCTGCTCGCGGTCGCCGAGCGCCTCGGCGTGGCCGTCGACGTCCCGCGCGCCACCCGCGGAAAGCTCGTGGAAGAACTCTGGGAACACCTCGTGGCCGATTCCCTGCACGCGCCGACGTTCGTGCGCGACTTCCCCGTGGAAACGTCCCCGCTGGTGCGCGCGCACCGCTCGGTGCCGGGCGTGGTGGAGAAGTGGGACCTGTACGTGCGCGGTTTCGAGCTGGCCACCGGGTATTCCGAGCTGGTCGACCCGGTGGTGCAGCGCGAGCGGTTCACCGAGCAGGCCCGGCTGGCCGCCCTCGGCGACGACGAGGCCATGCGCATCGACGAGGACTTCCTGCGCGCGCAGGAGCACGGCATGCCGCCCACCGGGGGGATGGGCATGGGCGTCGACCGCCTGCTGATGGCCCTGACCGGCCTGGGCATCCGCGAGACGATCCTCTTCCCGCTGGTCAAGCCGCGCTGAACCGGGCCGGGGGCGGCCGGGTGCAGCCCGGTGCGGCGGGGGCGGACGGTGGGCGGACGTACCCTGGTGGGGTGGACGCGATCGCCGCACTGCTGCCCTCGGTGGGCCTGCTCGTGCTCTTCATCCTCCTGATGCGCTCCATCCTGCACGCCGACCGCCGGGAACGGCGGGCCGCGGCGCGCGCCGAGGCCGAGCACCGCGCGGCCACCGGCGCGGAAAAGGCCCAGGACTCCTCCGGCGCTTCCTGAGCGCCTTTTTGACAACGCCCCCGGGGTGCAGCACGATCGCGCCCGGAAGACGTCGGGAACGGGTGGTCGGAAGGGTGCGGGAAATGGCGCAGAAGGTCCAGGTGCTCCTGGTGGACGACATCGACGGCGGGGAGGCGGCGGAAACGGTCTCGTTCGCCCTCGACGGCGTCAACTACGAGATCGACCTGTCCGACGAGCACGCCTCCGCGCTGCGCGACGCCTTCGCGCCGTGGGTGGGCCACGCCCGCCGGGTCGGCGCCCGCACCGGCGGCCGCCGCGGCTCCGGCTCCTCCTCGTCCTCCTCCTCCACGTCGTCGTCCTCCTCCTCGTCCTCGCGGGCGTCGAAGAGCTCCGACGGCCCCTCCCGCGACACCGGTGCCGTGCGCGCCTGGGCGAAGGAGAACGGCTACACGGTCTCCGAGCGCGGCCGCATCTCCTCCGAGGTCCTCGAGGCGTACGACGCCGCTCACTGAGGCCCCGCCGGGGGCCGCCGAGGTCCCCGCGCCGCACCCGGCGCCCCGCGCGCACCGCGCACCGACGGCTCCCCCGCTCCGGCGGGGGAGCCGTCCGTCGTCCGGGGGTCGTGCGCGCGGCGGGCGCGGGCGCACCGCTCGGCCGACCCCGCCGCCACCGCACGGCGGACGCGGGCCCGCCGGGGCGCCGACAGGCTGGGGGCCGTCGTCAGCAGCCCGCCCGCCGTGAGGAGCAGCTCGTGATCGAAGCCAGAGGCCTGCGCAAGGTCTACGGCCGCAAGACAGCCGTGCACGACCTCAGCTTCACCGTCCGCCCCGGCATCGTCACCGGCTTCCTGGGCCCCAACGGCTCCGGCAAGTCCACGACCATGCGGATGGTCCTCGGCCTGGACCGCCCCACCGCCGGTCAGGTCCTCGTCGACGGCCGGCCCTTCGCCCAGCACCGCGCCCCGCTGTCCAGCGTGGGCGCCCTGCTGGACGCCAAGGCCGTCCACACCGGCCGCTCGGCCCTGAACCACCTGCGCGCGATGGCCGCCACCGCCGGCATCGGCCGCGCCCGCGTCGACGAGGTCATCGACCTGGTGGGTCTGCGCGAGGTCGCCGCCAAGCGCGCCGGCGGCTTCTCCCTCGGCATGGGCCAGCGCCTCGGCATCGCCTCCGCGCTGCTGGGCGACCCCGCCAACGTCATGTTCGACGAGCCGGTCAACGGCCTCGACCCCGACGGCATCCTGTGGATCCGCAACCTCATGAAGTCCCTGGCCGCCGAGGGCCGCTCGGTCTTCGTCTCCTCGCACCTGATGAGCGAGATGGCGCTGACCGCGGACCACCTCGTCGTCATCGGCAGGGGCCGGCTCATCGCCGACGAGAGCGTGCAGGCCTTCGTCGACCGCGTGCGCCCCCGCGGCGTCACCGTCCGCTCCCCGCAGGTCGCCCAGCTGACCGACCTCGTGCGCGACGCCGGCGGCGAGCTGGTCGCCACCGGCGACGGCGCCTTCGAGGTGCGCGGGCTGTCCGCCGAGCGGATCGGCGACGAGGCCCTGCGCCGCGGGGTCGCCGTCCACGAGCTGCACACCGTGCGCGCCTCCCTGGAGGAGGCCTTCATGCAGCTGACCGCCGACGCCGTCGAGTACGCCGCGCACGCCGGGCCGGGCGCCGGCCCGGTGCTCGACCTGCCCGCCGACCGCCCCGCCGGCCCCGCCCCGTCCACCCGTGAGCAGCGAGAGACCCAGGAGGTGTCCCGGTGAGCACGCCCGTCGTCGACCGGCCGTCCCCGCAGTACCGGCCCGTCGAGCACCGCGTCAGCGCCGCGGGGCTCCTGCGCGCCGAGTGGATCAAGTTCTGGAGCGTGCGCTCCGTCGCCTGGACGATGGTCGCCGCCGTCGTGGCGATCGTCGGCCTCGGCGTCCTGCTGTCGTGGGCGCTGCGCGACGTCCTCGCCGACCCGCAGGCCGGCCCGGCGGTGGCCGCCCAGGGCGTCGACGCCACCGCCGCCAGCCTGCAGGGCGCCCAGATGGCCTGGCTGATCGTGGCCGCCGTCGGCGTCATCGTCGTCGCCGGGGAGTACTCCACCGGCATGGTCCGCACCTCGTTCACGACCGCTCCCCGGCGGCTGGGCGTGCTGGCCGCCAAGGCCGCCGTCCTCGCCGTCTCCGTGCTCGTCGTCACGGGCGTCTCGGTGCTCGCGGCCTTCCTGCTGGGGCAGGCCGTCCTGGGGGAGCGGGGCGCCTCGCTCGGCGACGACGGAGTGGCCCGGGCGCTCGTCGGCAACGTGCTCGTGCTCGTCGGCTTCGCCCTGGCCGGGCTGGCCGTCGGCGCGCTGATGCGCAACACCGCCGGCGCCGTCTGCACCGTCCTGGCCGCGATCTTCGTGGTGCCGCTGCTGCTCATGGCGGTGCCGGAGTCCTGGGGCGGCGACACCCTGCGCGAGTACTGGTTCTCCAACGCGCCGACCAACCTCACGACCGTCTCCGAGGTCCCCTCCTACCTGGACGCCTGGGCGGGCACCGGCGTCTTCGCCGCCTGGGTGCTGGTCCTGCTGGCCCTCGGCGCGCTGGTGCTCAAGCGCCGCGACGTCTGAGGTCCCGCGCGCCGGCCCGCCCCGCTCGAGCGCGGGGCGGGCCGGCGCGCTCGTCCGGGTCGCGGGGGGCGCCGGGCGGGCGCACGGGTCGCCGGAGGGGAGCGACCCGCGCGGCCGCCCGCCCGGGGCACCGCCCCGTGAGCGGCGCGCCACGGGGCGACACGCCGCTACGCCATGGGCGAACGACCTGGTGGAACAGCGCCGCCCGGGCGCAGGTTGGTCAGGTCAGCGGGGCCGGGGAGGCTCACGTCCGCGGCCGAGGCGCCGATGGGAGTGAACCTGTCCGACCCCGGGACTAGCATCGGAGTGGTCCGCTGGGGGAGCGCCCCCTGGACCCGACCACCCGCGAGGAGCGCCGCATGTTCGAGAGGTTCACCGACCGCGCCCGACGGGTCGTCGTCCTGGCCCAAGAAGAGGCCCGGATGCTCAACCACAACTACATCGGGACCGAGCACATCCTGCTCGGCCTGATCCACGAGGGCGAGGGCGTCGCGGCCAAGGCCCTGGAGTCGCTGGGCATCTCCCTGGACGCGGTCCGCGAGCAGGTCCAGGAGATCATCGGCCAGGGCCAGCAGGCCCCGTCCGGTCACATCCCCTTCACCCCCCGCGCCAAGAAGGTGCTGGAGCTGTCGCTGCGCGAGGCGCTGCAGCTCGGGCACAACTACATCGGGACCGAGCACATCCTGCTGGGCCTCATCCGCGAGGGCGAGGGCGTCGCCGCCCAGGTCCTCGTCAAGCTGGGCGCCGACCTCAACCGGGTCCGCCAGCAGGTCATCCAGCTGCTGTCCGGCTACCAGGGCAAGGAGCCCGCCACGGCCGGCGGCCCGCAGGAGGGCACCCCCTCGGGCTCGCTCGTCCTCGACCAGTTCGGGCGCAACCTCACGCAGGCCGCCCGCGAGGGAAAGCTCGACCCGGTCATCGGGCGCGAGCCGCAGGTCGAGCGCGTCATGCAGGTCCTGTCGCGGCGCACCAAGAACAACCCGATCCTCATCGGCGAGCCGGGCGTCGGCAAGACCGCCGTCGTCGAGGGCCTGGCCCAGGCCGTCGTGCGCGGCGAGGTGCCCGAGACCCTCAAGGACAAGCAGATCTACACCCTCGACCTCGGCGCGCTGGTGGCGGGCTCCCGCTACCGCGGCGACTTCGAGGAGCGGCTGCGCAAGGTCCTCAAGGAGATCCGCACCCGCGGCGACATCATCCTGTTCATCGACGAGATCCACACCCTCGTCGGGGCCGGTGCCGCCGAGGGCGCCATCGACGCCGCCAGCATCCTCAAGCCCATGCTGGCCCGCGGCGAGCTGCAGACCATCGGCGCCACCACGCTGGACGAGTACCGCAAGCACATCGAGAAGGACCCGGCCCTGGAGCGGCGCTTCCAGCCCATCCAGGTCCCCGAGCCCAACCTCGCCCACGCCATCGAGATCCTCAAGGGCCTGCGCGACCGGTACGAGGCGCACCACCGCGTCTCCATCACCGACTCCGCCCTCGTGGCGGCCGCGACCCTGGCCGACCGCTACGTCAACGACCGCTACCTGCCCGACAAGGCGATCGACCTGATCGACGAGGCGGGCGCCCGGCTGCGCATCCGCCGCATGACCGCTCCGCCGGACCTGCGCGAGTTCGACGAGCGCATCGCCGACGTGCGCCGCGAGAAGGAGAGCGCGATCGACGCGCAGGACTTCGAGAAGGCCGCGTCGCTGCGCGACAAGGAGAAGAAGCTCCTGGCGCAGAAGGGCGAGCGCGAGAAGCAGTGGAAGGCCGGCGACATGGACGTGATCGCCGAGGTCGACGAGGAGCTGATCGCGGAGGTCCTGGCCACCGCCACCGGCATCCCGGTCGTCCGGCTCACCGAGGAGGAGTCCTCGCGCCTGCTCAACATGGAGGCCGAGCTCCACAAGCGCGTCATCGGCCAGAACGACGCGATCCGCGCCCTGTCCCAGGCCATCCGGCGCACCCGGGCCGGCCTGAAGGACCCCAAGCGCCCCGGCGGCTCCTTCATCTTCGCCGGCCCCACCGGCGTCGGGAAGACCGAGCTGGCCAAGGCGCTGGCGGAGTTCCTCTTCGGCGAGGAGGACGCGCTCATCCAGCTCGACATGAGCGAGTTCTCCGAGAAGCACACCGTCTCGCGGCTGTTCGGCTCCCCGCCCGGCTACGTCGGGTACGAGGAGGGCGGCCAGCTGACGGAGAAGGTGCGCCGCAAGCCGTTCTCGGTCGTCCTCTTCGACGAGGTCGAGAAGGCCCACCCGGACATCTTCAACTCGCTGCTGCAGATCCTCGAGGACGGCCGCCTGACCGACTCGCAGGGCCGCACGGTGGACTTCAAGAACACCGTGATCATCATGACCACCAACCTGGGGACGCGGGACATCTCCAAGGGCGTGGCCACCGGCTTCGCGGCCGGCGCCGGGGCGGGTCAGACCAACTACGAGCGGATGAAGGCCAAGGTCAACGAGGAGCTCAAGCAGCACTTCCGGCCCGAGTTCCTCAACCGCGTCGACGACATGGTCGTCTTCCCGCAGCTGACGCAGGAGGAGATCGTCCAGATCGTCGACCTCATGCTCGCCCGCGTCGACGAGCGCCTGAAGGACAAGGACATGGGCATCGAGCTGACGCCCGCGGCCAAGGTCCTGCTGGCGACCAAGGGCTACGACCCGGTGCTGGGCGCCCGGCCGCTGCGCCGGACCATCCAGCGCGACATCGAGGACGTCCTGTCCGAGAAGATCCTGTTCGGCGACCTCAAGGCCGGCCAGATCGTCTCGGTGGACGTCACCGGCGAGGGCCCGGACGCGTCCTTCACCTTCGAGGGCACCTCGAAGGAGGACCTGCCGGTCACCGTCCCGATCGGCGGGGACGACGCCCGCTGACCCGCTGAGCGCACGACGGCCCGGCACCCGCGACCGCGGGTGCCGGGCCGTCGCTCGTCCGGGCGCGTCCGGGACGTGATGGGGCGTCCCGGGGACGTCCCGCGCTGCCCGCTGCCGCCTCCTCTGCCAGGATCACGCGGGTGGCACCACCAGCGGCACCGGGGGCAGCGCCCGTGCGGGTGCGCCCCGCGCGCACGGCCGACGTGCCGGGCATCCGGGACCTCGTCGAGACCTACGCGCGCGAGCGCATCCTGCTCGGCAAGGAGCTGATCACCCTCTACGAGGCGGTGCAGGAGTTCGTCGTCGCCGAGGAGGACGCGCCCGGCGGACCCCGCCTCGTCGGCTGCGGGGCCGTGCACGTGCTCTGGGAGGACCTCGCCGAGGTGCGCACCCTGGCCGTGGACCGCAGCGTCCGCGGCCGCGGGGTCGGGCACCTGCTGCTGGAGGCGCTGCTGCGCCGCGCCGACGACCTCGGGGTGACGCGGCTGTTCTGCCTGACCTTCGAGACGGCCTTCTTCGCCGCCCACGGCTTCACCGAGATCGACGGGACCCCCGTCGCCCCGGACGTCTACGCCGAGATGCTGCGCTCGCACGACGAGGGCGTCGCGGAGTTCCTCGACCTGGCCCGCGTGAAGCCCAACACCCTCGGCAACAGCCGGATGCTGCGCGTCGTGCCCGCCGCGGGGGGCTGACCGCCGTCCCGGCGCGGGGCTCAGGAGCGGGGCAGCGAGAAGGTCCCGTCCTCCAGCGGCTCCACGAGGCCGTCGGCGACCAGTCCGTCCAGGCAGCGGGCGCGCTGGGCCGCGTCGGACGTCCACGCCGCGGCGAGCGCCGCCGCGTCCACCGGCCCGTCGGCCTCGCGCAGCACCGCCAGCAGCCGCCCGCGCACCTGCCGGTCGGTGCCCGCCCACGCCTGCGCCCGTCGCGCCGGGCCCTCGTGCTCCGGCCGGCCCGCCGCCACCCACGCGCACCGCGCCAGCAGCGGGCAGGCGGGGCAGCGGGGGGAGCGGGCCGTGCACACCAGGGCGCCCAGCTCCATGACGGCCACCGCCCACCGGGCCGCGGTGGCCTCCTCGTCGGGCACCAGCGCCTCCGCGAGCCGGGACTCGGCCGCCGTCAGCACCGGTGCCGGCTCGGCGGCACCGGTCACCGCGCGGGCCTGCACGCGGCGGACGTTGGTGTCCACGACCGCGTGCCGGCGCCCGAAGGCGAAGGAGGCCACCGCCGCGGCCGTGTAGGCGCCGACGCCGGGCAGCGCCAGCAGGGCGGCGTGGTCGTCCGGCACCCGCCCGCCGTGCCGCTCCACCAGGGCCGTCGCGGCCGCGTGCAGGCGCAGCGCCCGCCGCGGGTAGCCCAGCCGCCCCCACGCGCGCACCGCCTCCCCGGGAGGGTCGGCGGCCAGCGCCGCAGGCTCCGGCCAGCGCTCCAGCCACTCCCGCCAGACGGGCAGGACGCGCACCACGGGCGTCTGCTGGAGCATCACCTCGCTGACCAGGACGCCCCACGGCGTGCGGTCGGGACCGCGCCAGGGCAGGTCGCGCGCGTGGGCGGCGTACCAGTCGAGGACGTCGGTGCGCAGGCCCTCGGCGTCGGTGCCCGGCGGCAGCCCCGGCGAGGGGGTGCTGGCGCGACGGGAGGCGGGTGCGGCGGCGCGGCGTGCGTCGGGGGAGGGGCGGGTCATGACGTCACGGAGTATGCGCCAGGCCCCGACCGCGCCCGCCGCCTCCTCGCTGCTCCCCGTCCTGCACTCCCCGGCCCCGGACCCCCGGGCCTCCCGTGATCTTGCTGGTGGTCCCAGCGAGATCGCGGTGATCACGGATGGTCGGACGTTCACGCATCCATGATCACCGCGGTGGTGGACGGGGGTGGTGGACGGGGAGTGGGGGGTGGGGGACGGCGAGTGACCGGGGTCGGCCGGGGTGCGTCCGAGGGGTCCGCGCCGGCCGGGGCGCGCGGCGTGGCTGCCCCGCGGGCCCGGACGGGCCGCCTACGGTCGGCGGGGTGAGCAGCCTGGTCAACCCCGTCGGGCCGGAGGGGCGCGGTGTCTACTGGCGCCGGCGCCTCGTCGCGGTCCTCGTCCTCGCCCTCCTCGTCGCCGGCGTCGTCGCCGGCGTGCGGGCGCTGACCGGCCCGGAGGACTCGCAGGCCGCCGAGCGCCTGGACCCCGCGCGCACCCAGCCCACCCTCACCCCCGCGGGCGACCCCGGCGCCTCACCCACCGCCGGCGCCGGGGAGACCTCCACGGCGTCTCCCACCGACGAGGCCACCGACGGGGCGGGCGAGGCCGACGAGGCCCCCGTGCAGCCGTGCGCCCCCGCGGGGCTGGCCGTCTCGCTGACCTCCAGCGCCGTCTCCTTCGGCCCGCAGGAGAGCCCGCGCATCAACCTCGTCGTGCAGAACACCGGCGACGTCCCCTGCACCGCCGAGATCGGCTCGGCCACCCGCACCTTCAGCATCAGCGACGCGGCCGGCGCGCAGGTGTGGAGCAGCGCCGACTGCGAGGGCGAGACCGGCTCGCAGGTCTACGAGCTGGCCCCCGCGGGCGCCGAGGGCTCCTCCCGGGCGATGGGGATGACGTGGTCGCGCCAGCGCTCCGCGCCCGGCTGCCCCGGCGACCAGCCGCGCGCCGAGGCCGGTCAGTACAGCGTGACCGCCACCTGGGACGGCGTCAGCGCCACCCCGGTGTCGTTCACGCTGCTGGACTGAGCAGACCGCGCCCGCTCAGACGTAGCGCTCGAGGATCGAGGACTCCGCCAGCCGCGACAGGCCCTCGCGCACCGCCCGGGCGCGCTGCTCGCCCACGCCGTCGACCGTCATCAGGTCGTCGATGCTGGCGGCCAGGAGCTTCTGCAGGTCCCCGAACTGGTCCACGAGGCGCTCGACGATCGCGCCGGGCAGGCGCGGCACCCGGTGCAGCAGGCGGAAGCCCTTCGGGCTGACCGCGGAGTCCAGGGAGTCCCCGCCCACGGAGAAGCCCAGCACCCGCGCCACCTGCGTCAGGTCCACCAGCTCGCTGGAGCCCAGCGCCGCCAGGTCCTCCAGGACCGCCTCCAGCGGCCCCTCGTGGCGGGTGGCCTCCAGGTAGTCGCGCACGACGAGCTCGCGGTCGGGGCCGACGCCGCCGATCAGCTCGTCCAGCTGCAGGGACAGCAGGCGCCCGTCGACGCCCAGCTCCACGACGTAGCCGGAGATCTCGTCGGCGATGCGGCGCACCATCTCGATGCGCTGCACCACCGAGCACACGTCGCGGACCGTCACCAGGTCCTCGATCTCCAGGGCCGACAGCGTCCCGGTCACCTCGTCCAGGCGCGCGCGGTAGCGCTCCAGCGTCGCCAGCGCCTGGTTGGCGCGGCCGAGGATCGCGTCGGAGCCCTCCAGCACGTACCGGCGGGCGCCCACGTAGACGGCGACGATGCGCATGGACTGCGACACGGAGATGACGGGGTAGCCGGTCTGCTTGGCCACCCGCTCGGCCGTGCGGTGCCGCGTGCCGGACTCGGAGGTCTCGATGGAGGAGTCCGGGACCAGCTGCACGGCCGCCCGCAGGATGCGCGAGACGTCCCGGTCGCAGACGATCGCGCCGTCCATCTTCGCCAGCTCGCGCAGGCGCGTGGCCGAGAACTCCACGTCCAGGGCGAAGCCGCCGGTGGACAGGGCGTCCACGGTGCGGTCCATGCCGAGCACGATGAGCGCGCCCGTGCGCCCGCGCAGGATGCGCTCCAGCCCGTCGCGCAGCTCGGTGCCGGGGGCGAGCACCGCCAGCGTGGCGCGCAGGACCTCCTCGGGCGTGCGGTCGGCAGTCGCCACCGGTCCCCCTCCGTACGTCGTCGAGGGCGGAGTCTATCGACGACGCGCGCCCCGTCAGGAGCGGTGCGCTGCCGGCGGCGTGCCCGGGCGGCGCCCGTCAGCCCCGGCCGCGCTCCTCGCGCGGCAGCAGCCCGGCGATGGCGACGGCCTCGGCGAGGCTGCCGACCTCGTGCACGCGCAGCCCCGCGGGCCCGCCGCCGGAGGGCAGGGAACCGACGGGCACGACGGCGCTGCGGAAGCCCAGCCGCGCCGCCTCCGACAGCCGGCGCGGCACGCCGGTGACCCGGCGCACCTCCCCGGCCAGGCCCACCTCGCCGAAGGCGACCAGACCCTCCGGCAGCGGGCGGTCGGCCACAGCGCTGACCACGGCCAGCGCCGCGCCCAGGTCCACCGACGGCTCGGTCAGCCGGACCCCGCCGACGGTGGCGACGTAGGTGTCGCGCTGGGCCAGGCTCACGCCCAGGCGCCGCTGCAGCACCGCCAGCAGCATCGCCACGCGCCCGGACTCCAGGCCGTTGGTCACCCGGCGCGCCGACCCGGCGGCCGTCTCCGTGGCCACCAGGGCCTGCAGCTCGGCCAGCAGCGGGCGGCGGCCCTCCAGCGTCACGGTGATGCAGGTGCCCGGCACCCGCTCGGTCGTGGAGGAGACGAACAGCCCGCTGGGGTCGGGCAGCCCCTCGATGCCGTCCTCGGACAGGTCGAAGCAGCCGACCTCGTCGGTGGGGCCGTAGCGGTTCTTCACCGCCCGCAGCAGCCGCAGCCGCGAGTGGCGCTCGCCCTCGAACTGGCAGACCACGTCCACCAGGTGCTCCAGGGTGCGCGGGCCGGCGATGGAGCCGTCCTTGGTGACGTGCCCGACGAGCAGGGTGGCCATCCCGCGGCGCTTGGCGACCGCGATGAGGGCGGCGGCGACCTCGCGCACCTGCGAGACGCCGCCCGCGGCGCCCTCGACCTCCGCCGAGGCGACCGTCTGCACCGAGTCCACGACCAGCAGGTCCGGCGAGGAGGCCTCGACGTGCCCGAGGACGGTGGCCAGGTCCGTCTCGGAGGCCAGCAGCAGGCGGGGCCGCAGCGCACCGATGCGCTCGGCCCGCAGCCGCACCTGCGCGGCGGACTCCTCCGCCGTCACGTACAGGACGGTGCGCCCGGCGCCGGCGGCGCGGGAGGCGGCGTCCAGCAGCAGGGTGGACTTGCCGACGCCCGGCTCCCCGGCCATGAGCACGACCGCGCCGGGGACGAGGCCGCCGCCGAGCACGCGGTCCAGCTCGTCCACGCCCGTCGGGGTCGCCCGGGCGGCCTCGACGTCGACCTCGGCGATGGGGCGGGCGGCCTGGCGGACCACCGCGGGCGCCGTCGTCCGCGCGGCCGCCGGGGCGCCGACCTCCTCGACGGTGCCCCAGGCCTGGCACTCCCCGCAGCGGCCGACCCACTTCGCCGTCTGCCACCCGCACTCGGCGCAGCGGTAGCCGGGGCGGGCGCGGACGGGGGTCTTCGAGGGCATGCCGGCACGCTAGACGGCGCCCCCGACACGACCCCCGCGGCGCCCCGCGGGGACCGCGGTCAGCGGCTCAGCGCGGTCACTGGCCGTACAGCGTCTTCATGGTCGTCATGAGGATGCCCAGGGTGGCGAAGACGAAGCTCGGCACGAAGGCCAGGATCGCCGCGCCGATGCTGCCGCTCTTGCGGTACAGCAGGTACGCCGACAGCACCATGATCAGCGAGCCGACGAGGGTGAAGGCCAGCCCGACGCCGATGCGCCCCACGGGCGCCGCCTCGTACGGGTCGGAGCCCAGCAGGAGGAGCGGGACGACGGCGGCCAGGAAGATGCCGACGACCCAGATCAGCAGGGCGACGACGACCCCGCCGCTCGGCCTGCCCCAGCGGATCGGCGCGAGGGCCCGCTGCTCCTGGTCGTGGGCCGGCGGGCGCTGCTGCGTGCTCATGGGCACATCATCCACGCAGGAGCTCCCCGGGAGCGACCCCGGGTCGGCGCGCCGACGGCGTCCGGACGGCCGGTGGCACGACGCTGCGTCGTCGCGCGTGCGTGTCCGGTGATCCGACCGGGTGGTCCTGCCGCCCCGGGCTGCGGCGGCGACCGGCGCGGGCCGAGGGACAGGGGTGTGAGCGCACGCAGCACGGCCGGCGGGTGGTGGGCCGCCCGCACGAGCGACCTGCGGCGCCTGCCCGGCGACGAGGAGCGCGCCTACCGCGAGCACGCCGCCGCCGAGCGCGCCCGCAGCTTCGCGCCGACCGCGCTGCTGGGCCTGGCCCTGTTCGACGCGTACGCGCTCGTCGACGTCCTGCTCGCCCCGCAGGTGGCCGCCCTGTCCGCCGCCCTGCGCCTGGGGGTGGTCACGCCCTTCGCCCTCGCCGGCCTCCTGCTGCGCCGCCGGCACCTGGCCCGCCGCCCCGCCAGCCGCGTCGACGGGCCGTTCGTGGCCGCCTGCGCCGTCCTGAGCGTGCTGGTCCTGGGCGTCGTGCAGCGCCAGGACCCCGCCGCCCTCGACGGCGGCTACCTGCTGGGCGTGCAGGTCATCACGCTGTTCTACGTCGTCCTCGTGCGCAGCGACGTGCGCCAGGCCGCCCTCGTGGTCGCCTCGCTGCTCGCCGCCGTCGCCGCGGTCCTGGGCACCGGCGCCGACCCGCTGTGGCTGCGGGTGTCCGTGGCCGTGCCCGTCGTCGTCTGCGGCGCCTTCGGCCTCGTCATGGCCGCCGACGTGGAGGCCGGCGCGCGCCGGGCGTTCCGGGCGGTGCGGCGCGAGCGGGCGCTGGCCGCGGAGCTGGCCGCCGCCAACGCCCTGCTGGCCCGCGACGCGGGGGCCGACGCCCTGACGGGCGTCCTGAACCGCCGCGGCCTCGAGGACGCGCTGGAGCGCCTCGACGGCGCCCCGTGCGGCGTCCTCATGGTCGACGTCGACCACTTCAAGGCCTTCAACGACCGCGCCGGGCACCAGGCCGGCGACGAGTGCCTGCGCCGCGTCGCGGGCGCCGTCGCCACGGCCCTGCGCCCCGGCGACGTCGTCGCCCGCTACGGCGGGGAGGAGTTCGCGGTCCTGCTGCCGGGGGCGGGCGCCGTTGAGGCGCTGGCCGTGGCCCGGCGCGTGCGCGCGGCCGTGGCCGCCCTCGGGCTGGCGCACCCCGCGCGCCCGGACGGGCGGGAGGTCGTCACCGTCAGCGTGGGCGCCGCCCGCGCGGCGGGCGCGCGCGCCGGGCTCGGCGCCGCCGACGCCGCGCTGTACGAGGCCAAGGCCGCCGGCCGCGACGCGGTGCGGCTGGGCACGGGCGCCGGGGCGGTGGCCCGATGGGCCTCGTGAGCACCGGGCCGGGCGCGCCGGGAGGCGTGGGCGGCGCCTGGCTCCGGCACCGCCAGCGCCGGCTGCTGCGCGGGGCCGGGGCCGTGTCGGGGGCCGTGTACGAGGCGCTGGCCCGCGAGGCCACCGACGTCGTCCTGGTCACCGACGTGGCGGGGGTCGTGCGGTTCGCCTCCCCGGCGGTGGTCCGCGCCCTGGGCGTGCGGCCCGAGGACCTGCTGGGCCGCGACTGCTTCGACTGGATCGACCCGCGCGACGCGCCCGCCGTGCGCGCCCGGATCGCCGGGGCCGTGGCCGGGAGCACCGCGGCCGGCGAGCACCGGATCCGCACCTCCACCGGCACCCGCTGGGTGGAGGTGCGCTTCAGCGACGCCCGCGCCGTGCCCGGCGTCGGCGGCGTCGTGTGGAACTGCCGCGACGTCACGCGGGCCCGCGAGCAGGCCGACGCGCTGCGCGCGGCCGCCCACACCGACGCCCTGACCGGGCTGACCAACCGCCGCCGCCTCGTCCAGCTCGTCGCCGAGGCCGCCACCGCCGCCGGCCCGCTGCGCCGCGACCTGGGCCTGGTGCTGCTGAACCTCGACGGCCTCAAGCTCGTCAACGACTCCCTGGGGCACCGTTGCGGCGACGAGGTCGTGCGCACCGCGGCCCGGCGGCTGCGCCCCCTGCTGGGGCCCGCGGACGTCCTGGCCCGCCTGGACGGCGACGAGTTCGTCCTGCTGCACCGCGCGGAGGTGCAGGAGGACCCCGAGGGCCCGGAACCGGCCGCGGAGCGGCTGCGCCGCGAGGTGGAGCGGCTGGCCGCCCGCGCGCTGCGGGAGGTGGCCCGTCCCGTGGAGCTGCAGGGGCGCCCCACGGTGGTCACGGCCAGCGCCGGCACGGCCGTCGCGCCCGCCGCGGCCACCGGCACGCCCGACGGCGAGGAGGTGGCCAGCGGCCTGCTGCGCGAGGCGGACGTCGCGCTGCGCGAGGCCAAGCAGCGCGGCGGGGCGCGCGCCGTCGCCTTCCGCCCCGGCCTGCGCGAGGCCGCCTCGCAGCGCGAGGCGCTGGCCGCCGACCTGCGCTCGGCGGTCGAGCGGGGGCAGGTGCGCGTGGAGTACCAGCCGCAGGTCGACCTGGCCACGGGCCGCGTGGTGGGCCTGGAGGCGCTGGCCCGCTGGCACCACCCCGCGCGGGGCCTCGTGCCGCCGGGCGTCTTCGTGCCCGTGGCCGAGGAGACGGGGTCGGTGCTGGACATCGGCCGGCACGTCCTGGCGCGGGCGCTGCGCGACCTGCGGCACCTGGACGCGGCCACCGGCAGGACGGACCTGGAGGTCGGCGTCAACGTGTCCGGCCGGCAGCTGGCCGACCCCTCGCTGGTGGAGACGGTCCTGGAGCAGCTGCGGGCCTCGGGCACGGCACCGCACCGCCTGGTGCTGGAGGTGACCGAGAGCGCGCTGGTCACCGACCTCGACGCCGGCAGCGACGTGCTGCGGCGCCTGCGCGAGCAGGGGGTGCGCGTGGCGCTGGACGACTTCGGGACGGGCTGGTCGTCGCTGTCCTACCTGCGCCGGCTGCCCGTGGACGTCCTGAAGATCGACAAGTCGTTCGTGGACGACCACGGCGACCGGGCCGCGGTGGCGCTGCTGGGCGGCATCGCGTCGCTGAGCAGCGCGCTGGACCTGCTGACGGTCGCCGAGGGCGTGGAGGACGAGGCGGCCGCCGCGGCGGTGCGGGCGGCGGGCTGCGGGTGGGGCCAGGGGTACCTGTGGGCGCGGCCGATGCCGCTGGAGCGGGTCGTCGAGCACCTGCTCGCCGAGGACGCGCCGGCGTCCGCGGCCGGTGCGGGCGCTCAGAACCGCTTGGAGCGCACCACCACGGCGTAGTCGAC
This sequence comes from Kineococcus terrestris, assembly GCF_041020755.1. Lineage (NCBI taxonomy): Bacteria > Bacillati > Actinomycetota > Actinomycetes > Kineosporiales > Kineosporiaceae > Kineococcus > Kineococcus terrestris. The sequence goes on along the minus strand of NZ_JBEUEI010000012.1, from coordinate 78,557 downwards.
GCGCAGGCCCTCGTGCTCGGCGAGGAGCTCGGCGGCCAGCCGGGGGCCGAACTCGATGCGCGCGACCGCCTCCAGGTCCTCGCGCCGCTCGAACTCCCACGCCACGTCCAGGCTCGTGCGCTCCCACCCGCGGCGGGCGAAGAAGCGGTCCACGGCCAGCTGGTCCCAGCCGGGCACCGTGCGGGAGAACCAGCGGCCGACGGTCGAGCGCGAGGCGTCGTTGTCGACGACGAACGCGGCGCCGCCGCGGCGCACGACGCGGTCCAGCTCGGCCAGGCCCGGCTCGCAGCCGGGCCCGAAGAAGTACGCCCACCGGGCGTGCACGACGTCGACGCTCGCGTCGGGCAGCGGCAGGGCCGCGGCGCTGCCGTGCAGGACGCGCACACCGGGCAGCCCCGCGACGCGCGCCAGCGCGCGGCGCAGCAGCGGCGGGTGCGGCTCGACGCCCGTGACGGTGCGGGCGGTGACCGCGAAGCGCGGCAGGTGGAAGCCGGTGCCGCAGCCGACGTCCAGGACGTCGGCGCCGGCCCAGTCGCGCACGGCGCGCACGGCCTCCTCGACGCGCCCGCCGCGGTCCACGGCGAGGTTCTCGAGCTCGTAGACGTCGGGGTGCTCCCACACGTTCGGGCTGGGCACCACCCCCGGCAGGCTCACCGCACCCTCACGACCGTCACCGGGGGGCGCCGGCCGGGTGCACGGTCAGCGGCAGCAGCCGCCGGTGCGCGGTGGTGCGCCCGGAGCGGGCCAGCAGCCCCTCGCAGTGCCGGGCCAGCTCCTCGAAGGCGCCGTCGCCGACCATCTCGCGCAGCTCCGGCTCCATGCTGCGGAACACCGGCCGCTCGCCGACGTGGGCCAGCGGGCTGCCGGTGCAGTACCAGTCCAGGTCGTGCCCGCCCTCGCCCCAGCCGCGGCGGTCGTACTCGGCGATCGTCACCTCCAGGTACTCGGTGCCGTCGCCGCGGGCCACGGTGCGGTAGGAGCGCTTCAGCGGCAGCTGCCAGCACACGTCCGGCTTGAGCGTCAGCGGCTCCACGCCCTCGTTCAGGGCCAGCAGGTGCAGCGCGCAGCCGGCGCCGGCGGCGAAGCCGGGGCGGTTGGCGAAGACGCAGCCGCCGTCCACGACGCGGGTCTTCAGCGCGCCGTCCTCCTCCTCCGTCCAGCTGTCCGGGCCGCGCCCGTCGGCCTCGTGCTGCCAGGTGGAGGCGTCCAGGCGCTCCACGGCCGCGGCCACCCGCTCGTGGTCGGCGGGCTCGGTGAAGTGCGCGCCCAGCGCGCAGCAGCCCACGTCGGGGGAGCCCGCGTCCACGCCCCGGCAGCCGCGCCCGAACACGCACGTCCAGTCCGACGTCAGCCACGTCAGGTCGCAGCGGTAGACGGTGTCCGCGGCCGCGTAGGGGTCCTCGGCCACGTCGCCCGGCTCGGGGAACTCCACCCACAGCCGGGGGCCCTCCAGCGGGACCTCGACGGGCTCGACGGGCTCGACGGGCTCGGGCGGGCCGGCCGGCGCGGGACGGGCGCCGGGAGCGGGGGCGGGACGCGCTGGCACCCGACGAGGGTAGGCCGGGGCGGGCCGGGGGCGGGCGCGGTGGGAGCGCGCGGGCGGCCCGGTGCCGCCCGGTACGGTTCCCGGATGCGCTTGGGCGTTCTGGACGTCGGCTCCAACACGGTCCACTTCCTCGTCGTCGACGCCCACCCCGGTGCCCACCCGATGCCGGTGTCCTCGGTGCGCTCCCTGGTGCGCCTGGCCGAGCACCTGGACGACGCGGGCGCGCTGCGCCCCGAGGGCGTGGACGCGCTGACGCGCGCGGTGGAGGAGTCGGTGCGGGCCTCCGAGGACGCCGGCGTCGAGGAGTGCCTGTCGTTCGCCACCTCGGCGGTGCGCGACGCCGTCAACGGCCAGGAGGTCCTCGACGGCATCGCCGAGCGCACGGGCGTGCGGCTGGAGGTGCTGCCCGGCCGCTCGGAGGCGGACCTGACGTTCCTGGCGGTGCGCCGCTGGTACGGCTGGTCGGCCGGGCGGCTGCTCGTGCTGGACATCGGCGGCGGCTCGCTGGAGATCGCCGTCGGGCTGGACGAGGTGCCCGACGTGTCGGTGTCGCTGCCGCTGGGCGCGGGCCGGCTGACGCGCGACCGCCTGCCGGGGGACCCGCCGAAGCCCGAGGCCGTGCGCGAGGCGCGCCGGTACGTGCGCCAGCGCATCGGCGCGGCGGTGCGCGACGTGGCCCGCGCGGGCGAGCCGGACCTCGTCGTCGTCACCAGCAAGACGTTCCGCAGCCTGGCCCGCCTGACCGGCGCCGCGCCCAGCGCCGAGGGCCCGCGGGTGCGGCGCACCCTGCGGCTGGACAAGCTCGCGCCCTGGGTGCCGAAGCTGGCGACGATGAAGGCCAAGGCCCGCCAGGACCTGCCGGGCGTCTCGGTCGAGCGCGCGCCGCAGCTGCTGGCGGGGGCGCTCGTGGCCGAGGCCGCGTTCGAGCTGCTGGGCGTCGAGGAGGCGCTGGTGGGCCCGTGGGCGCTGCGCGAGGGCCTCATCCTGCGCCGGCTGGACGCCATCGGCGCCGAGCAGGCACCCGTGCGCGAGCGCACCGGCGCGGGTCGGGCCTAGCGTGGACCCCGTGCACCCCGTCCAGCCCGCAGCGGGGGGTCGTCCCCCGGTGGGGCTGTCCACCTCCTGCTCCTACCCCGAGTCGACGACCGCGGCCTTCGAGATCGCCGGGCGGCTCGGCTACGACGGCGTCGAGGTCATGGTGTGGACGGACCCCGTCAGCCAGGACGCGGGCGCGCTGCGCCGCCTCGTGGAGCACTACGGGGTGCCCGTGCTGTCGGTGCACGCGCCGACGCTGCTGCTGACGCAGCGCATCTGGGGCCGCGGGGACCCGTGGGGCAAGGTGGAGAAGAGCTGCGAGATGGCCGCCGAGCTGGGCGCCGGCACGGTCGTCGTGCACCCGCCGTTCCGCTGGCAGCGCGAGTACGCGGCCGGGTTCGTGGAGGGCGTGCGGGCGCTGGAGGCCAGCACGGGCGTGGTGCTGGCGGTGGAGAACATGTTCCCGTGGCGCGCGCGCGGCCGGGAGGTCGTGGCGTACGCGCCCGGCTGGGACCCCACGCACGTCGGCTACGACCACCTGACGCTGGACCTGTCGCACGCGGCGACGTCCGGCCGGGACTCCCTGGAGCTGACCCGCGCGTTCGGCGAGCGCCTGGCGCACGTGCACCTGTGCGACGGGTCCGGCTCGGTGAAGGACGAGCACCTGGTGCCCGGGGACGGCGCGCAGCCGTGCGCGGAGGTCCTGCAGCACCTGGCGGCCACCGGGTTCACCGGCGCGGTCGTCGCCGAGGTCAACACGCGCCGGGCCCGCGGCCGGGCCGCCCGCGAGCACGAGCTGGCCCGCGCGCTGGCCTTCGCCCGCGAGCACCTGGCGGCCCCGGCCACCACCGGTCCCGGGGCGGGCGCGTGAGCGCCGGGCCCGCGGGCGGGGGAACGCTCGCCCTGGTCGGCGCGGGCGTCATGGGCCAGACGCTGCTGGGCGGGCTGCTGCGCGCGGGCCGGGACCCGGGCAGCGTGCTGGTGGTCGACCGCCGCGCCGGGCGCGCGCGCGAGCTGCACGAGCGCTTCGGCGTGCGGGTCGTGGACGCCGGGGTCGGCGCGGGCGGCGGGGAGGGCGTGGCCGCCGTGCGCGCGGCGGACACCGTCGTCGTGGCCGTCAAGCCGCAGGACATGGCCGAGCTGCTGGACGCCCTGGCCCCGCACCTGCGCGAGGACGTGCTGCTGGTGTCGCTGGCGGCCGGGGTGACGACAGCGGCGGTCGAGGCGCGGCTGCGGCCGGGCACGGCGGTCGTGCGGGTCATGCCGAACACGCCGTCGCTGGTGGACGAGGGGATGGCGGGCCTGGCGGGCGGCTCGTCCGTCTCGGACGAGGACCTGGCCACGGCCGAGCAGCTGATGCGCTCGTGCGGGCGCGCGGTGGTGCTGCCCGAGAAGCACCTGGACGCCGTGACGGCGCTGTCCGGGTCGGGCCCGGCGTACGTCTTCTACGTGGTGGAGGCGATGGTCGAGGCGGGCGTCCTGCTGGGGCTGCCGCGGGCCACCGCCACCGAGCTGGTGGTGCAGACCGTCGTGGGGGCCGGGGCGATGCTGCGCGAGACGGGCCAGCACCCCACGGTGCTGCGCGAGCAGGTCACCTCCCCGGCGGGCACGACGGCCGCGGCGCTGCGCCAGCTGGACGACTCCGGGGTGCGGGCGGCGCTGGTGTCGGCCGTGGAGGCGGCGTGGGCGCGCTCGCGGCAGCTGTCGGGGGACTGACGGTGGCGGGGCGCGCGGGCTGTCCGGGGGCGGGCGCGGTGGGTAGCGTGCGCGCATGCGTCCCGCCGGCCAGGTCGTGACCCCTCCCGAGGGGCCCGCCGCGGCGGACCCGCGGACCGCCGCGGCCGGCCCCCCGGCCCCGGCGCCGGACGCGGTGCGGGTCGTGTGGGACCCGGTGTTCAACCAGTACGACTTCGGCCGCTGGCACCCGATGGCGCCCGTGCGCCTGGACCTGACGGCCCGCCTGTGCGAGGAGCTGGGCCTGTTCGCCCGCGAGGGCGTCGAGGTGGTCAGCGCCCGCCCGGCCTCCGACGAGCTGTTGCTGCGGGTGCACGAGCCGGACTACGTGCGCGCGGTGCAGGCGGCCTCGGCGGACCCGCGGGTGGCCGAGCCGGTGTTCGGGCTGGGCACCGAGGACGACCCGGCCTTCCCGGGGATGCACGAGGCCGCGGCCCGCATCGTGGGCGCCTCGGTCGACCTGGGGCTGGCGCTGCTGCGCGGCGAGGCGGCGCACGGGGTGAACTTCTGCGGCGGCATGCACCACGCCAAACCCGGCTGCGCGAGCGGGTTCTGCGTCTACAACGACGCCGCGGTGGCGATGCGCGCGATGCTCGACGCGGGGGCCGAGCGCGTGGCCTACGTGGACCTGGACGTGCACCACGGCGACGGCACCGAGGCGGTCTTCTGGGACGACCCGCGGGTGCTGACGATCAGCGTGCACGAGTCGGGCACGACCCTGTTCCCCGGCACGGGCTACGCCGACGAGCTGGGCGGGCCGGACGCGCTGGGCTCCGCGGTGAACCTGGCGCTGCCGGCGGGGGTGCGCGACGGGGACTGGCTGCGGGCGGTGCACGCGGTCGTGCCGCAGCTGGTGCGGGCGTTCGCGCCGGACGTGCTGGTCACCCAGCACGGCTGCGACACCCACGCGCTGGACCCGCTGGGCCACTTCGCCGTCTCGGTGGACGCCCAGCGCGCGGTGGCGCGCTCGATGCACGAGCTGGCGCACGAGGCCGCGGGCGGGCGGTGGCTGGCGCTGGGCGGCGGCGGGTACGAGGTGGTGGACGTGGTGCCGCGCACCTGGGCGCACCTGGTCGCGGAGGCGTCGCGGCAGCCGCTGGACCCGGCGACGCCGGTGCCGGAGGGCTGGCGCCGCTACGTGGAGGAGCTGACGGGCCGGCCGGGACCGGCGTCGATGACGGACGGTGGCAGCGCCACCTGGACGGGCTGGGAGTCCGGCTACGACCCGGACGCCGCGGTGGACCGGGCGGTGCTCGCGACGCGGCGGGCGGCGTTCCCGCTGCACGGGCTGGACCCCGAGTTCGACTGACGAGGTCCACTGAGCGTCACCGCCCCGGGCGCCGTCGTCGCGGTGCGTGAGGTCCTTGCACCCGCCAGATAGGTGACTGTCGGTAGTGATTTGGACACGGAGATCTTCCACGGGGGTCACTCCTGCCCCTATGGTGGAGGTGTGAACGCGCCCCGACCGGGCCGGCCGGTCCGGACGGCGGGCCGCCGGTGCGCGACTGAGGGGTGTGCGTGGTGATGCCTGAGGACCGCCCGCTGTCCGACGTCCGCTTCCTGACCGTGGCGGAGGTGGCGTCGATGATGCGCGTGTCGAAGATGACGGTCTACCGGCTCGTCCACAGCGGTGAGCTGCCCGCCGTGCGCGTCGGCCGCTCCTTCCGCGTCCCCGAGGACGCCGTCCACGAGTACCTGCGCCAGTCCTTCATCGACACCGCCTGAGCCGGCACCGCCCGAGCCGCCCGGGCCCCGAGAGGGCGCGCGGGCGCCGGGGCCCGCCGCGGCCGGTAGACTCCCGTGCGGTTCGCCGCGTCGCAGCGGCGCGAGCAGGCACCGCGAGAAGACCGTCGAGTGAGCGAGGACCCCTTGGGCTCTGTCATCAAGAAGCGTCGCAAGCGCATGGCGAAGAAGAAGCACCGCAAGCTCCTGCGGCGCACGCGCCACCAGCGCCGCAACAAGAAGTGAGCTGACACCGGCTCCACCGCGAGGGCGGGTCCCCGGCCGGGGACCCGCCCTCGTCGCGTCCGGGGCCGGGGCGCCCCAGCGCGCCTCAGCGCGCCTCAGCGCCGGCGCAGCAGCCCCGTCACCGCGACCGCCACCGCGACGGCGCCCGCCCCGGCCGTCCAGCGCGCCGTGCGCCGCCAGTTGCGGAAGTCGTGCACGGGCCAGCCGCGCTCGCGCGCGTACCGGCGCAGCGCCGCGTCCGGGTTGACCGCCGCCGGGTGCCCGACCGCCCGCAGCAGCGGCAGGTCGTTGGCGGAGTCGGAGTAGGCCGCGCAGCGGCGCAGGTCCCAGCCGCGCCGCGCGGCCAGCGAGCGCGCGGCGTCCGCCTTGGCGGGCCCGTGCAGCGGCTCCCCGACGAGGCGGCCCGTGTAGACGCCGTCGACGCTCTCGGCGACCGTGCCCAGCGCACCCGTCAGCCCCAGCCGCCGGGCGATCGGCTCGGCCAGCTCCACGGGGGCGGCCGTCACCATCCACACCGGCACGCCCGCCGCCAGGTGCCGCTCGGCCAGCGCGCGGGTGCCCGGGCGCACCTTGGCGCCCACGTGCAGGTCGTACACGTCCTCGCCGATGCCGCGGACCTCGGCCACCTCGCGGCCGGCGACGAACGCCAGGCCGAGCTGCCGGGCCTCCAGCAGGTGCCCGTGGTGCTCCCCGCGCAGCGCGAAGTGCAGCGCCCGGCGGGTGAAGGTGCGCAGCTGGGCGCGGGAGAAGAAGCCCCGCGCGGCCAGCTCGCGGGCGAAGTAGAACATCGACGCCCCGCGCACCAGCGTGCCGTCGAGGTCGAAGAACGCGGCGTCCAGCGCGGCGGGCGGGACGGGGGCGTCGGCGGCGGGCGGTTGCGGGGAGGGGGCGCCGCTCCCGGTCGCGGGGTCCGCGCGGGGAGTCGTCGGGGGGCCTGCCGCCGGTGGCACCGCCATGGGCGTCATCGTAGGTGCTGACGGGTGCGGTCCGTCCGGCGCGGGCGGGCCGCCGGTGCGCCCGCGCGGCGGGCGGGGAGGAGCAGCGGTGGCGCGGGACGCGACGGGGAGCGGCGGGGACGGGGTCCGGGTGGTGCTCGTCACCCGCGCGGGCTGCCACCTGTGCGAGGAGGGGCGCGCCGTCCTGGCCCGCGCGGCGGCCGCGCGCGGCACGGCGTGGGCCGAGGTGGACGTGGACGCCGACCCGGAGCTGCTGCGCCGCTACGGCGAGCAGGTGCCGGTGCTGCTGGTGGACGGCGAGCCGCGCGACGCGGGGCGCCTGGACGAGGGCCGGGTGGCCGCCGCGCTGGCCGGCCGGCGCTGGTGGCGCCGCCGCTGAGCGCCGCGCGCCCGCCCGAGCCCGGAGGGTGAGGGCAGGCTCACCTCACCCGGCCGGCGGGGATCGCCGCAGCTCAGCGGCCCGCGAGACCCTCGTCACCCGGGGCCCCGTGACTTTGTGCGCACGTTCACAAACGCCTACGCTGGACGCGCACGATTGCCCATCCGCTCATCACGAGGGTGCCAGGTCTGACCGCTGTGGACGACGACGAGGTGACCCGGCCGAGCCTGGCCGGGGACGGTCTGACGGCCGCCGTGCAGCGGGCCGTGGCCGAGCGGGCGGCCGGCGCGGGCGACGTGCCCGAGGCCACCGTCGCGCGGCTGCCCCTGTACCTCAGCGCGCTGTCCGCCTTCGCCGACGCCGGCCTGCGCACCGTCTCCTCCGAGGCGCTGGCCCAGGCCGCCGGCGTCGGCTCCGCCAAGCTGCGCAAGGACCTGTCCCACCTGGGCAGCTACGGCACCCGCGGCGTCGGCTACGAGGTCGCCGAGCTGCACCGGCACATCGCCGACCGCCTCGGGCTGGCGACCCGCTGGCACGTCGTCATCGTCGGCATCGGCAACCTCGGGCACGCCCTGGCCGGCTACGCCGGGTTCGCCTCCCGCGGCTTCAGCGTCGCCGGCCTGTTCGACGACTCCCCGGCCGTGGTCGGCGAGGTCGTCAGCGGGCTGCGCGTGCGCCCCGTGGCCGACCTGGCCGCCGTCGTGCGCGAGGTCGCCGCCACCGGCGGCGCCGTCATCGGCGTCCTGGCCGTGCCCGCCGCCCAGGCGCAGGGCGTGTGCGACCGCATGGTCGCCGCCGGCGTCACGAGCGTCCTGAACTTCGCCCCCGCCGTCCTGCGCGTGCCCGAGGGCGTGGACGTGCGGGGCGTGGACCTGGCCTCCGAGCTGCAGATCCTCGCCTTCCACGCGCAGCGCAAGTCGTCCCCGCGCCCGGCGGGCCCGCCGTCCCAGGACGGCGGGCGCCGGCGGGCGCCCGCAACCGCACCGCTCGTCGGGGAGGTGGTCTGAGTGGCGCTCCTGGTCGTGGGCATGTCCCACCGCACGGCGTCCCTGGAGGTCCTGGAGAGGGCCACGATCGACCCGGAGGCCGTGCCGCGCGTCGTGGCCGAGCTGACGGCCTCCCCGCACGTGGAGGAGGCGTTCGTCCTCTCCACCTGCAACCGCGTCGAGCTGTACTGCGACGTCAGCCGCTTCCACGGCGGTGTCGCCGACGTCGGCGCGCTGCTGGGCCGCCGCGTCGGCGTGCCGCTGGAGGACCTCGGCGACCAGATGTACGTCCACTACGAGGACGCCGGCGTCGAGCACCTGTTCCGCGTCGCCTGCGGGCTGGACTCGATGGCGGTGGGCGAGAGCCAGATCCTCGGCCAGCTGCGCGGCGCCCTGCGCGACCTGCACACCGGCGACGGCGCGGGCGGGCAGCTGGACCGCCTGCTCCAGCACGCCCTGCGGGTCGGCAAGCGCGCCCACAGCGAGACCACGCTGGACGCCGCCGGCGCCTCCCTCGTCGACGCGGCCCTGGCCCGCGCCCACGAGGCCGTCGGCGGGCTGGACGGCCGCCGCGTCCTCGTCGTCGGCGCCGGCGCCATGAGCGCCCTCGTCGCCACCACCGTGGCCCGGCTCGTGCCGACCGCCGAGGTCGTCGTGGCCAACCGCACCCCCGAGCGCGCCGAGCGGCTGGCCGCGGCCGTCGGCGGGCGCGCCGTCGGGCTGGACGCCCTGCGCCGCGAGGTGGCCGCCGCCGACCTCGTCCTCAGCTGCACCGGCGCCGTCGGGCACGTCCTGGACGTCGCCCTCGTCGCCAGCGCCCTGCTGGACCGCCCGCAGCGGCCGCTGTTCCTGGCCGACCTGGCCCTGCCGCGCGACGTGGACCCCGAGGTCGCCACGCTGCCCGGCGCGCACCTGGCCGACCTGGAGGTCCTGGGCGCCGACCTGGCCGGCACCGCCGTCTCCGACGACCTGCGCGCCGTGCGGGCCATCGTCGCCGAGGAGGTCGCCGCGCACGCCGCGTCGCTGCGCGCCGCCGACGTCGCCCCCACCGTGGTGGCCCTGCGCGCGCAGGCCCGGCACGTCGTGGACGCCGAGATGGCGCGCCTGGCCGGGCGCGTGGACCTGGCCGAGGACGTGCGCGCCGAGGTCGACCGCACCGTGCACCGCATCGTGGAGAAGCTGCTGCACACCCCGACCGTGCGCGTGAAGGAGCTCAGCGCCGCCCCCGGCGGCGGCGGGTACGCGGCCGCGCTGCGCGCCCTGTTCGACCTGGAGGTCGGCGCGGCCGGCGGCGCGCGCGGCGACGCGCCCCTGTCGGGCACCGTCGCCGAGGCCGTGGGGAGGGTCCCGTGACGACCGCCGCCACCACCGCGTCCACCGGGTCCACCGGCGCGGGCGTTCTGCGCCTGGGCACGCGCCGCAGCGCGCTGGCCACCACCCAGAGCGGGTGGGTGGCCGACCTGCTGCGCGCCGCCGGGCACGAGGTCGAGCTCGTCGAGGTCACCACCCACGGCGACGTCTCCCGCGAGCCGCTGGCCCGCATCGGCGGCACCGGCGTGTTCGTCTCCGCGCTGCGCGACGCCCTGCACGCGCGCCGCGTGGACCTCGCCGTCCACTCCCTCAAGGACCTGCCCACGGCCCCCGCCGACGGGCTGGTCCTGGCCGCCGTGCCCGAGCGCGAGGACCCGCGCGACGTCCTCGTCGCCGCGGGCGGGCGCACCCTGGCGCAGCTGCCCCGCGGCGCGCGGGTGGGCACCGGCTCCCCGCGCCGGGCGGCGCTGCTGCGCGACCTGCGCCCCGACCTGGACGTCGTGGCCGTGCGCGGCAACGTCGACACGCGCCTGCGCCTGGTCGCCGACGGGCGGGTCGACGCCGTCGTCCTGGCCGCGGCGGGCCTGAACCGGCTCGGCCGCCTGGACGAGGCCACCGACCTGCTGGACCCGGACGTCGTCGTGCCCGCCCCCGGTCAGGGCGCCCTGGCCGTGGAGTGCCGGGCCGGCGACGAGGCCGTCCTCGCGGCCCTGGCGCCGCTGGACGCGCCGGCCGCGCGGCGGGCGGTCGCCGCCGAGCGGCGCGTCCTCGCCGCGCTGGAGGCCGGCTGCTCGGCGCCCGTCGGCGCGCACGCCCGCGTCCGCGGCGGCGAGCTGCACCTGACAGTCGCCGTGGGCGCCGCCCCGCAGGACCCGGACGGCGTCGACGGCGCGGACGTCCCCGGCGCTGGCGGTGCGCCCGCGCCGCTGCTGCGCCGGGAGGTCAGCGCCCCCGCCGGCACCGAGGAGGAGGCCGCCGCGCTCGGCGAGCGCGTGGCCCGCGAGCTGCTCGCGGGTCCCCTCCGCGGCGGCCTCCGACCCCCCGCCGCCACGGCGGCACCCCCCCAGGACCACCCCCAGGACGCGACGCGTCCTCGTCAGGACACGGAGAGTGGCTCGTGAGCACGACGACCAACAGCCCGGTGATCGACGGGGCGGCCGACGCCCCGGCGGTGCTCGCCACGGACGCCCCGCAGGTCGCCGTGCTCACCGGGCCCACCGCCGGGCCCACCGCCGGGCCCACCGCCGAGGCGGACCCGGTGCCCGCGGCCCCGCTGCAGGCGCCCGCGGAGGCGGCCCCCGCTGCGGTCCGCGCGCCGCGCCGCTCGCGGGCGGCCGGCGCGTCGTCGGCCTCCCGCGCCGCGGCGCCGCTGGGCCACGTGTCCTTCGTGGGCGCCGGCCCCGGCGACCCCGGCCTGCTGACCGTCCGCGCGGCCGAGCTGCTCGGCACGGCCGACGTCGTCGTCCTCGACCAGGCCAGCCGCGAGGACCTCGTGGCCCGCTACGGCCGCGACGGCGTCGAGGTCCTCGACGCCGGCTTCGGCGACGACGGGCAGCCGCTGACCCGCGCCGCGCGCGCCAAGCTGGTCGTCAAGGCCGCCAAGGGCGGCGGCCGGGTCGTGCGCCTCATGGACGGCGACCCGTCCACCTTCACGAGCCTGCCCGACGAGATCGCCGCGCTGCGCAAGGCCGGCGGCGCCTTCGACGTCGTGCCCGGCGTCTCGGCCGTCACCGCGGTCCCCACCTACGCCGGGGTGCCCGTCACCACGGCCGGCACGACCAGCGTGCACGTCGTCAGCCCCGGCGGGCGCGCGGTGGACTGGACCCGGCACGCCGACCCGGCCAGCACCGTCGTGGTCCTCGGCACGGGCGACGACATCGCCGCGGCCGCCGCGGGTCTGCTGGCCGCCGGCCGCGAGCCGGGCACCCCGATCGCCCTCACCTCGCACGGCACGACGACCGTGCAGTCGACGACCACGACGACGCTGGGCGAGGTGGAGCCGCTGGCCACCGCCATCGACGGCTCGCCCACCACGGCCGTCATCGGCGAGGTCGTGGCCCTGCGCGAGCAGGCGTCCTGGTACGAGACGAAGCCGCTGTTCGGCTGGCGCGTCCTCGTGCCGCGCACCAAGCAGCAGGCCGGCGGGATCACCGCGTCGCTGGCCGAGCACGGCGCCACCGCCGAGGTCGTCCCGACGATCTCGGTCGAGCCGCCGCGCACGCCGCAGCAGATGGAGAAGGCCGTCAAGGGCCTGGTCACCGGCCGCTACGAGTGGATCGGGTTCACCTCCGTCAACGCCGTGCGCGCGGTGCGGGAGAAGTTCACCGAGTACGGCCTGGACGCCCGCGCGTTCAGCGGCCTGAAGGTCGCCGCCGTGGGCGGGGTCACCGCGGACGCGCTGCGCGACTGGGGCATCGAGCCGGACCTCGTGCCCACGGGCGAGCAGTCGGCCACGGGCCTGCTGGAGGCGTGGCCGCCCTACGACGACGTCCTGGACCCCATCAACCGGGTGTTCCTGCCGCGCGCCGACATCGCCACCGACACCCTCGTGGCGGGTCTGCAGGAGAACGGCTGGGAGGTCGACGACGTGACGGCCTACCGCACGGTGCGCGCCGCCCCGCCGGCCGCGCCGGTGCGCGACGCCATCAAGACGGGCGCCTTCGACGCGGTCGTCTTCACCTCCAGCTCCACGGTGCGCAACCTCGTCGGCATCGCCGGCAAGCCGCACCCCTCGACGGTGGTGGCCTGCATCGGCCCGGCCACCGCCAAGACCGCCGAGGAGCACGGCCTGCGCGTGGACGTGCTGGCCGCCGAGCCGTCCGCCGACGCCCTCGTGGAGGCGCTGGCCGCCTACGGGCAGGGGCTGCGGGTCAGCGCCGCCGAGGCGGGCGAGCCGGTGCTGCGCCCCAGCCAGAAGAAGTCGTCCGCGCGCCGGCGGGCCCGCTGATGAGCGTCCCCGCGGGAGTGCCCGGACCGGCCGCCGGGCCGCGCCCGGCGGTCGGGCCGCTGGCGGTGCGCCCGCGGCGGCTGCGTTCCACCCCGGCCGTGCGCCGGCTGGTCACGGACGTGCGCCTGCACCCGTCGGACCTCGTCCTGCCGATGTTCGTGCGCGAGGGGATCGACGAGCCGCGGCCGGTGCGCACCCTGCCGGGCGTCGTGCAGCACACCCGCGCCTCGCTCGTGGCCGCCGCGCGCGAGGCCGTCGCCGCGGGCCTGGGCGGGATCATGCTGTTCGGGGTGCCCGAGCGGCGCGACGCCCTCGGCTCCGGCGCCGACGACCCCGACGGGATCCTCAACGTCGCCCTGGCCGACGTGCGCGAGGCGGTGGGCGACGACCTCGTCGTCATGGCCGACCTGTGCCTGGACGAGTTCACCGACCACGGCCACTGCGGCGTCCTGGACGCCCGCGGCCGCGTCGACAACGACGCCACGCTGGAGCGTTACGCCTCGATGGCGCTGGCCCAGGCGCGCGCCGGCGCCCACGTGCTGGGCCCCAGCGGGATGATGGACGGGCAGGTCGGGCACCTGCGCGCCGTCCTGGACGCCGCCGGCCGCGACGACGTGCTGCTGCTGGCGTACGCGGTGAAGTACGCCTCGGCGTTCTACGGCCCGTTCCGCGAGGCCGTGGACTCCCAGCTGACCGGCGACCGGCGCACCTACCAGCAGGACCCGGCCGCGGCCGTGTCCGAGGCGCTGCGCGAGGTCCGCCTGGACCTGGCCGAGGGCGCCGACCTGGTGATGGTCAAGCCGGGCCTGCCGTACCTGGACGTGCTGCGCGCGGTCGCCGACGTCGCCGACGTGCCGGTCGCGGCCTACCAGGTCTCCGGCGAGTACGCGATGGTCGAGTTCGCCGCGCAGGCGGGGGCGGTGGACCGCGACCGGGTGGCGCTGGAGTCGCTGCTGGCGCTGCGCCGCGCCGGCGCGCAGGTGCTGCTGACGTACTGGGCGCTGGAGGCCGCGCAGCGCTGGCTGGGCTGAGCCCGGGTCAGCCCCAGGTGCGCCGCTGGGCCTCCAGGCCGCGCACGAACAGCTCGAAGGCGGCGTCGACCCGCTCGGCGTCGCCCGTGAGCAGCCGGTCCACCGCGAGCCCGCGCATCGTCGACAGCGCCAGCGTGGCCAGGGGACCGGCGGCCTCCTCGGGGCAGCCCTCGCGCACGAGGCCCTCGCGCACCAGGGCGGTGCGCTCGCGCACGGAGCGGCGCACGGCGAGGGCGGTCTCCCCCTCGCCGTAGAGGGCGGTGCCGGTGATCGCGATGAACAGGCGCACGGCGCGCTGGCCCGGATCGGTCGTGGCGTGGCGCCACAGCGCCCGCAGCGGCCCCCCGGGCGGGTCGCCGGCGACGAGGCCGGGGGCGCTGAAGGCCCGGTCGAGGACCTCGGCGACGACCTCGGCGACCAGCTGCTCGCGGCTGGCGAAGTGGTGCAGCAGCGCGGCGTGGCTCACGCCCGCCGAGCGCGCCAGCACGCGCAGCGACAGCCCCTCCAGACCGTGCTCCAGGACGTGCTCGGTGGCCGCGCGCAGCAGCTCCTCGCGGCGGTGCCGGTAGCGCAGGCGGCGGCCGTCGACGCGCTGCGCCCCAGCGGGTCCCGGCTCCTCGCCGGTGCCGTCGCGCGCGCCGTCGTCCACCCGCGGAGGGTAGCGGGACGGGTTCGCCCGAATTGCTTGACCACTCGGTCAGCCAACACTACGGTCCTCAGCTGCCGGGACCCACGACCTCGACCCCGTCGCAGCGCACCGCCGCGCGCGGGACCGGCCCCACCCCCTTCGAGGAGACGACGTGACGACCTCCGCGCCGGCCCCCGCCGCCCGCCAGACCCCCACCGCCCCGGCCGCCCCCCGCGGGCGCCACCGCCTGCGCGCCGCCCTCGCGGCCGCCGCCCTCGCCGCCGCCCTGCCGTTCACCGGCGCGAGCGCGGCCCACGCCGCCGACAACCCCTACGAGCGCGGTCCCGCGCCGACCACGGCCAGCGTCGAGGCCACCCGCGGCTCCTTCGCCGTCTCGACCACGACCGTCTCCAGCTACACCGCGCGCGGCTTCGGCGGCGGCACGATCTACTACCCGACCTCGACGACGGCCGGCACCTTCGGCGGCGTCGTCGTCGCCCCCGGCTACACCGCCACCCAGTCGAGCATGTCGTGGCTGGGCCCGCG
Source organism: Kineococcus terrestris (assembly GCF_041020755.1). Lineage (NCBI taxonomy): Bacteria > Bacillati > Actinomycetota > Actinomycetes > Kineosporiales > Kineosporiaceae > Kineococcus > Kineococcus terrestris. The sequence goes on along the minus strand of NZ_JBEUEI010000012.1, from coordinate 63,490 downwards.
CCTGGCCTCGCAGGGCTTCGTCGTCTTCACCATCGACACCCTCAGCCGCTACGACCAGCCGGCCTCCCGCGGCCGGCAGATCCAGGCCGCCCTCGACTACCTGACCGGCTCCAGCAGCGTGCGCGCGCGGGTGGACCGCAACCGCCTGGGCGTCATCGGGCACTCGATGGGCGGCGGCGGCGCGCTGGAGGCCGTCAAGGCCAACCCGGCCATCCGCGCGGCCGTCCCGCTGACGCCGTGGAACACCGACAAGACGTGGCCGGAGGTCACCACGCCGACCCTGCTGGTCGGCGCGGAGGACGACTCGGTGGCGCCGGTGTCCTCGCACGCCGAGCCCTTCTACTCGACCGTGCCCGCCTCCACCCGCAAGGCGTACCTGGAGCTGCGCGGCGCGAGCCACTTCGCGCCCAACTCCTCCAACACGACGATCGCCAAGTACACGATCAGCTGGCTCAAGCGCTTCGTCGACGAGGACGTGCGCTACTCGCAGTTCCTGTGCCCGGCGCCCGCGCCCAGCACCGCGATCCTCGAGTACCGCTCCACCTGCCCGTACTGACGGGCGTGGCCGGGGGTCGGCGGGCGGGTGCCCGCCGGCCCCCGGCGTACGGGACGTCGCCCCCGCCCGGCTCAGGGGGCGGTGTGCACCGCCCGGAAGCCGTCGTCGTCGCGCCGCACGCGCCACACGCGCACGTCCTTGCCGCCGGGGGAGCCGTCCTTCTCGAAGACCCGCACGGCGCCGTCGACGGCCGTGCCGAGGCCGACGACCTCGTGGCCGAGCGCGCCGCGCGAGAGCCGGAAGACCGTCTCCCCGGTGAAGTCGTCCAGGTCGCGGGGCGGGCGCCCGCCCACCTCCTCGACGACGTAGTCCTCACCGGACACGACAGGGTCGCTGCGCAGCGTGCTCATGGTTGAACTCCCGCGATCGCGTGGCACCGGGGCCGACCGGCCCGGGCAGCAGCGAGTGTCCGGCACGGCCGGGGCGCGCGCCAGGGTCCGCGGGGACCGGTCGCGCGTCCGCTCGCGCCGCACCGCCGTGACGTCTGTCACGACGCTGCGTCGTAGACGCCCCTCGGGCGGGCGCACCCCGCGGGGCTTGCGACACTTGACCCCGTGACAGCGTCGACGCCCACCCCGGCGAGCCCGGCTCCCGCCGCCTCCGAGGCCCTGTTCGAGCGGGCCGGACGGGTGATCCCCGGCGGCGTCAACTCGCCCGTGCGGGCCTTCCGCGCCGTGGGCGGCACCCCCCGCTTCACCGCCAGCGCCCGCGGCCCGTACCTGACGGACGCCGACGGCCGCGAGTACGTGGACCTCATCTGCTCGTGGGGCCCGATGATCCTGGGCCACGCCCACCCCGACGTGCTGGCCGCGGTGCGCGCCGCCGCCGAGCGCGGCTTCTCCTACGGCACGCCCACCGAGCGCGAGGTGGAGCTGGCCGAGGAGATCGTCGCCCGCGTCGGCCCGGTCGAGCAGGTGCGCCTGGTCAGCTCCGGCACCGAGGCCACGATGAGCGCGGTCCGCCTGGCCCGCGGGTTCACCGGCCGCCCCGTCGTCGTGAAGTTCGCCGGGCACTACCACGGCCACGTCGACTCCCTGCTGGCCTCGGCCGGCTCGGGGCTGGCGACGTTCGCGCTGCCCGACACCCCCGGCGTCACGGGCGCCTCGGCGGCCGACACCCTCGTCCTGCCCTACAACGACCCGGCCGCGCTGGCGGAGGTCTTCGCCGCGCACGGGGACCGGATCGCCTGCGTCATCGTCGAGGCCGCCGCCGGCAACATGGGCGTCGTCCCGCCCGCGCCGGGGTTCACCGCCGAGCTGCGCCGCGTCACCCGCGAGCACGGCGCCCTGCTGATCACCGACGAGGTGATGACGGGCTTCCGCGTCTCGGCGGCCGGCTGGTGGGGGTACGAGGGGCTGGGCGCCGAGCACGCCCCGGACCTCATGACGTTCGGCAAGGTCATGGGCGGCGGGTTCCCCGCCGCCGCGTTCGGCGGGCGCGCCGAGGTCATGGCCCACCTGGCGCCGGCCGGGCCCGTCTACCAGGCGGGCACCCTGTCGGGGAACCCCGTCGCCACCGCGGCCGGGCTGGCGACGCTGCGCGGCTGCACCCCGCAGGTGTACGCGGCCGTCGAGCGCGCCGCCGCCACCGTGCGCGACGCGGCGAGCGCGGCGCTGGTCGCGGAGGGCGTGCCGCACCTGGTGAACACCGCCGGGTCGATGTTCAGCGTGTTCTTCACCGGCCTGGACGAGGTCCGCGACTACGACCAGGCCCGGCAGCAGGACCTCGGCGCGTTCCGCGCGTTCTTCCACGCGATGCTCGAGCGCGGCGTGCACCTGCCGCCCAGCGCGTACGAGGCGTGGTTCCTGTCCGCCAGCCACGACGACGCGGCGCTGGACCGGGTGCTGGACGCCCTGCCGCACGCCGCGCGCGCGGCCGCCGCCGGGGCGGGCTCGCTGTGAGCGGGCGCACCGTCGTCCACCTCGTGCGGCACGGCGAGGTCCACAACCCCGAGCGCGTCCTGTACGGCCGGCTGCCCGGCTACCGGCTGTCCGAGCGCGGGCAGGCGATGGCCGCCCGCCTGGGCCTGCACTTCTCCGTGCGCGACGTCGCCTCGGTGACGGCCTCCCCGCTGCAGCGCGCGCAGGAGACGGCCGCGCCGATCGCCCGCGGCCTGGGGCTGCCGCTGGGCACCGAGCCGCGGATCGTCGAGGCCGGCAACTCCTTCGAGGGCCGCCGCATCGGCTCCGGACCCGGCTCGCTGCGCGACCCGCGGGTGTGGCCGCGGCTGTGGAACCCGCTGCGCCCGAGCTGGGGCGAGCCGTACACCGAGCAGGTGGCGCGGATGACCGCCGTCGTGCGCGACGTGCGCGACGCGTTCCCCGGCCGCGAGTCCGTGCTCGTCAGCCACCAGCTGCCCGTGTGGCTGACGCGGCTGCGCGCCGAGGGCCGCCCGCTGGCGCACGACCCGCGCCGGCGCCAGTGCGCCCTGGCCTCGATCACGTCGCTGGAGTTCTCCGGCCGCCGCCTCGTCGCCGTCTCCTACAGCGAGCCGTGCGCCGACCTGCTGGTGGGCGCCGACCCGGTCCCGGGGGCCTGACGTGGCCGTCCGCCGTCCCGTCCGCGCCCTGGCCGCCGCCGCCGCGGCGATCGCCCTGCTCGCCGGCTGCGGCAGCGACGACGGCCTGCCCGCCGCCGGCGGCGACCTCGGCTACGTGCAGGGCGACGGCACGTGGGTGGAGACCCCGCCCGAGGCGCGCAGCGTCGTCGTGGAGTTCTCCGGCACCGGCATCGACGGCGAGACGATCGACCTGGCCGACCTGCGCGGCGACGTCGTCGTGCTCAACACGTGGTTCGCCGACTGCGCGCCGTGCCGCGAGGAGGCGCCGACGCTGGAGGCCGTCGCGCAGGAGTACGCCGACCGCGGCGTGCGCGTCGTCGGCATCAACACCCGGGACACGGCCGCGCGGGCGCGCGCCTTCACCGAGCGCTTCGGCGTGACCTTCCCCAGCGTCCTGGACGAGGACGGCTCGGCGATGCTCGCGCTGCGCGGGGTCGCCCCCCGCGCCACCCCCACGACCGTCGTGCTGGACGCGCAGGGCCGGGTGGCCGGGCAGGTGTCCGGCGTGGCGGAGCGCTCCATCCTCACCGGCCTCGTGGACGGCGCCCTGGGCGACGGGCCCGGCGCCGGAGGAGAGCCGGAGGGGGCGCCGGCGTGACGGGTGACCTGCAGCAGACCGTCGTGGCGGGGCCGCTGCTGCTGGCGGTGCCGCTGGCGGTGCTGGCGGGGCTCGTCTCGTTCCTGTCCCCGTGCGTGCTGCCGCTGGTGCCCGGCTTCCTCGGCTACGTCACCGGCCTGACCGGGGAGGACCTGGAGCGGCAGCGGCGCGGGCGGATGGTCGCCGGGGCCCTGCTGTTCGTCCTGGGGTTCTCGACCGTCTTCGTCCTCATCAACTTCACCGCCGGCAGCCTCGGCTACGCGCTGCAGGCGAACACCCTCGTCCTGCAGCGCGTGCTCGGCGTCCTCGTCGTCGCGATGGGCGTCCTGGTGCTGGCCTCGCCGCTGTGGGCGCAGCGGGAGTTCCGGATCCGGTGGCGCCCGCCCGCCGGTCTGGTCGGCGCCCCCCTGCTCGGCCTGGTGTTCGGGCTCAGCTGGGGCCCGTGCGTCGGCCCGATCTTCGCCGCGATCGTCGCCCTCGGCTGGCAGAGCGGCACCGCGGGCCGCTCCACGGGCCTCGCGGTCGCCTACTGCCTGGGCCTCGGCCTGCCGTTCGTCCTGCTGGCCCTCGGCTTCGCGCGCGGCATGCGAGTGCTGTCGGTGCTGCGGCGGCACCGCGGGGCCGTCAACCGCGCCGGCGGCGTCCTGCTCGTCGTCATCGGCGTCCTGCTCGTCACGGACGCCTTCACCTGGTTCACCTCCCTGCTCTCCGGCCCGATCGCCTCCTTCGAGACGGTCCTCTAGGCGGACACCCACCCATGGCACACGACACGACCCGCGACGGGTCCCACCTCGACGACCTGCGCGACGGCTACCGCGACGGGGGCCCCGGCGGCGCCGCGTCCCGCCCGGCCGGCTCCTCGCGCTCCGGCTCCGCGGGCTCCAGCACCGCGGCGGCGCCGCTGCGCCCGGGGGAGTTCCTGCGCTACTGCTGGCGGCAGCTGACGAGCATGCGCGTGGCGCTGTTCCTGCTGATGCTGCTGGCGGTCGCGGCCGTGCCCGGCTCGACGTTCCCGCAGCGCGGCACCGACCCGGCGGGCGTGGCGCAGTTCGTCCTGGACCACCCCACGGCGGGCCCGTGGCTGGACCGGCTTCAGTTCTTCGACGTCTACAGCTCCGTCTGGTTCTCCGCCGTCTACCTGCTGCTGTTCGTCTCCCTCGTCGGCTGCGTGCTGCCGCGCGCGGGCGTGCACTGGCGGGCGCTGCGCTCGCGGCCCCCGCGCACCCCGGCGCGCCTGTCGCGGCTGCCGGAGCACCGCGAGGCCGAGCTGGCCGCCGACCCGGCGACGGCGCTGGGCGCGGCGCGCGCGGCCCTGGGCCGCCGCTTCCGCGTCGACGTGCGCCCCGACGGCGGCGACGGCGCGTCCGGCGGGTCCGTGGCCGCCGAGCGCGGGCACCACCGCGAGAGCGGCAACCTGCTGTTCCACCTGTCGCTGGTCGGGCTGCTGCTGGCCGTGGCGACCAGCGCCCTGTTCTCCTACTCCGGCCAGCGGCTGGTCACCGAGGGCGAGTCCTTCGTCGGCACGACCAGCGACTGGGACAGCTTCGAGTCCGGCGTGTGGGCCGACCAGGGCGACATCCCCCCGTTCGCGCTGACGCTGGAGCGGATGACGGTGGGCTTCGAGGCGCAGCAGACCTCCCAGATCGGCCAGCCGCGCCAGTTCGCCGCCGACGTCCTGCTGACCGACGAGCCGGGCGCCGAGCCGCGCGCGGAGACCGTGCGCGTCAACCACCCCGCCGTCGTGGACGGCGCGCAGGTGTCGCTGTCCGGCAACGGCTACGCGCTGCGGCTGACCTACCGCGACGGCGCGGGAGACGTCGTGGCCGACGGCGCGGTGCCGTTCCTGCCGCAGACCGCCAACTACGACTCCACGGGCGTGCTGAAGGTCCCCGACGCGGTGGACGCCGACGGCGAGCCCGTCCAGGTGGGCCTGCAGGGCGTCTTCCTGCCGGCCGCGACGGTCGGCTCCGACGGCGCGCCCGTGTCCGGCTTCCCCGACCTGGCCAACCCGGTGCTCGTGATGACCGCGTGGACCGGCGACCTGGGCCTGGACGACGGCCGGCCGCAGAACGTCTACGAGCTCGACGACAGCGGCCTGACCCGCGTGCTCGACGACGCCGGGCAGCCGGTGGCGCTGCAGATGCAGCCCGGCGACGTCGCGGAGCTGCCCGGCGGTCTGGGCACCCTCACCTTCGAGGGCGTGCAGCGCTTCGCCTCCTTCGACGTGCGGTACACCCCCGGCCAGCACGCCGCGCTCGCGTTCTCGCTGCTGGCCACGGCCGGGCTGGTGATGTCGCTGTTCCTGCCGCGCCGGCGCCTGTGGGTGCGGGTCGTCCCGGCCGCCGGCGGCGGCTCGCGCGTGGAGGTGGCCGGGCTGTCGCGCGGCAGCGACGCCGGGCTGGGCGACGAGGTCGACGGGGTCCTGCGGCGGCTGCGCCGGGAGCTGGGCGAACCCGTCCCGGACGAGGCCGGCCCGGACGAGCCGGAGGACGGGGACGTGACCCCGTCGGGGGACGCCCCCGCGGTGGGGGACGATGGGGACGGCGCGCCGCGGCGCGCCGGACGAGGGGCCGCGGACGCGGCCAGGGTCCCGGGGGGCACCGGGACCGACGGACGGCCTGAGGAGACGGCGTGAGCGTCGACGAGAACATCGCGGGGATCAGCAACGTCCTGCTGTACGCGGCGATGGCCGCGTACCTGTTCGCCATGACGGCCTACGCCGCCGACCTCGCCGAGAGCGGCAAGGTGGTCAAGGCCCGCCGCGGCGAGCCGGCCGCCCGGCGCGCCGGCGGCCAGCGCGGCGCGTCGGCAGGGTCGGCAGGGTCGGCGGGCGGGCGGGTGGCCGCACCCCCGGCCCCGCCGGTGCGGGTGCCGCGCGGGCGCCGCCGCGCCGCCGCGGTCGGCACGTCGCTGTTCGTGCTGGCGACCCTGTTCCACCTCGGCTCCGTCGTGGCCCGCGGCCTGTCGGTGCACCGGGTGCCGTGGGGCAACATGTTCGAGTTCGCCCTCACCGGCACGCTCGTGGTGTCGCTGGCCTACCTCGTCGTCGTGCTGCGCGCCCACCTCGGCGCGCCCGGCGCGGGCCGCGACGCCCGCTACCTGGGCGTCTTCGTCGCCGGGCCCGTGCTGGCCACCCTCGGGATCGCGCTGCGCACCTTCTACGTCGAGGCCGCCCAGCTCGTCCCCGCCCTGGACAGCTACTGGCTCGTCATCCACGTCTTCGTCGCGATCCTGGCCAGCGCCCTGTCGACCGTCGGCTTCTCCGCCACGGTCCTGCAGCTGGTGCAGGAGAAGCGCGAGCGCTCGCGGGCGGCCGGCCGCGTGCCCGGCGGCGCGTTCATGGACGCCCTGCCCTCCTCGGTGGAGCTGGAGCGCACGGCGTTCCGCCTGTACGCGGTGGGCTTCGTCATGTGGACGTTCACGCTCATCGCGGGCGCCGTGTGGGCGCAGGTGGCGTGGAACCGCTACTGGGGCTGGGACTCCAAGGAGGTGTGGACGTTCGTCATCTGGGTCGTCTACGCCGCCTACCTGCACGCGCGGGCGACCCGCGGCTGGGACGGCCGCCGCGCCGCCTGGCTGGCCTGCGCCGCCTTCGCCTGCATCCTGTTCAACTACCTCGTGGTGAACATCTTCTTCCCCGGTCTCCACTCGTACGCGGGGGTGTGACGTGTTCGTGGCGTTCCGCTACTCGGTGCTCCGGCTGAGCATCTTCGTCGGGTCCCTGCTGCTGCTGTACCTGCTGGGCGCGCGCGGCTGGCTGGCCCTGGGCCTGGCGGCGGTGGTCTCGGTGCTGCTGTCGCTGGTGCTGCTGCGCAAGCAGCGCGACGCGATGGCCGCCGAGGTGCAGCGCCGCGTGGACGCGCGCGTCCAGGGCGGCGGCCGGCGCTCGCGCTTCGAGCGCGGGCTGCGCGAGGACGAGGACGCCGAGGACCGCTGAGGGGTCCCCTCAGCGCAGGGGCAGGTCGCGCAGCAGCTCGGGGCGCTCGCGCTCCAGGGCCGCGAGGTCGATGAGCGCGGGCAGGACGGCCGCGCGGCCGCCGGCGGGGTCGTCGCCCGGCCCGGCGTCGTCGCGCTCGGCCCGGTCCAGGGCGGCGGCCAGCACCTCCAGCACCCGGCGCACGAGGACGGGCTCCTCGGCGGCCGTCACGTCCAGGCGCGCCAGCAGCTCCTCGTCGGCGGTGACGACGTGCTCGCTGCTGCCCGTCGCCGTCGTGAGCACCGCCGCGTAGCGGTGCGCGCCGTCCGCCCGGACCTCGACCTCCGTCACGGCGCGCAGCCTACGGCCGCGCGGGCCCGCCGGCGGGCGGACGCGCTCGCCGGACCGCTCACAGGGCCAGGCCGAGCGCCAGCAGCGCCCCGGTCACCAGCTCCAGCTGCCCGGTGCGCTGCAGGACGGGCACGAGGTCGCGCCCGCGGGCCCCGCCGAGCACGGTGCGCACGGGCGGCACCGCGGGGACGACGGCCAGCAGGACCAGCAGCGCCCACGGGTGCCGCGGCGCGCACGCCAGGGCCGCGGCGAGCGCGCCGGCGACGGTCCCCGCGTACAGCAGGCGGGTGCGCTCCTCGCCCAGGCGCACGGCCAGCGTCCGCTTGCCGGCCACGGCGTCGGTGGGCACGTCGCGCAGGTTGTTGGCCAGCAGGATCGCCACGGCCAGCAGCCCCACGCAGACCGCGCCGGCCACCGCGACGCCGCTGACCCGCCCGGCCTGCACGTACGTGGTGCCCAGGACGGCGACGAGGCCGAAGAAGACGAAGACGAACACCTCGCCCAGCCCGGCGTAGCCGTAGGGGCGCTTGCCGCCGGTGTAGTACCAGGCGGCGGCGATGCTGGCGGCGCCCACGAGCAGCAGCCACCACGCCTCGGCCAGGGCGACGACGGCCAGACCGGCCAGCGCCGCCACGGCGAAGCAGCTGAAGGCCGCGTCGCGCACGTGCCGCGGCTCGGCGGCGCCCGAGCCGACGAGGCGGAAGGGCCCGACCCGGTCGGCGTCGGTGCCGCGCACGCCGTCGGAGTAGTCGTTGGCGTAGTTGACGCCCACCTGCAGGGCCAGGGCGACGACGAGGGAGAGGACGGCGGTGCTCCAGCGCACGCCGTCCAGGGCCGCGGCGGCGCCCGTGCCCACGAGGACGGGGGTCAGCGCGGCGGGCAGCGTGCGGGGGCGGGCCCCGGCCAGCCACTGCCGCGCGCTCGCCCGGCGCCGGGTCGGCGGCGTGGAGGGCAGCTCGCTCAGCGGGACGGTCCCGGGCGCCCCGGGGTCGGCGGCGTCGGTCGAGGGGCCGGTCGAGGGGTCGGGCGGGGGGTCAGCGGGCTGCGGCACGGCGGACCACTGTGCCAACGACGGCGCGCCGGTGCCCGCCCGGGTCCCGGGCGGGCACCGGCGCGCGCCCGGTCGTCGGCCGGCCGGGGCCGGTCAGCGCGGCGGCTGCTCGCGCAGGCGCCGCAGGAAGTCCTCGTCGTCGTCGGGGCCGCGCGGTGGCGCCGAGGGCGAGCCGCCCGGGCCGCCGTAGCCGCGCCCGCCCCCGCGGCCGCCGCCACCGCCGTGCCCGCCGGGCGGCAGGGGGCGGCCGGCGACGAGGTAGGCCGCCGGCCCGACGATCGGCACGAAGACCACCAGGAGCACCCAGGCCCACCGGGGGAACATCCGCACCTCGGCGTCCCGGGACTGGGCGATGTCGAACAGCGAGTAGACGGCCAGTGCCAGGGGAACCAGCACGGCCAGGGCGCGAAGCACGGTCATCCCTCCCACTGCCGCCGGCCGGTCGGACGCCGGCGGCCGGTCCGTCACCTGCTGGACGACCGGGCGTCGCCCGCGGTTCCCAGTCTCGCACCGGGAGCGGCCGCCAGCGCGCGGAGCGCGGAGCGGTCCGGCTTGCCCGGACCGCGCAGCGGCAGCTCCTCCAGCAGCAGCAGCCGGCGGGGGGCCGCGTGGGCGCCCAGGCGCGCGCGGACCGCCTCGCGCAGCTCCTCCAGGGAGCAGCCGCGCGCCGCGGGGACGACGACCGCGACCACCGCCTGCCCCCACTCCGGGTCGGGGACGCCGACGACGGCGACCTCGCGCACCCCCGGGTGCTCGGCCAGGACGGCCTCCACGGCGGCGGGGGCGACCTTGAGGCCGCCCGTGACGACGACGTCGTCGACGCGGCCGAGGACGTCGACGCGGCCGTCGGCGCCGAGCGCGGCGGTGTCGTCGGTGCGGAAGGCGCGACCGGCCGCGGTGCGGGTGAACGCCGGGTCGCCGGGGCGGCCGCGGTAGCCGCGGGCGACCACGGGCCCGGACAGCACCAGCCGCCCCGCCCCGCCGGGCTCGGCGGACGGTTCGAGCGAGGCGACGACGCCGTCCAGGGGCACGCCGTCGTAGACGCAGCCGCCGCACGTCTCCGAGGAGCCGTAGGTGGTCACGACGCGCACGCCGGCGGCGCGGGCGCGCTCCAGCAGCACCGGCGGGGTGGCGGCCGCGCCGACGAGGACGGCCGCGCAGGAGGCCAGGGCGGCGCGCGCCTCCCGGCCCTCCGCCCCGCCGGCGTCGAGCAGCCGGGCCAGCTGGGTGGGCACGAGGGACGTCAGCAGCCGGCGGCCCGTGGCGCGCGCGACGGCGGCGGTGAAGGCGCGGGCGGTGAAGCCGTCGCGCAGGTCCGCGACGACGGGCTCGGTGCCCGCGCGCACCGAGCGCAGCAGGACCTGCAGACCGGCGACGTGGTGGCCCGGCAGCGCCAGCAGCCACTGCTCGCCGCCGCCGAGACCGCTGCCGGGACCGCCGCCCCCGAGCCGGGCGGCCGTCGCGGCCGCGGACGCGCGCAGGGCCCCGGCGCTGAGCAGGGCGGGCTTGGGGACGCCGGTGGAGCCGGAGGTGGCGACGACGACCGCGGTGGGGTCGGCGGGGTCGTCCTCGTCGGGGGCCAGCGGCTCGCCGGCCCCGACGGCGGGGTGCGGGGCGTGGTCGGCGGCGTGCGGGTGCAGGGCGTCGCCGCGCCCGTCGAGGGCTCCGGCGAGCGCGGGCAGCAGCCGCAGGACGCCCTCGCCGGCGGGCACGGGCAGCGGGGCGACGCGCCGGGCCGCGGGACCCGCGGGACGGTCGGCGGGGTGCGGGCGGGCCACGCCAGGAGGGTAGGCCGCCCGCCGGTGCCCCTCCCGCCCCGTCCGCCCCTGCTGTCACGGCCTGTCAGGATTGCTCCACGCAGGGGAGCGGCAAGCAGGCGATCGGGTGAAGCAGGTCCGCCGATCGGGCGGTCCGGGCACCCTGGTGGTCGATGGAGCGTGACCGCGCATGATCGGAGTGTCAGGATGACGCTGCTCGCGCGCTCGTGGGGGAGGTGACGATGAGCACAGGGGTCCGGGTCGAGCGCCCGCTCGGCGGCATCGTGTTCGACGCCGTCGTGGCGGCCGCGGCCGTCCTCGTCGCGGTCCACGCCGTCGTCCGCTTCGCCTCCGGCGCCGGCGTCGCCGAGCTGCGCGACCTCGGCCTGTGCCTGCTCGTCGGGCTGCCGCTGACCCACCTGCTGACCCGCTTCCCCTTCCAGCTGAGCATCCGCCACGCCGGGGTCGAGGTGCAGTTCGACGTCGGCGTCCTCGTCTTCCTGCTGTGCTCCACCACGCCCCGGACGGCCGTCCTGGCGTGGGTGCTGTGCGTGCTGCCCACCCAGCTGCTGCAGCGGCGCCGGTGGGTCAGCCGCGTCTTCAACGCCTCCATCGGCGTCCTCTTCGCCCCCGTGGCCCTCTTCGTGCTCGACCGGCTCGGCGCGGGCGGCCGCGCCCCCGACGGGCAGTTCCAGGCCGTGCGCCTGGACCACGGGCCCGAGGAGGTCCTCGCCGTCCTCGTCGCCGTCGCCGCCGTCTTCTGCGTCGACACCCTCGTCTCCGCGGTCTCCGTGGCCCTGCACGAGGGCACCACCGTGCGCAGCGAGCTGTCCGACTTCGGGGCCTGGCTCAGCGGCGGCACCGCCGTCGCCGTCGGCGGCCTCGGCTACCTCGGCGGGCTCGTGGAGGCGCTCGTCAGCCCGCTGGCCGCGGTGCTGCTCGTCATCCCGCTGGTCGTCACGATGATCGCCACCAAGGCCATGCGCCAGACCCGCGACGTCGCCCGCCGCACCGAGGCGCTCTTCGAGGCCGCCACCGCCCTGCACACCCAGGGCCGGCGCGCCGACCTGGCGCGCGCCCTGCAGAAGCACGCCCGCATGGTCGCCGGCAGCCCGGCCGCCACCGTGCGCTCCGTCGGCCCCGCCGAGGACGAGATCGGCGTGCCGGTCGTCGCCGGCGACGGCGTCGTCCTGCACATCACCGCCCCCAAGCAGCGCGACCCCGCCCACCGCGCCTCCGACGAGAAGGCCCTGGAGGCGCTCGCCAGCGTCGGCGAGGCCGCGTTCTTCCGGGTCAGCGCCAGCGAGGAGATGCACGGCCTGGCCCGCCGCGACGTCGTCACCGGCCTGCCCAACCGCCTGCAGTTCGCCGAGCAGCTGGGGCGCGCCCTCGACCGCGCCCGCGAGACCGGCGCCCTGGAGCGCCTCGTCGTCCTCTACCTCGACCTCGACGGCTTCAAGGGCGTCAACGACCGCTTCGGGCACGAGGCCGGCGACGAGCTGCTGCGCGTGGTCGGCCAGCGCCTGCGCGACACCCTGCGCGAGGGCAGCACCGTCGCCCGCCTCGGCGGCGACGAGTTCGCCGTCCTGCTGCCCGAGTGCACCGACTCCGAGGGGCTGTGCCGGCGGGTGCTGGCCGCGCTGCGCGTGGAGGTGCGCATGCGCGGGCACGTGCTGCGCGTGCAGGGCAGCATCGGCCTGTCCCGCGCCCGCCCCGGCGACGACGTCGGCACCCTGCTGCGCAACGCCGACACCGCCATGTACCGGGCCAAGGCCACCGGCAAGAACCGCTGGGTGGAGTTCCGCCCCGAGCTGCTGGAGGAGGAGATCGCCCGGCTGCAGGTCATCGAGGACCTGCAGCAGGCGCCCGCCGAGGCGTTCGTCGTGCACTACCAGCCGATCGTCGACCTGCGCAGCTCCGAGGTCGTCGGGCTGGAGGCCCTCGTGCGCTGGCGCCGCGACCGCGGCGGCAGCGTCGAGCCGCTCGTGGGCCCGGAGGAGTTCATCGGCCTGGCCGAGCGCTCGGGCACCGTCGTCGGCATCGGCGACGCCGTGCTGCGCACCGTCGCCCGCGACGCGGCCGTCCTGCAGGCGCGCGCCGGCCGGCCCCTGGACCTCATGGTCAACGTCTCGCCCGTGCAGCTGCGCCACCCCGACTTCGCCGCCCGGGTGGCGGGGGCGGTGCGCCAGACCGGCGCCAGCGGCTGCCGGCTGCACCTGGAGATGACCGAGAGCGTCATGATCGACGACGACAGCGCCGACGTGCTGCGCGACCTGGCCGAGACGGGCGCCCAGCTGACGATCGACGACTTCGGCACCGGGTTCTCCTCGCTCGGCTACCTGCGCCACCGGCCGTTCAGCTCGTTCAAGATCGACCGCAGCTTCGTGCGGGACATCGCCACCGAGCCCACCGCCCGCGCCCTCGTGGAGGGCATGGTGAAGATGGGCCAGGCCCTGGACCTCGCCGTCGTCGCCGAGGGCGTCGAGCACCCCGAGCAGGCCGAGATCCTGCGCGGCATCGGCTGCGGGCTGGCGCAGGGGCACCTGTACTGCACGCCGCGGCCGCTGGAGGACCTGCAGGACACCGTCCTGGCCCGCGCGGCGCGGCCCCTCACCGCCTGACGGCCCCGGCCCACCCCCGGGCGGGGGACGGCCGGAGGGGTGACGCGGTTGGACCGAGCGGGCGGTCGCCCCTCCGGCGCGTCAAGGGCGGGACCGGCCGGGACGACGTGTGCTGCATCGTCCCGGCAGCCCGCCGGGCCCGGCGCGCAGGAGGTCCGCGTGCTGCTCCTGCCCGCCCACCCGTCGTTCCCGCTGCCCGAGGGCGTCGACCTCGGCTGCCTGCTCCTGCTGCTGCTGCTGGGCGCCGCCGCCGGCGTCCTGCTCGCCGGCACCGCGGCCGCCGCCGTCGTCGCGCTGCACCGCGCCCGCCGCGGCCGCCCCCGCACCGCCGGCGGCGCCCGCGACGGCGGTGCGGTGGACCGGCTGACCGGCCTGCCCACCGGGGGCGCCTTCGCCGCGGCCGTCGCCACCGCCCTGGACGGGGACGGGGACGCGGACGGGGACGCGGACGAGCCCGGGCCTCCCGGCGGCGCCGAGGTGGCCGTCGTCCACCTGGCCCTGGACGGCTTCCGGGAGGTCAACCTCGCGCACGGGCGCCCCGCCGGCGACGCCGTGCTCGCCGAGGTCGCCCGCCGCCTGCGGACCGGGGTGCGCGGCGGCGACGTGACCGCCCGCCTCGGCGGCGACGAGTTCGCCGTCCTGCTGCACGACGCCGAGGGCGCCGACCGCGCCGCCACCCGCCTGCTGGAGCTGCTCGCCGCGCCGGTCGCCCTGGAGGGCCCGGGAGCCGGTCCGGGAGCCGCCGCCGTCGCGCTCACCGCCAGCGCCGGCGTCGCCACCGGCGGGCGGCCGGCCCGCGAGCTCCTCGCCGCCGCCGAGCGGGCCCTGCGCGCGGCCAAGGACGCCGGCGGCGGCTGCGCCCGCCGCTGGGACGCGGCCGCCGAGCGCGAGCGCGCCGCCGAGGGCGCCGCCGCCGAGCGCCTGCGCCGCGGCATCGACGACGGCGAGCTGGAGGTGCACTACCAGCCGTGCGTCGACGTGGACTCCCGCGTCGTCAGCGGCGTGGAGTGCCTCGTGCGCTGGCGCCGCGACGGCGAGCTCGTCCCGCCGGACGCGTTCGTCGGCCTGGCCGAGCGGCACGGCCTGGTCGCCGACCTGGGCCGCGAGGTGCTGGCCCAGGCCGTGCGCGACGCGCCGCTGCTGGCCGCCGCCGCCGGGCACGACGTCGTCGTCGCCGTCAACGTCTCCGCCCCGCAGCTGCGCGACCCGGCCCTCGTGCCCGCCGTGCGCCGGGCCGTGGCCGAGCTGGCCCCCCGCCGGCTGGTCCTGGAGATGACCGAGAGCGTCCTGGTCGCCGAGGACGACCACACCACCGCCGTGCTGGAGGCCCTCGTGGAGGCCGGCGCGCACCTGTGCGTCGACGACTTCGGCACCGGCTACGCGACGCTGGCCTACCTGCGCCGCCGGCCGTTCACCGCCTTCAAGGTCGACCGCTCCTACGTGCGGGAGATCGAGACCGACGCCCGCACCCGCGCCCTCGTCGAGGGGCTAGTGCTGCTGGCCGCCGCGACCGGCATGGGCCTGGTCGCCGAGGGCGTGGAGACCCCCGAGCAGGCGCGGCTGCTGCACGGCATGGGTGCCCCCACCCAGCAGGGGTTCCTGCACGCGCGGCCCGAGCCGCTCGCCGGGGCGCTGTGGACGATCCGCCGGCTGGCCCGCGAGCTGCGCGAGGCGCCCGCGTCCGTGGCCTGAGCCGCGTCACCCGGGCGCGGCTCCTCAGAAGTACCAGGGGAAGCGGCTCCAGTCCGGCTCCCGCTTCTCCAGGAACGCGTCGCGGCCCTCCACGGCCTCGTCGGTCATGTACGCCAGGCGCGTGGCCTCGCCCGCGAACACCTGCTGGCCGACCATCCCGTCGTCCGCGGCGTTGAAGGCGAACTTCAGCATCCGCTGCGCGGTGGGGGACTTGCCGTTGACCGCGGCCGCCCACGCCAGCGCCGTCTCCTCCAGCTGCGCGTGCGGCACCACCTCGTTGACCATGCCCATCGCGTGCGCCTGCTGCGCCGTGTACGGGCGGCCGAGGAAGAACACCTCGCGGGCGAACTTCTGCCCCACCTGCCGGGCCAGGTACGCCGAGCCGTAGCCGGCGTCGAAGGAGCCGACGTCGGCGTCGGTCTGCTTGAAGCGGGCGTGCTCGGCGCTGGCCAGCGTCAGGTCCGCGACCACGTGCAGGGAGTGCCCGCCGCCGGCGGCCCACCCGGGCACCACGGCGATGACGACCTTCGGCATGAACCGGATGAGCCGCTGCACCTCCAGCACGTGCAGCCGCCCGCCCTCGGCGGCCGCGCGCGCCGCGTCCACCGTGTCGGCGGTCTCCCCCCCGGCGTACTGGTAGCCCGAGCGCCCCCGCACCCGCTGGTCGCCGCCGGAGCAGAACGCCCACCCGCCGTCCTTCGGGCTCGGCCCGTTGCCCGTCAGCAGCACGCAGCCCACGTCGGGCGTGCGGCGGGCGTGGTCCAGCGTCCGGTGCAGCTCGTCGACCGTGCCCGGGCGGAACGCGTTGCGCACCTGCGGCCGGTCGAAGGCGATGCGCACCGTCCCGCGCTCCGGGCCCGGGCGCACGCACCGGTGGTACGTGACGTCGGTGAGGTCGGCGAACCCCGGCACCTCCTCCCACGCGGAGGGGTCGAACGTCTCGCTCACACCGTCCAGGGCTGCCACGCCGCGACCCTAGGACGGTCGCGCACCGGCGGGCCTGCCGGGGCGTGCTCCGTCCGGGGCAGCGGTGTCCCCCGGCCGGGTGACCTCCCGCGCCCGCCGCTCCAGCGGGGTCGTGCGCCGGTCGAACCGTCCCGGGTGAGCACGGGACCCACCCAGAACTACGGGCCGGCGGCGGGGACGACGTGGCGCCCCCGGCCCGTCCTGGCCGCCGCCGTGCGCGCCACCGCCACCCTCGGGCCCCTGCTGTTCGCGCTGGCCGTCGGCGCCGCCGCCTCGCGCTGGCTGCCCGCCGAGCGCACCGGGCTGCCCCCGGCGCTGTGGCTCGTGCTGGTGGCGACCGCCTCCTCCCTGGTGCTCGTCGTCTGCGCGCGCTGGCTGCGGCGCCTGCTGCCCCTGTCCGCGCTGCTGCGCCTGAGCCTGGTCCTGCCCGACCGGGTCCCCAGCCGCTTCGAGGTCGCCCGCCGCACCTGGTCCCCGGCCGCCCTGGAGGGTCCCGGCACCGGCGCGCGGGACGGCGTCGGCGCCCGGCTGACCGCCCTCGTGGGGGCGCTCGCCGAGCACGACGCGCGCACCCGCGCCCACGGCGAGCGCGTCCAGGCGTACGCGGCGCTCATCGGCCGCGAGCTCGGGCTGGCCGACGAGGACGTCGACCGGCTCAGCTGGGCGGCCCTGCTGCACGACGTGGGCAAGGTCCACGTGCCGGTCGAGGTCATCAACAAGGACGGGCGGCCCACTGCGCAGGAGTGGGCGGCCCTGCAGCAGCACCCCTGCCACGGCGGGCGGCTGGTCGAGCCGCTGCGCGGCTGGCTGGGGCCGTGGCTGGACGGCGTCGAGCAGCACCACGAGCGCTGGGACGGCGGCGGCTACCCGGCCGGCCTGGCCGGCGGGCGGATCTCCCTGGCGGCGCGCGTCATCGCCGTCGCGGACACCTACGACGTCATCACCTCCGCCCGCTCCTACAAGAAGCCGATGCCTGCCGAGCAGGCCCGCGCGGAGATCACCCGCTGCGCCGGCACCCAGTTCGACCCCGAGGTCGTGCGCGCCTTCCTCGCCGTCGGCATCGGCCGGCTGCGCCTGGTGGCGGGCCCCGCCGCCCTGCTGGCCGCCCTGCCGGGGGTGGGCGCCGCCCCCGCCCAGGCCCTCTCGGGCGCCGCGGCCGTCGCCCAGACGGCCGGGGGCCAGGTGCTGGCCGCCGTGCTCACCGCCGGGGTCGGCGCCGGCACCGGGCTCGCCGCCACCGAGGCGCTGGCCGCGCCCGCGGGCGCGGCGGTCCGCGACGGGTCCGCCGCCGTGGTCGCCGCGGCCCCGGGCCGGGACGACCCGGCGACGGGGGCGGGCGCCGTCCGCACCGCGACGCCCGCGCCCACCGCACCGCCCGCCCCGGACGGCGTGCGGGCGACGGTCGCGACGGACGCGGCGCAGCCGGCCGCCGCGGGGCCGTCGCCGGCCGTCGTGGAGCCGTCGACCGGCGCCGCCGGTCCCGCGGCGGTCGACGAGCCCGCGGACCCCGCCGGGGCCGCCCCGGACGGGACCGCCGCGCCGTCCGCGCGGAGCCGTCCGGACCCGCGACCCGCTCCGCGCGCGCCGGGCCGGGCGCCGCGCCCGACCGCGACGGCGACCCCGGGTCCCGGCAGGGCGGCGACCGCGGGTCCGGGCAGGGCGGCGACGCCGGGTCCGGCGCCGACCAGGGGTCCGGGCACGGCGCCTCCCGCACCCCCGCCCGCCGCGCCGGGGCCGCCCGCGCGTCCGGCTCCGGCACCACCCGCGCGTCCGGCTCCGGCGCCGCCCGCGCCTCCGGCACCGGCGCCGCCCGCGGCCCCGCGTCCGGACCTGCCACCGCCCGCGCGGCCGGCCCCGCCCGCAGCACCGCCCGCGGCGCCGGCCCCCGCACCGCCGGCCCCGGCGCCCGCACCGTCCGCGCGCCCGGCGCCGGCGCCGCCCGCCGGGCCGGTCGCCGCTCCCGCGCCCCCGCGCGCGGACGACTGCCACCGCCACGGCGGCGGTGAGGACCGGGACGACGACCGCTGCTGAGGGCGTCGCGGCGCGGTCACCGGTCCGCCGGACCGGGCGGGCGGCTCGTCCCGCTAGGACGGGTCGGCCGCCCGGTCGGCGCCGCCCGCCCGCGGCCCGCGGCCCGCGGGCCGGTCGCGGCGCACGGTCGGGCGCTTGCCGCGCAGCGTGGCCCCCCGCAGACCGCGGATGACCTCCTCGGCGCGGTCGGCGGGCACCTCCACCAGCGAGAACCGCTCGGCGATCTCGATGGCGCCCACGTCCCGGCCCGTCAGGGACGACTCCCCGGCGATGGCGCCGACGAGGTCCTGCGGGCGCACGCCCGCGCTGCGCCCCATCCCGACGAACAGGCGCGCCACCGGGCCGGAGTCCCCGCGGCGCCCCGCCGGACCGCGCCCCCGGCCCCGTCCGTCGGGCCCGCCCGACCTGGCCGGGCCGGTGGCGGGGCGCTCCTGCGGGATGTCCTCCTCGTCGCCGTCGGGACCGCCCGTGGCCTCGTGCGCGAGCTTCACCGCCGCCAGGGCGACCTGCACCAGGTCGAACTCGTCGCCCAGCGCCTCCACGACGCCGCGGAAGCGGTCCAGGTCGTCGGTCAGCAGGCTCTCGCGCAGCGCCGCCCGCGTCAGCTCCAGGCGGCGGGCGTGCAGGTCGGCGACCGTGGGCAGCGCCTGCACGGCGATGCGCTGGCCCGTGACCCGCTCGATCGTCTTGAGCATCCGGTGCTCGCGGGAGTCCGCCAGGGTGATCGCCACCCCCTCGCGGCCGGCGCGCCCCACCCGCCCGATGCGGTGCACGTACGACTCCGGCGCGCTGGGGACGTCGTAGTTGACGACGTGGCTCAGGTGCTCCACGTCCAGGCCGCGCGCGGCGACGTCCGTGGCCACCAGCAGGTCCGCGGTCTGCGCCCGCAGCCGGCCCAGCACCTTCTCGCGCTGGTCCTGGCCCATCCCGCCGTGCAGGGCCTCGGCCCGGTAGCCGCGCCCGTTCAGGCTCTCGGTGACGGTGTCCACCTGCTCGCGGGTGCGGCAGAACACCAGCGCCGCCGTGGGCGCCTCCACGTCCAGCACCCGGCCCAGCGCGGCCGTCTTGTGCGCGCGCGGCACCAGGTAGGCGCTCTGGCGCACCCGCGGCACCTCCCCGGTGGCCAGGGGCGCGCTCTCGACCTGCACCCGCACCGGCTCGCGCAGGTGCCGGCGCGCCAGCGCCGCGGTGCGCGCCGGCATCGTCGCCGAGAACAGCACCGTCTGCCGGTCCTCGGGCGTCGCGTCCAGGATCGCCTCGATGTCCTCGACGAAGCCCATGTCGAGCATCTCGTCGGCCTCGTCGAGCACGACGGTCCGCAGCGCCGACAGGTCCAGCGCGCCGCGCCCCAGCAGGTCCAGCGCGCGCCCGGGCGTGGCCACGACGACGTCCGTGCCGCGCGCCAGCGAGCGCAGCTGCTGCCCCACGGGGGTCCCGCCGTACACGGGCAGCACGCGCACCGACAGCTCGCGGCCGTACTTGTAGACCGCCTCGGACACCTGCACCGCCAGCTCGCGGGTCGGCGCCAGCACCAGGGCGGTGGGGGTGCCGGGCCGCTCCTCCAGCGGGGCCAGGACCTGCAGCAGCGGCAGCGCGTACGCCGCGGTCTTGCCGGTGCCCGTGGCGGCCAGCCCGACGACGTCCCGCCCGGCCAGCAGCGGCGGGACGGCCTCGCGCTGGATCGGCGTGGCCTCCTCGTAGCCGAGCGCCGTCAGGGGGCGCAGCAGCTCCTCGCGCAGGGCCAGCTCGGCGAAGGCCGTGCCGTCCTGCTCCCGGTCGTCCGGGGTCGGGTCGCCGGGGGCCTGGTCGTCCGGTGCGCTCATGCGGCGAGTGTGCCCGGGCCGCGCACCTCAGCGGGGCCCGGGCGTCCCGCGCCCCCGCCCCGCCCGGTAGGCGCTCGGGCTGGTGCCGTAGCGCCGGGCGAACGCGGCGCTGAAGCTGAACGGGGTGGCGTACCCCACCTCGCGGGCCACGCCGGCCAGCGTGCGCTCCGGGTCGGCCAGCAGCAGGTCCGCGGCGAGCGCGAGCCGCGCGTGCGTCAGCCACGTCGTCGGCGGCACCCCGACGGCCGCGGTGAACCGCCGGGTCAGGGCCGAGCGGGACAGCCCGGCCCGCCGGGCCAGCAGCGCGACCGTCCACCCCCGCGCCGGGTCGGCGTGCACGAGGTCGAGCACGGCGCGCACCGCCGGGTCGGTGACGGTGCCGGCGGGTCCCGCGCCCGCCGCGGCGGGCAGAGCGCGCAGCGCCGCGACGAGCAGCAGGTCCAGGAGCCGGTCCAGCACGCCCTCCTGCCCCGCCGCCTCGCGCTGCACCTCCCGCGCCAGCAGCGCCAGCAGGTCCGGGTCCGGGCCGGGCACGACGACGGCCCCGGGCAGCGTGGCCAGCAGCACCCGCCCGACCTCGCCGCGGCTGCGGAAGGTGCCCACCACGAGGCGGTCGGGGCCCGCGGGGTCGTTGCCCCACGTGCGCACCCCCCGCGTCCACGGGGCCAGGTCGCGCCCGTCCGCGGCCGCGCACGACTGCCCGGCGCCGACGACGGCCCGGGGCGCGGCGCCGGGGGAGTCCGCCAGGACGTACTCCTCGGTGCCGCGCACCAGCAGCACGTCGCCCGGGGCCATCGGCACCGACCCGGACGCCGTCGTCGCCCAGGCCGAGCCGGCCGTGAGCGCCACCACCGACAGCGGCGCCTCGTCGAGCACGCGCACCGACCACGGGGCGGACATGACGACCTGCAGGACGAACGCGCCCCGCGCGCGGGGGCCGTCCAGCGCGGCCGCGAGGTGCTCCACGCCCCGACGCTAGGCCCCGCGCGGACCGCGGGCCGCGGTCACGGCGCCACCGGGGCGGGCGACCAGACGCCCGTGGCCGCGGTCGCGGTCGCGTAGTCGGCGAAGTCCCGGGGCGGGCGGCCCAGGACCCGCTCCACGTCCCCCGTGGGGGCGGCGTTGCGGCCGTCGAGGACGAGGGCGAACAGGTCGGCGAGCTCGGCGGGCAGGCCCTGCGCGACGAGCTCGGCGGCGCAGGCGTCCCGGGTCGACGGGACGTAGCGGACCTCGTGACCGCTCGCGCGGGTCAGCTCCGCGGCGACGTCGGCGAAGCTCAGCGGCCGGGGCCCGGACAGCTCCAGCACCGCGCCGCGGTGGCGCCCGCCGAGCAGCACCTCCACGGCCACGTCGGCGACGTCGTCGGCGTCGACGAAGGGCTCGACCGCGTCGGCGGCGGGCAGCGCGAGGGTCCCCGACCGCACGGCGGGCAGCAGGAAGTGCTCGGAGAAGTCCTGCGCGAACCAGTTGCAGCGCAGCACCGTCAGCGCCGGGCCGGACGCCCGCACGGCCTCCTCGGCCGCCGCGGCGCCCTCCTCGCCGCGCCCGGACAGGAGCACCAGGTGCTCCACCCCCTCGGCGCGCGCCGCGGCGGCGAACGCCCCGAGCAGCGATGGCACCCCGGGCAGGGCCAGGTCGGGGTGGAAGGCGACGTAGGCGCTGCGGGTGCCGGCCAGGACCGGGCCCCACGTCGCGCGCTCGTGCCAGTCGAAGCGCGGGGTGCCGCGGCGCGAGCCGACGCGGACGCCGGCGCCGCGGGCGAGCAGGCGGGCGGTGACGCGGCGACCGGTCGTGCCGGTGCCGCCGAGGACGGTGATCACGTGAGCCTCCAGGGGTCGTGGGCCGGTGCTCCCAGTCGACCCGCGCGGCGCCGGCCGGACCATGCCGCCGCGGCGCGCGGGCATGCGCGGACGGCGCACGACCCTCCCCGGATGTGTCAGTATGTCCTGACAAATCACCCGGAGGTTGCCGTGCCCCTGCTCCGCTTCGACCTCGTCGCCGGCCGCACGCCCGAACAGCTGCGCGCCCTGCTCGACGCCGCCCACGCCGCCGTCCTGGACGCCTTCGAGGTGCCCGCCGGCGACCGCTACCAGGTCGTCCACCAGCACCCCGCCCACGAGCTCGTCGTCGAGGACACCGGCCTCGGCATCACCCGCAGCCGCGACGTCGTGCTCCTGCAGGTCACCAGCCGCCCCCGCCCGGTGGAGCAGAAGCAGCGGTTCCTGCACCTGCTCACCGAGAACCTGCGGCGCGCGTGCGGCACCGACCCCGCGGACGTCGTCGTCTCCGTCGTGGAGAACTCCGACGCCGACTGGTCCTTCGGCCACGGCCGCGCCCAGTTCCTCACCGGCGAGCTCTGAGACCGGCCCCGGCCGCGCCCCGGCGGCCGCCGGGGCAGGCTGGGCGCGTGCTGCCCCCGCTGGCCGACCTGCTCGACGCCGCCCGCGTCGTGCGCCTGCCCCTGCGCCGCCGCTTCCGCGGCGTCACCGAGCGCGAGGCGCTGCTGCTGCGCGGCCCCGCCGGGTGGGGGGAGTTCTCCCCGTTCCTCGAGTACGCCCCCGCCGAGGCCGCCCGCTGGCTGCCCGCCGCCGTCGAGGCCGCCTGGACCGGGTTCCCGCCCGCCCGCCGCGACCGCGTCGAGGTCAACGCCACCGTGCCCGCCGTCGCCGCCGACGACGTGCCCGCCGTCCTGGCCCGCTACCCCGGCTGCCGCACCGCCAAGGTCAAGGTCGCCGAGCCCGGGCAGGAGCTCGCCGACGACGTCGCCCGCGTGCGGGCCGTGCGCGAGGTGCTCGGCCCGGACGGGCGCGTGCGCGTGGACGCCAACGCCGCCTGGGACGTCGACGCCGCCGAGCGGGCCCTCGTCGCGCTCGCCGGGGCCGCCGGCGGGCTGGAGTACGCCGAGCAGCCGTGCGCGGGCCTGGAGGAGATGGCCGCGCTGCGCCGCCGCCTCGCCCGCGCCGGCGTCCCCGTGCCGCTGGCCGCCGACGAGAGCGTGCGCAAGGCCGAGGACCCGCTGCGCGTGGCCGGGCTGGAGGCCGCCGACGTCGTCGTCGTCAAGGTCGCCCCCCTGGGCGGGGTGCGGCCCGCGCTGGAGGTCGCCGCCGCCTGCGGGCTGCCCGTCGTCGTCTCCAGCGCCCTGGACACCTCCGTCGGCCTCGCCGCGGGCGTCGCGCTCGCGGCCGCGCTGCCGGACCTGCCGCACGCCTGCGGGCTGGGCACCGCCGCGCTGCTGGCCGCCGACGTGCGCCCCGACCCGCTGCTGCCCGCGGGCGGCGCCCTGTCCGTCGCGGCCGCGCTGCCCGGCGGCGCCGCGAGCGCCGACGACGCCCTCGTCGACGCCGCCCGCGCCCTCCCCGGGCGCGAGCGCTGGTGGCGCGAGCGCCTGGCCGCCTGCCACGCCCTCCTCACCGCCGCCCCCTGACCCCCGCCACCCCCCACCCCTCCGTGATCTTGCTGGGAAACCCTGCAAGATCACGGGAGCGTCCGCCGCGCACGCGTCCGTGATCACGACGGGGGAGGGGAGGACGGGGTCAGGGGGTGCGGGGGCGGACGAGGTTCGTGATCCGGGCCGTGCACAGGCGCCGGCCGGCGTCGTCGGTGAGGACGACCTCGTGGCTGCACAGCGTCCGGCCCAGCGAGATGGCCGTCGCCACCCCCGTCACCAGGCCCGAGGTCGCCGAGCGGTGGTGGGTGGCGTTGATGTCCGTGCCGACGGCGACGGCGTCCGGCCACACGTGCAGCATCGCCCCGATCGAGCCGAGCGTCTCCGCCAGCACGCAGCTGGCCCCGCCGTGCAGCAGCCCCGTCACCTGGGTGTTGCCCTCCACCGGCATGGTCCCCACCAGCCGCTGCGCGGTGCCCTCCAGGACGCGGATGCCCATCCGCTCCACCAGGGCGCCCGAGGGCAGCTGCCCGAGCAGGTCCCGCACGCCCAGGGGGGCCGCGGGGGCCTCGGGGGGGACGGTCGACGGCGTGGCGGGTGTGGGATCGGTCACGACGGGAGGTTCCCACGCCCCGTCCGGCCCTCCTCGGGCGGCGGGCACCCCCGTGGGGGGGAGACGATGAGGCGGTGTCCACGGATGAGGCGGTGAGCGCGCCGAACCCCTCCACCGCGCTGGCGACCACCGTCGTCGACGCGCTGGTCGCTCTCGGCCTGCGCCACCTCGTCCTCTCGCCCGGCTCGCGCAGCGCGCCGCTGGCCTACGCCGCCGCGGCCGCCGACCGCGCCGGCCGGCTGCAGCTGCACGTGCGCGTCGACGAGCGCGCCGCCGGCTTCCTGGCCCTGGGCCTGGCCCGCGGCGGCGCCCGCGGGGGCGACCGCGACGCGGGACCGCCCCTGGTGGCCGTGGTGACCACGAGCGGCACCGCGGTGGCGAACCTGCACCCGGCGGTCCTGGAGGCCCACCACGCCGGCGTCCCGCTGGTGGTGCTGTCCGCGGACCGCCCGCACGAGCTGCGCGGCTCGGGCGCCAGCCAGACCGCCGACGCGCAGGCGCGGATGTTCCTGCCGTCGGTGCGCTTCTCCGCCGACGTGCCCGCCCCGACGGACCCGCGGCGGCAGGCCCCGGCGTGGCGCTCGGTGGTCTCCCGCGCGGCGGCCGCGGCCCGCGGGGCGCGCGGCGGCTCCCCGGGCCCGGTGCACCTGGACATCGCCTTCGCCGACCCGCTGGTCCCCGACGGCCCCGTGGACGCCGGCCCCTCGGCGGACCGGCGCGGCCTGACCCGCGTCGTGGCGCCCGCCCCGGCCGCGCCCGTGCTGCTGGAGCGGGGGCTGCCGACGGTGGTCCTGGCCGGCGACGCCCCCGACCCCGCGCTGGGGCTCGCGGCGCGCGAGCTGGCCGAGGCCGCCGGCTGGCCGCTGCTGGCCGAGCCCGGCTCGGGCGCGCGCAGCGGCCCGGCGGCCGTCGGCCCGTACCGGGTGCTGCTGGAGGCCGAGGACGCGCAGGGCCCGCTGGGCGCGGCGGTCGAGCGGGTCGTCGTCTTCGGCCACCCCACCCTGTCCCGGCCGGTCGCGCGGCTGCTGGCGCGCGACGACGTCGAGCTCGTCGTCGTCAGCCCCGGAGGCACGTGGTCGGACGCGGGGTTCCGGGCCGGCGCGGTCGTGCCCGCGGCGCGGGTGGCCGGGCCGGCCACCGCCGCGGAGGCCGAGCTGGCCGGGCGCTGGGCGCGCGCGGGCAAGCTGGCCCGCGAGGCCGTCGACGCCGTCCTGGACGGCGGCGCGGACGAGAGCGGGCGGGAGCTGCCCGACGACGGGCTGAGCGGTCCGTGGGCTGCCCGCGAGACGGTCGCCGCGTGCGCGGCGGACGGCGCGGCGCTGGTCGTGGCCGCCAGCAACCCGGTGCGCGACGTCGACCTGGCCGCGCACCCGGCCGAGGTGCCCACGACGGCCAACCGCGGCCTGGCGGGCATCGACGGGACGCTGTCGACGGCCTCCGGGGTGGCGCTGGCGCGCGGCGGCCCGGCCCGCGTGCTCGTGGGGGACCTGGCGTTCCTGCACGACGCCAACGCGCTGCTGCTGGGCCGCGACGAGCCGCGCCCGGACCTGACCGTCGTCCTCGTCAACGACGACGGCGGCGGGATCTTCGAGACGCTGGAGCACGCGACGGCGGTGCCGCGCGACGTCTTCGAGCGCGTCGTGGCCACCCCGCACGGGGTGGACGTGGCGTCCCTGTGCGCCGCGCACGGCGTCCCGCACACCGCCCCGGCCACGCGCGCGCAGGCCCTGGCGGCGCTGCGGGCGCGCCCGGCGGGCCTGCGGGTGGTGGAGCTGCGGGTGGACCGGTCGCTGGTGCGCCCGCGGGTGGAGCGGATCGCCGCCGCGGTGCGCGCGGCCGTCGCGGCGGGCTGAGGGGTGGCCGTGGACGACGTCGCGCACGAGGCGCGGACGGCTCCCGGAGCCGCTGCGCCCGCCCGGGCGCCGCGCGGTCCCGGCTGGGACGATGGAGCGGTGACCGAGCCCGTGTCCCACCCGCAGTCCCGCCCGCCCTCCCGCCCGCGGGAGCTCGCCGACCTGTCCAAGCGGCCGCGGCAGGTGTCGGCGATGTTCGACGGGGTCGCCGAGCGCTACGACGTCACCAACGACGTCCTCTCCGCCGGGCAGGACCGCCTGTGGCGGCGGGCCGTGGTGCGGGCCGTGGACGCGCGGCCGGGCGAGCGGGTGCTGGACCTCGCGGCGGGCACGGGCACCTCCAGCGAGCCGTTCGCCGACCGCGGCGTGCACGTGGTGCCGTGCGACTTCTCCCTGGGCATGGTCCGCACCGGCAAGCGCCGCCGCCCCGACCTGCCGTTCGTGGCCGGCGACGCGACGCGGCTGCCGTTCGCCGACGGCGTCTTCGACGCGGTGACGATCTCCTTCGGGCTGCGCAACGTCGTCGACGTGGACCGGGCGCTGCGCGAGACGGCGCGGGTGACCCGCCCGGGCGGGCGGCTGGTGGTGTGCGAGTTCTCCACCCCGCCGAACCGCCTGGTGCGCGGCGCGTACGGCGTGTACCTGCGCCGCGGCCTGCCGCGGGTGGCGCGCCTGGTCAGCTCCCACGACGGCGCCTACGGCTACCTGGCGGAGTCGATCGGGGCGTGGCCGGCGCAGCCGGAGCTGGCGCGGCGGGTGGCCGCGGCCGGCTGGGAGCGGGTGGCCTGGCGGGACCTGTCCGCGGGCGTGGTCGCCCTGCACCGGGGGGTGCGGGCGGCGAACTAGACTCCCGGGACTTCGTGAAAGTCTTCACGAACCGTCGTCACCAACCGACGCGGGCCGCCGCAGGGGCGCCCGCCAGCCGAGGACCGGAGGACCGCAGGTGCAGCCTGGAGGCGCGGGGGAGCGCACGGCCGACGTGCTCGTCGTGGGCGCCGGCCCCGCGGGGTCGACGGTCGCGCGCCACCTGGCCGACGCCGGGCGCCGCGTCGTCGTCCTGGAGAAGTCCGCCTTCCCGCGGGAGAAGGTGTGCGGCGACGCCCTGACCCCGCGCGCCGTGCAGGAGCTGCGCGCCCTCGGGGTGCCCACGCCGCGCGAGGAGGGCTGGCTGCCCAACCGGGGCCTGCGCCTGCTCGGCGGCGGTGTGCGGCTGCAGGTGCCCTGGCCGGACCTGGCCGACGCCCCCGACCACGGCGTCGTGCACACCCGCGCCCGCTTCGACGAGGCGCTGGCCCGCCACGCGCAGGCCGGCGGCGCGCAGCTGCACGAGCTGACCAGCGTGACCGGCCCGGTCGTGGACGAGCGCACCGGCCAGGTCGTCGGCGTGCGCGCGCGCCCCGTCGACGAGCGCGGCCGCAAGGCCGGCGAGGAGACCGTCTGGCGCGCCCCCGTGGTCGTGGCCGCCGACGGCGTGGGCGGGCGCCTGGGCCTGGCGCTGGGCCTGCACCGGCGCGAGGACCGCCCGCTGGGCGTGGCCGTGCGCACCTACTTCCGCTCCCCGCGCCACGACGACGACTGGCTGGAGAGCTGGCTGGAGCTGCACGACCCGGCGACGGGGACGCTGCTGCCCGGCTACGGCTGGGTGTTCGGCGTGGGCGACGGCACCTCCAACGTGGGCCTGGGCGTGCTGGGCGGGGACGTCGGCACGGTCGACCACCGCGAGCTGCTGCGCCGCTGGCTGGCGGGGATGCCCGCCGAGCACCGCTTCGTGGAGGAGGAGCAGGTCGGCCCGGTGCGCGGGGCGGCCCTGCCGATGGCCTTCAACCGCACCCCCCACTACACGCGCGGGTTGCTGCTGGTCGGCGACGCCGGCGGCATGGTCAACCCGTTCAACGGCGAGGGCATCGCCTACGCGATGCGCTCGGCGCGCCTGGCGGCCGAGGTCGTCGACCGCGCCCTGGACGCCGGTGACGAGCGCGCCCGCGAGCGCGCCCTGCACGGCTACCCGGCCGCGGTTCGCGCGGACCTGGGCGGGTACTACACGCTGGGCCGCGTGTTCGTCTCGCTCATCGGCCACCCGGAGGTCATGCGGGTGGCGACGCGCTACGGGATGCCCCGCCCGGGGCTGATGAAGCTCGTCGTCAAGCTGCTGGCCAACCTGGCCGACCCCACCTCGCGGGACGCCTCCGACCGGCTCGTGGTGGCCCTGAGCCGTCTGGCGCCGGCCTCGTGAGCGCCGCGGGCGCCGCGGGCGCCGGCACGAGCGTCCCCACCGGCCCGGCGCACCGGTCGGTGGCGATGCCGACGAGCGACCCCGCGCTGGAGACCGCGCTGCGCGAGGGCCTGGACGACGTGGAGGCGCTGCTGGCCGACGCGGTCGGCACGACCGACCCGCTGGCCGACGCCGCGGCCCGGCACCTGGTGCGCGCCGGCGGCAAGCGGGTGCGCCCGCTGCTGACGCTGCTGGCCTCCCACCTGGGCGACCCGTCGCGCCCGGAGGTCGTGCGCGCCGCCGTCGTCGTGGAGCTGACGCACCTGGCCTCGCTGTACCACGACGACGTCATGGACTCCGCGCCCACGCGCCGCGGCGCGCCCGCCGCGCACGTGGTGTGGGGCAACAGCGTGGCGATCCTCACCGGCGACCTGCTGTTCGCCCGCGCCTCCAACGTGGTGGCCGAGCTGGGCCCGGAGGCCGTGCGCATCCAGGCGTCCACGTTCGAGCGCCTGTGCCTGGGGCAGCTGCGCGAGACGGTCGGCCCGCAGCCGGGCGAGGACCCCGTCGAGCACCACCTGGGGGTGCTGCGCGACAAGACGGCCTCGCTGATCGCCACGGCCGGCCGCTTCGGCGCCCTGTTCGGCGGCGCCCCGCCGGCCGCGGTGGAGGCGATGGTCCGCTACGGCGAGGACGTCGGGGTGGCCTTCCAGCTGGCCGACGACGTCCTGGACCTGACCAGCGACACCGAGGACTCCGGCAAGCGCCCCGGCACGGACCTGCGCGAGGGGGTGCCGACGCTGCCGGTGCTGCTGGCGCGGCGGGCCGCCGCCGCCGGCGACGTCGCGGCCGGCGCGCTGGTGGGGCTGCTGGACTCCGGGCGCCTGGACGAGGACGCGGTGCTGGCCGAGGCGGTGGACCGGCTGCGCGAGCACCCGGCGACCGCGGCGGCCCGGCGCGCGGCGCGCGAGTGGGCCGAGCGCGCCACGGGGCACCTGGTGGCGGTGCCGGCCGGCGCGGCCCGCGACGCCCTGGCCGCCTACGCCGCGACGGTCGCCGACCGGGTGGGCTGAGCCCCCCGGGCGGTGCCCCAGGCGGCCTCAGCGCCGCCCGCGGCGGGTGGTCACCACCTTGCTCAGCAGCGCCGTCACGCGGCGCGGGGCGAAGCGCGGGGCGGCGGCCGTCACCTTGTTCAGCGGGCCGTCCACGACGGTCGGCCCGCTGCCGTCCAGGGCCCCCATCGCGGTGGCGACCACGTCGGTGGCGGTGCGCCGCGGCAGGTCGCCGACGCTGTCCTGGCCGGCGGTGTCGAAGAACGGCGTCTCGGTCGGCCCCGGGCACACCGCGAGGACCCGCACGCCGGTGCGCCGGTTCTCCACCCACAGCGCCTCGGTGAAGGACAGCACGAACGCCTTCGTCGCCGCGTAGACGGCCATGTTGGGGACCGGCTGGAACGCCGCGGTGCTGGCGACGTTGAGGACCACACCGGAGCGGCGGTCCACCATCCCCGGCAGCAGCCGCGCCGTCAGGTCCACCAGGGCCGTGCAGTTGACCTGCACCTGGGACACGAGCCGGTCCACACCGGTGTCCCGCGCGGCCCCGGCCACCGGCCCGGACAGCGCGAAGCCGGCGTTGTTGACGAGCACGTCCACGGTGACGCCCAGCCGCTCGACCTCGGCCACGACGCGCGCGCCGGCGCCCGGCTCGGCCAGGTCGGCGGTCACGACGTCGACGCGGCGGCCGTGCGCGGCGCCCAGCCGCTCGGCCAGCGCCCGCAGCCGGTCACCGCTGCGGGCCACGACGACCAGGTCGGCGCCGCGGGCGGCCAGCTCGGCGGCCAGGTGCTCGCCGATGCCCGTGCTGGCGCCGGTGACGAGCGCGGTGCGGCCGTGGAAGTGCATCGGGGGTCCTCCTGGGGGCGTGCCGGCCCCGCGCCGCCGGTGCGGTCGCGGGGCCGCCAGCCTCCCAGCCGGGCGGTTCAGACCCGGAAGCGGCCCACCAGGGCGCTGAGCTCCTGCGCCATCCGGGACAGCTCGGCGGTCGCGGCGCGCGCGCCGTCCACGCCCTCGCGGGTGGTGGCCGCGGCCCCGGCGATGGTGGTGATGCCGCGGGCGATGTCGGCGGTGCCGGCGGCGGCCTCGGACACGCTGCGGCTCATCTCGGCCGTGGTGGCGCTCTGCTCCTCCACCGCGGAGGCGATGGTGGTCTGGAAGCCGGAGATCTCCCCGACGACCTCGGCGATGTCGGCGATGGCGCGCACGGCCTCGGCGGTGTCGGCCTGGATGGAGGCCACCCGCGAGGTGATGTCCTCGGTGGCGCGGGCCGTCTGCGCGGACAGCTCCTTGACCTCGCCGGCCACGACGGCGAAGCCCTTGCCGGCGTCCCCGGCGCGCGCGGCCTCGATGGTGGCGTTGAGCGCCAGCAGGTTGGTCTGCTCGGCGATGGCGGTGATGGCGCGCACGACGTCGCCGATCTGCTGGGAGCTGTCGCCCAGGCGGGCGACGGTGGCGCTGGTGCGGTCGGCCAGCGCGGCGGCCCGCTCGGCCACCCCGGAGGCGTCGGCCGCGCCGGCGGCGATGTCGCGGATCGCGGCCTGCATCTCCTCCGCGCCCTGGGCGACGGTGCCGACGCTGCCGGAGACCTGCCCGGCCACGTCGGCGGCCGTGCGGACCTGCTCGGCGGTCTGGGCGGCGGCGCCGCTGATCCGCTCGGCGCTGCCGGTCAGCTGGGTGGAGGCCGCGGCCAGCGACTGCGCGGAGGCGACGACGGCGCCCACGGTGCCGCGCACGCCCTCCTGGGCGCGGGCCAGGGCGTCGGCCATCTGCGCGACCTCGTCGCGCCCGCGCACGTCGGCGGTGGCGGTCAGGTCGCCGGCGGCCATGGCCTCCAGGGAGGCGGACACGGTGCGCAGGGGCCGCACGAGCAGGCGGGTGACGTGCGCGCCGATGGCCACGGCCAGCGCCAGCCCGGCCAGCAGGACGCCGAGGACCGTCAGGCGGGTGGAGCGGGCGACGTCGGCGGCGTGGGCGGCCTCGCCGGCGGCGTCGGCCTCCTGCGCGACCTCGACGCGGTCCAGCGCGTCGGCCAGGTCGCTGATGACGGGCTGGGCCACGTCGGCGGTCACGCGCCCCCACTCGGCGGCGTCCCCGGCGTCGGAGGCGGGCAGCAGCTGCGCGTCGCGGATCTCGCGCCAGGTGTCCCAGCCGTCGACGAACGCCTGCCAGTCGGCGGCACCGGCGGCCTCGGCGCCGACGACGGCCTCGTAGCGGGCGGCCCAGTCGTCCAGCTCGGCGTCGCTGTCGACGATCTTCTGCGCGTACTCGGCCTTGGCCTCCGCGCCCGGCACGGCCGCGTGCTGGGCGACGAGCATCCGCGTCTTGATCTCCTCCTGGTGCACGCGGCCCAGGGCGACGAGGGCGGTCACGTCGTGCCCGGACAGGTGCGCGGAGACGGCGGAGGTGCGTTCGAGGGCGACGACGGCGGTGGCGCCGACCGCGACGGCCACGAGCGAGGCCGCGCCGACGGCGGCGGCGACCTTGCGGCCCACGGGCTGGTCGGCGAACCAGCCGGCGGACGGCCGGGCGCCGGAGCTGCCGGCGGCGGTCGCTGCGGTGGTCGTGCGGGCGGTGCTCGGCATGGCGAGTCCTCGGGCGGCGTCGGTGCGGCGGGGCGCCGGCGGGTCCGGCGTCCCCTCCCATCGGCGCGCGCGGGCGCCGCCTTGAGCCGTCCGGGCGGGGCGGGAGGGGTCAGCCCGCCGGGTCGCGCCGGGCCCGCGAGGGCTGCACGCGCGGCGGCTCGCCGGGCACCTTCGGGTAGTTGGGCGGGTAGGGCAGGTCGCCCAGCCCGGCGGCCGCGTCGCGGTCGGCCAGCTCCAGCAGCGCGTCCAGCGGCGCGGGCGAGCGGGCGCCCGCCCACGGGTCGCCGACGGCGGCCAGCCGGGCGGGCACGGTGAGCAGGGTGAAGTCGTCGGGCGCGCAGCCGTCCGCCAGCTCCTGCCACGTCACGGGCGCCGAGACGGTCGCGCGGGCGGTGGGGCGCAGCGACCACGCGGCGGCGATCGTGCGGTCGCGGGCGTTCTGGTTGTAGTCGACGAACACCGCCCGCCCGCGCTCCTCCTTCCACCACGCCGTCGTGACGAGCCCGCCGGCGCGCCGCTCCAGCTCGCGGGCCAGCGCGATGCCCGCGCGGCGCACCGCGGTGAAGTCCCACCGCGGCTCCAGCGGCACGAGGACGTGCAGGCCCCGCCCGCCGGAGGTCTTCACCAGGCCCGTCAGCCCCAGCTCGGCCAGCAGCGGGCGCAGGTGCTCCAGCGCCACCTCGCGCGCCTCGCGGAACCCGGTGCCCGGCTGCGGGTCAAGGTCCACGCGCAGCTCGTCGGGGTGCTCCACGTCGGGGGCGGTGCACGGCCACGGGTGGAAGGTGATCGTCGACTGCTGCACGGCCCACACGAGGTCGGCGGCCTGCCGCGGGCGCAGGACGTCGGCGGTGCGCCCGGAGGGGAACGCCACCCGCACCGCCGCCACGTGCTCCGGCGCGCCGCGCGGCAGGCGCTTGGAGTAGACCTCCTCGCCCTCCACGCCGTCGGGGAAGCGCTGCAGGTGCACGGGCCGGTCGCGCACGGCGTCCAGCAGGGCGGGCGCGACGGCCAGGTAGTGGTCCACGACGGCGCGCTTGGTGCCCCGCTCGCCCAGCGCCGGGAAGTACGGCTTGCCCGGGCTGGTCAGCCGCACCGGGACGCCGTCGACGTCGACCTCCTGCGCCGGGGGCCGCGCGGTCGCCATCAGCGGGCCCCCGCTCCGGTCAGCACGTCCGCCAGGGAGTACCGGGCGGGCACGTCGAGCTGGTCCAGCGCGCAGCCGGCGGGGTCCCGGTCGGGCCGGGCGCGCAGGAAGCGCGGGGAGTGCCGGAACCGCGAGCCCTCCAGCTGGTCGTACTCGACCTCCCACACGAGCTCCTGGCGCACCGGCACCCAGGAGGTGTCCCGGCGCGCGTTCCACCGGTTCGGCTCCCCGGTTGTGCGCACGTCCTCGCCCAGCCGCAGCGCGGACAGCTCCGCCAGCAGCTCGGCGCGCCGGGCGGTGGTGAAGGCCGTCACCGCGCCCACCCCGCGCACCTCCTCGCCGACCCGCAGCCCCAGCAGCACCGAGCCGACCCCCGGCAGGCTCCTGTGCTCGCGGTAGCCGACGACGACGCACTCGGCGGTGCGCCGGTGCTTGACCTTCGTCATCACCCGCTGCCCGGGCGCGTAGGGGGCGTCCAGCGGCTTGGCGACGACGCCGTCCAGGCCGGCGCCCTCGAAGAGCGCGAACCAGCGGGCGGCCACGTCCTCGGCCAGCGTGGCGCGGGTGACGCGGACGACGGGCCCGCTGCCGGACAGCTCGCGCGCGAGCCTCTTCCGCCGCCGCACCGTCGGCTCCCCGGTGAGGTCCTCGTCGCCGACGGCGAGCAGGTCGAAGGCCACGAGCAGCGCCGGCTGCTCCCGCGACAGCGTCTCGACGCGGCTGGCGGCGGGGTGCACGCGCTGGGACAGCAGCTCCCAGTCCAGCCGGTCGCCGCCCGCGCCGTCGTCCCGGCCGGGCACGACCAGCTCGCCGTCCACGACGCAGCGCGCTGGCAGCTCGGCCAGCGCCCCGGCCACGACCTCGGGGAAGTAGCGGGTCAGCGGCTTGCCGCCGCGCGAGCCGAGGACGACCTCGTCGCCGTCGCGGAACAGCAGGCAGCGGAAGCCGTCCCACTTCGGCTCGTACAGCCACGCCGGCTCCCCGTCCGGCTGGGCGGGCACCCGGTCCGCGGCCCGCGACAGCATCGGCTCCACGGGCGGTCGCACCGGCAGGTCCACGCGCTCACTGTGCCGGAGGGACCCCCGCCGCGGTACCCGCGCGCGCGCTCCGGCGCCCCCGGGAGGCGGTGCGCAGGGCGTCGCTGGTCAGCACCAGCAGCGCCACCCACACCAGCGCGAACCCGACCCACTGCGAGGCGGGCATCCGCTCGCCCAGCGCCAGGCCGGCCAGGAACTGCAGGACGGGCGTCAGGTACTGCAGCAGCCCGATGAGCGTCAGCGGCACCCGTCCGGCGGCCACCGCGAACAGCAGCAGCGGCACGACCGTGGTGACGCCCAGCAGCGCCATCAGCGCGGTGTGCAGGGGCCCGTGGCCGGTGAACGTCGAGGCGCCGCCCGCGCCGATGACCGCCAGCGCGGCCGCCGCCGGCAGGGCCAGCACGACCGTCTCCACCGACAGGCCGGTCAGGGCGTCCACCCGCCCGGCGGGCGAGCGCGCCAGGCGGTTCTTCAGCAGCCCGTACGTGGCGAAGGACCCCGCCAGGGTCAGCGCCACCCACGGCAGCCGGCCCAGGTCGGCGGTGATGACGACGACCGCGACGGCGCCGACCGCCACGGCGGCCCACTGCGCGCGCCGCAGCCGCTCGCGCAGCACGAGGACGCCGAGCAGCACGGTCACCAGCGGGTTGACGAAGTACCCCAGGGCCGCCTCCAGGACGTGCCCGGTGGTCGCGGCCCACGCGTACACGCCCCAGTTGAGCGCGATGGCCGCGGCCGCCACGGACAGCGGGCCCAGGAGGGCGGGGGTGCGCAGCACGCGCACGACGGGACCCCAGCGGCGCAGCGCCGTCAGGAGGACCGCGCACACCAGCAGCGCCCACAGCACCCGGTGGGCCAGGACCTCCACGGCGCCCGCGGGCACGAGGGCGGCGAAGTAGAAGGGGAAGGCGCCCCACAGGGCGTAGGAGGCGAAGCCGGCGAGGACGCCGGTGCGGTCGGCGCCCGCCAGGGGTGACGCGGGGGAGGGCGTGGAGGAGGCGGGGGACGGCACCGGCGGATCCTCGCAGCACCTCCACGCCCGCCCGCACCCCGCTCGGCGGGTGGTCGCGGCCCGGCGCGTTAGGCTTGCCTTCGGAGGCCGGGGCTCCTGCGTGGGCCGCCCGGTGAGCACGACCGGCTGCGCGGAGCACGAGCGAGCACGCTCCCGCCGGCCGCCCTGTCGATCCCCTGACGGAAGGCGATCCACCCTGTGAGCAGCGCGAACGGCGACCGTCCCCTGCGCGTGGCCATCGTCGGCGCCGGGCCGGCCGGCATCTACGCGGCGGACATCCTGTCCAAGGCCGACGTCGAGACGAGCATCGACCTCTTCGAGCGGCTGCCCGCCCCGTACGGCCTCGTGCGCTACGGCGTCGCGCCCGACCACCCCCGCATCAAGCAGATCGTCGTCGCCCTGCACAAGGTGCTGAGCCGCGGGGACGTCCGGCTGCTGTCGAACGTGGACTTCGGCACTGACATCACGCTGGAGGAGGTGCAGCGCCACTACGACGCGGTGGTCTTCTCCACGGGCGCCATCGAGGACGCGCCGCTGGCCGTGCCGGGCGTGGACCTGCCGGAGAGCTTCGGCGCCGCGGACTTCGTCTCCTGGTACGACGGGCACCCCGACTACCCGCGCGAGTGGCCGCTGGAGGCCTCCAGCGTCGCGGTGCTCGGCGCCGGCAACGTCGCCCTGGACGTGGCGCGCATGCTCGCCAAGCACGCCGACGACCTGCTGCCCACGGAGATCCCGGACAACGTCTACCAGGGCCTGAAGGCGTCCAAGGTCACCGACGTGCACGTCTTCGCCCGCCGCGGCCCGGCCCAGGCGAAGTTCTCGCCGCTGGAGCTGCGCGAGCTGGGCCACGTCCGCGACGTCGACGTGCTCGTGGACCCGGAGGACTTCGACTTCGACGCCGGCTCCGAGGCGGCCATCGCCTCCTCCAACCAGACCAAGCAGGTCGTCAAGACGCTGACGGACTGGGCGGTGCGCGAGTCGGCCGGCACGGCCTCGCGCCGCATCCACCTGCACTTCCTGCACGCCCCGCAGGAGATCGTCGGCCGCGACGGGCACGTGGTGGGCCTGCGCACCGAGCGCACCCGCCTGACGGGCGACGGCGGTGTCGAGGGCACCGGCGAGGTCCACGAGTGGGACGTGCAGGCCGTCTACCGGGCGGTCGGCTACTTCGGCTCCCCGCTGCCGGGCGTGCCGTTCGACGCCGTCAAGGGTGTCATCAGCAACCACGAGGGCCGCGTCGTGTCCCCCGAGGGCGAGCAGGTCCCGGGCCTGTACTGCACGGGCTGGATCAAGCGCGGGCCCGTCGGTCTCATCGGCCACACCAAGTCCGACGCCTCCGAGACGGTGCGCCACCTCGTCGCCGACGCGGCCGGCCTGCCGCGCGCCACCGCGCCGGACCCGGACGCGGTCGTGGACTTCCTGCGCGCCAAGGGCGTGGACGTCCTGACGTGGGACGACTGGGAGGTCCTGGACGCCTACGAGCGGGCGCTGGGCGAGGCCCAGGGCCGCGAGCGCGTCAAGGTCGTCCCCCGCGAGGACATGGTCCGCTACTCGCGCGAGGTCCTCGCCGACGCGGGCGCCGGGGCCTGAGGTGCGCGTCGTCGTCTGCGTCAAGCACGTCCCGGACATCCAGTCCGCGCGGTCCTTCCGCCCCGACGGCCTGCTGGCCCGCGGCGGGGAGGACGACACCCTCAACGAGCTGGACGAGGACGCCCTGGAGGCGGGTCTGCGCCTGGTCGAGGCGCACCCGCCGGCCGGGGGCGCCCCGCCGCACGACGTCACCGTCCTGACGGTGGGCCCGGCCGCGGCCGTGGACGCGCTGCGTCGCGGTCTGGCGATGGGCGCGACCACGGCCGTGCACGTCGCCGACGAGGCGGTCGCCGGCTCCGACGCCCTGGCCACCGCCCGGGTGCTGGCCGCGGCCGTGCGCCACCTGCACGCGCAGGAGCCGGTGGACGTCGTCGTGGCCGGCATGGCCGGGCTGGACGGGCTGACCTCGCTGGTGCCGGCGGCGCTG
Organism: Kineococcus terrestris; assembly: GCF_041020755.1. NCBI lineage: Bacteria > Bacillati > Actinomycetota > Actinomycetes > Kineosporiales > Kineosporiaceae > Kineococcus > Kineococcus terrestris. The sequence continues at coordinate 26,658 of NZ_JBEUEI010000012.1, read as the reverse complement.
GCCGCGGAGCTGGACTGGCCGCAGCTGACGCTCGTCGACCGGGTCGACGTGGCCGACGGGCCGGACGGCCGGACCGTGTCCGTGCGCCGCGAGACCTCCGCCGACGTGGAGGAGCTGACCGCGCCCGCCCCGGTGGTCCTCAGCGTCACCGACCAGGCGTTCCGCGCCCGCTTCCCGGCCTTCAAGGGCATCCTGGCCGCCCGCAAGGCGCCCGTGACGGTGCTGGACCTGGCCGCGCTGGGCGTGGACGGCGCCTCCGTCGGCCTGGACGGCTCGACGACCCGCGTGCTGGAGGCCGCGCCCCGCCCGCAGCGGCCCGGGCGCGTCGTCGTCACCGACACGGCCGACACGGACGCCGTGGTCCGCGACCTCGCGGACTACCTGGCTGCGAAGGGGTTCGCGTGATGGACGTCCTCGTCCTGCTGGACCACCACCCGGCCCGCGAGGGGTCCGCGCCGCGGTCCACCGCCGCCGAGCTGCTCACCCTGGCTCGCGAGCTGGCCGGGGACCCCGGCGCCGTGCACGCGGCGTGGGTGGGCGACGACGGGCACGGGGCGGCCGCCGAGCTGGCCGCCGCCCACGGCGCCGACCACCTGCACCTGGTGCACGTCGAGGGCGCCGACGACCGCCTGACGGCCTCGGTGACCGACGCGCTGCGCGCCGTGCTGGCCGCCCACCCCGCGCCGCTGGTCCTGCTGGCCTCCACCTTCGAGGGCAAGGAGGCCGCCGCCCGCCTGGCCGTGCAGGAGCGCGGCGGGGTCGTCACGGACGCCACGACCGTCGAGGTCGCCGACGGGCGCGTCGTCGCCGGCAAGGCCGTGCTGGCCGGTTCGTGGGCCACCCGCTGCGCCGTGACCGGCGAGCTGGCCGTCGTCACCGTCAAGCCGCACGCGCTGCGCGCGGCACCCGTGGCGCGGCCCTCGCAGCCGCAGCGGCACGAGCACCGCGTCGAGGCGTCCGCGGCGGCGCGCGCCGTCACCGTCGTCTCGCGCGCGCCGCGGCCCACCTCGGACCGACCCTCGCTGGCCGAGGCGGAGGTCGTCGTCGTGGGCGGGCGCGGCACCAACGGCGACTTCGCCCCCCTGGAGGAGCTCGCCGACGTCCTCGGCGGGGCCGTGGGCGCGACCCGCGTGGCCACCGACGAGGGCTGGATCGGGCACGAGGCGCAGGTCGGGCAGACCGGCGTCACGATCAGCCCGCGCCTGTACGTGGGGGCGGGCGTGTCCGGCGCGGTGCACCACCGCGGCGGCATGGACGCCTCGGTGACGGTCGTCGCCGTCAACGAGGACGCCGACGCCCCGATCTTCGAGTTCGCCGACTACGGCGTGGTGGGCGACCTCACCGAGGTCGTCCCGGCGCTGAGCGCCGAGCTGCGCCGCCGCCGCTCGTCCTGACGCAGCCCCGGTCCCGGCACCGCCCGCGGGGGTGGCGCCGGGACCGGGTGCGGGGCCAGGATGGCCGCGGGCGCACCCCGCCCGGGTACAGCAGCGTGCTCGACCGCCGACCGCTGCCCACGGGCCGCGGTCGCCGCACCTGGAGCCCCCCGTGTCCCGCACCCGCCCCCCGCTCGACCTGCCGACCGGCACCTACGTCGCCGACCTGCCCGGCGGCCGCTGGTGGTGGTCCGCCGGCACGAACGCCGTGCACGGCGGCGAGCGCCGCTGGACGGCGCTGAGCGCCGACCGCGTCCGCGACCTGTACGGCCCGGCCGGCTGGCAGCACCTGCTGGCCGCCGTCCGCTCCTGCGCGCTGCACGGGGAGCCGTTCGCCGTGCAGGTGCCCGTGCTGACCGACCCCGGCCCCGCCGCGCACCCCGCCGCCCCCGAGGCCGCTGCCGCCGCCCCCCGCGCGGTGGTGGTGACCGGGGCCGCCGACCCGGAGCGGCCGGGCACGCCGCTGCGGCGGGTGCGCGGGCACGTCGTCGACGTCTCCGCGGCCACCGACGGGTGGATCGGCCAGCGCGTGCAGGAGCAGCTCGAGGTGGCCCTGGCCTCGCGCACCCTCATCGACCAGGCCAAGGGGGCGCTGATGCTCGCCTACGGCGTGGACGCCGAGGAGGCCTTCGGCCTGCTGAAGTGGTACTCGATGCACAGCCAGGTCAAGCTCGCCGTGCTCGCCCAGCGCCTCGTGGACCTCGTCTCGCGCACGAGCGTCCTGCCCGCCGGGGCGCACGGGCGCGTCGACGACCTGCTCGACCGCGCCCTGGCCGCCGGGGAGGGCGGTCGCGACGGGGGCGCCGCCGGCGGACCGGGGGAGGACCTCGTCGTCGAGGGCCCCCGCCCCTGCGACGCCGGGCGGCTGCTGACGGTGCGCGGCGAGGTGGACCTGCTGACCGCGCGCCGGTTCGCGGCCGCCGTGGGGACCGCCGAGGCGCAGGCCGCCCCGCCCGAGCGCGTGGTCGTGGACCTGACGGGCGTGGACTACCTCGGCTCGGCCGCCGTGTCGGTGCTGACGGCCGCCGACCGCCGCTGCCGCCGCGCCGGCACGCCCCTGACCGTGGTTCTCGACCGCGACTGCGACGTGCGCGACGCCACCGGGCTCGGCGCGCTGGACGTGCGCGCGGGGGTGCCCGGCTGACGCGCTGACGAGCCGGGCGCGGCCGCCCTCACGGCTCGCGGGGCAGGGCGACGAGGTCCAGCACGAGGGCGGCGGTGGTGCCGTCGGGCGCGCGCAGCGCCAGGGCGCCCGCGCCCACGGCGTCGCGCACCGCCCACAGGGCCCGCACCCCCGCGCTGGCCAGGTGCGTCACCCCGGCCAGGTCCACCCGCAGGGGGACGGCGCCGTGCCGGCCCGCGCGCAGCAGCTCCTCCTGCAGCAGGGGCGCCGACTCCAGGTCCACCGGCCCGCGCACGCGCACCGGCACGGGCGCGCCCGGCCCGCCCGCCGGCAGGACCCGCACCGCCAGGACGCCGTCGTCGCGGGCCCCGCCGTCGTCCTCCCCGGCGTCCTCCCCGGCGTCCTCGCCGTCCCGCCCGCCGGGGTCGCGCTGGTCCACGTCGGCGCCCAGCACCCGCCGCACGCGCACCGTCGTGCCCTCCCCGCCGCCGTCCCCGCCGCCGTCCCCGCCGCCGTCCCCGCCGCGGTCGACCCGGACGCTGCCGGCGGCGCCCACCATCACCAGGCCGCGGCCGCGGTCGCCGGGGTGGGCGTCCGCGGGCCGCCACCGCCCGTCGTCGCGCACCTCCAGCACCGCGGCGCCGTCGTCCTCCAGCCGCGCCCGCACCTCCACCCGCCCCGCCGGGGCGCCGCGGTAGGCGTGCTCCACGGCGTTGGTGACGGCCTCCCCGGCGGCCAGCGCGAGCAGCCGCCGGTCCCGCGAGCCGGCCCCGGCCGCCGCCAGCCAGGCCGCCACCTCCCGCCGCAGCCGGCGCACGGACGACGGCACCGCCGGCCCGCCGCACCGCAGCGGGGCCACGGGCGGGCGGGGGCGCACCGCGAGCACCGTCGCGTCGTCCTGGACCGCGCCGTCGAGCAGGGCGGTGACCACGTCGTCGACGACGGCACCGGCCGCGCGCCCGGGCGGGGCGGCCGCGCGCGCGGCGGCGGCCGCCAGGGCCTCCAGGCGCTGCGGCAGGGGCGTGCCGCGCCGCTCGACGAGCCCGTCGGTGTGCAGCAGGAGCAGCTCGCCGGGCGCCAGCCGGTCCACGGCCGTGGGCGGCAGCGCGCCGGGGGCCGTCAGCGAGGACGTCAGCGGCCCGGCGCCGCCCGCGGGCAGCCGCCGGACCCCGCCCGGGCCGGCCACCAGCGGCGGCGGGTGGCCCAGCACGGCGTGCTCCACCTCGCCCGTGGCCGGGTCGAGGACCGCCGCGCACACCGTGGCCGCCGACGCGCCCGGCACCCGGGCGGCGGTGCGCGCGAGCGCGGCCAGCGCGACCGGCAGCGCGTCGCCGTCGGCCAGCCGCTGCTCCAGCACGGCGCGCAGCTGCCCCATGACGGCCGAGGCGGTCACCCCGTGCCCGACGACGTCGCCCACGACGAGCGCCAGCCGCCCGTCCGGCCGCACGAGGGCGCTGAACCAGTCCCCGCCCGCGCGGGCCCCGTCCCCGCCGGCGACGAGGTAGCGGGCGGCCGTCTCCGCGCGCGGCAGCACCGGCAGGCTCCCGGGCAGCAGCGCCCGCTGCAGCTGCCGGGCCACCTCGCGGGCGCGCGCGCAACGCTCGCGGACGGCGCGCTCCTCGCGCTCGCGCACCAGGCACAGGTAGGCGCGCGGCACGACGTCGGCGAGCAGGTCCAGCTCGTCCTCGCGCCAGCGCCGCCCGGCCGCGGCCCGCACCCGCAGCAGGAACACCCACCGCCCGCCCGTGACGAACGGCACGAGGACGTCGCCGCCCTCGACGAGCACCCGCCCCGCGCGCAGCCGCGCGGCGGGGCCGGGCCCGGGCGGGTCGTCGCCGGTCGCGCCGCCGGGCTCGTCGGCCACCACCTCCAGCACCGGCCCGGCCGCGCCGCCGCCGGGCTCCACCGCCCACGCGGTGACGCGGTCGGCGCCGGTGTGCGCGGCGACGCGGCGCGCGATGCCGCGCAGGGCCGCCAGCCCGAACTCCTCGCGCGCGAAGTCCTCCCCGACGGCCGCGAGGACGGCCGCGGCCTCCTCGCGGCGGCGGTGGTCGGTCACGTCGGGGTTGGCGCCCGTCAGGCCGAGGAAGTCGCCGTCGGCGGAGAAGCGGGGGGCCGCCTGCGTCTCGACCCAGCGCCACTGCCCGTCGGCGCGGCGCACCCGCACCTGCGCGCGGAACCCGCGCCGCTGCGCCGTGGCCTCGTCGAACTCCCGCAGGTAGGCGTCCGCGTCGTCGGGGTGGCAGATCGAGCGCCACGACGTCCCGGCCATCCGCTCCGGCGTGGTGCCGAAGAACTCCAGGCAGGCGCGGTTGACGAACGTGCAGCGCCCGGCCGCGTCGGTCGTCCAGATCGTCAGGTCGACGCTGTCGGCGGTGGCGCGGAACAGGGCGAGGGCCTCCTCGGCGCCGAGATCGCCCCCGCTGTGCACGGCGCGAGCCTCCCGCCGCGCCCGCGCCGCCGCAACAGCCCCGCCGCGACAGCCCGCCGTGACGCGCCGTGACGAGCGCCGCGCGTTGCGCGCTCCCGCGGCGATGGCCTAGCGTTCCCGGCGGCCATCCAGAGCGACCGAGAGACCTGGCTCGTCGACGTCGCAGCAACCACCCGCGAGGGACGGTGCTACCGCCAGGACCGATGGGAGACACCTGCTGTGAGCACCGCCCCCGCGCCCTCGCGCGCCCTGCCCGCCCCCGACGTCGCGCGCCGCCGCGCGGCCCTCGGCTCCTTCGTCGGCACCACGATCGAGTGGTACGACTACTACCTCTACGGCACGGCGGCCGCCCTCGTCCTGGGCCCGCTGTTCTTCCCGCAGTCCAGCACCGCGGCCGGCACGGTCGCGGCCTTCGCCACCTACGCGGTGGGCTTCGTGGCCCGCCCGCTGGGCGGCGCGGTCGCCGGCCACCTGGGCGACCGGGTGGGCCGCAAGGTCGTCCTCGTGGCGGCGCTGCTGCTCATGGGCGTGTCCACCACGCTCATCGGCCTGCTGCCCACCTACGCGCAGATCGGCGTGTGGGCGCCGGTGCTGCTGACCACGGCCCGGCTGCTGCAGGGCTTCTCCGCGGGCGGGGAGTGGGGCGGCGCGGTCCTGCTGTCCGTGGAGCACGCCCCGCCGGGCCGGCGCGGCCTGTACGGCGCCGTGCCGCAGATGGGCTCGGCGGCCGGCATGGTGCTGGCCAGCGGCGGCTTCTGGCTGACGCGCACGCTGCTGGACGACGAGCAGTTCTTCTCCTGGGGCTGGCGGGTGCCGTTCCTGGTCAGCGCCGTCCTCGTCGTCGTCGGCCTGCTCATCCGGCTGAAGGTCACCGAGTCGCCCGCGTTCCGCGCGGTGCGCGAGGCCGGGGAGGTCGCCCGCCAGCCGGTCGTGGAGGTGCTGCGCCGCAACCCGCGCGGCGTCCTGCTGACGACGGGCATGCGGCTGGGCCAGAACGGCGGCTACGTCCTCTACACGGTGTTCGCGCTGAACTACCTGACCAACCAGGTGCGCGAGGACGGCGCGGACGTCGGCCTGCTCGCGGTCCTCGTCGCCTCCGTCGTCAGCCTGGCCGCGACCCCGCTGTGGGGCCGGCTGTCGGACCGGGTGGGCCGCAAGCCGGTGTACCTGTTCGGCGCCGTGCTGACCGCGGTGTTCACCGTCCCGGCGTTCTGGCTGTTCGACACCGGGGCGGGCCTGCTCATCGGCGCGGCCGTCGTCGTGGCCGTCAACCTCGGCCACGACAGCATGTACGGCTCGCAGGGCGCGTTCTTCGCCGAGCAGTTCGACGAGCGCACCCGCTACAGCGGCGCCTCGCTGGGCTACTCGATCGGCGCGGTCCTCGGCGGCGGGCTGACCCCGCTGATCGCCGCCGCGCTGCTGGCCGCCGGCGGCGGGTCGCCGTGGCTGGTCGCCGGGTACCTGAGCCTGCTGGCGGTGCTGACGGCCGTCTCGGCGGCCGCCGCCCGCGAGACCGCGTTCGCGCCGCTGGCCGGGAGCGAGCGGTGAGCAGCACCCCCGCCGGGCGCGGCCCGCTGCGCCTGAACGCCTTCGCGATGGCCTGCGTCGGCCACCAGGCCGCCGGGCTGTGGGCGCGGCCGGAGGACCGCAGCGCCGACTACCGCACGCTGGAGCACTGGACGTCCCTGGCGCGGCTGCTGGAGCGCGGCGGGTTCGAGTCGCTGTTCCTGGCCGACGTCCTCGGCGTCTACGACGTGCACGGCGGCTCGCGCGACGCCGCCGTGCGCGCGGCCGCCCAGGTGCCCGTCAACGACCCGCTGGGCGCGGTCTCGGCGATGGCGGCGGTCACGTCGACGCTGGGCTTCGGGCTGACGGTCACGACGACCTACGAGCAGCCGTACTCCCTGGCGCGGCGGCTGACGACGCTGGACCACCTCACCGGCGGGCGGGTGGCGTGGAACGTCGTCACCGGCTACCTGGACTCCGCGGCCCGCAACCTCGGCTTCACCGCGCAGGTCGCCCACGACGAGCGCTACGAGGTCGCCGAGGAGTACCTGGAGGTCTGCTACAAGCTGTGGGAGGGCTCCTGGGAGGACGGCGCGGTCGTGCGCGACGCCGAGCGCGGCGTCTTCGCCGACCCGGCCAAGGTCCACGACATCGCCCACCACGGCCGGTACTTCGACGTGCCCGGCGCCTTCCTGTGCGAGCCGTCGCCGCAGCGCACCCCGGTCGTCTTCCAGGCGGGCTCGTCCCCGCGCGGGCAGCGCTTCGCCGGCACCCACGCCGAGGCCGTCTTCGTCATCGGCCCCACCGCGCGGCACGTGCGCCGCTCGGTGGACGCGCTGCGCGAGCAGGTCGAGCGGGCCGGCCGCGACCCGCGCGCGGTGCGGGTCTTCGCCGGGCTGACCGTCGTGGTGCGCCCGGACGACGCGGAGGCAGCGGCCCTGCTGGCCGACTACCGCGAGCGCGCCAGCCGGGAGGGGGCGCTGGCCCTGTTCGGCGGGTGGACGGGCGTGGACCTGGCCGGCCTCGCCCCGGACGAGCCGCTGCAGCACGTGACCACGGACGCGAACCGCTCGGCGCTGGCGAGCTTCACCCAGGACCCCGAACGCACCTGGACGGTCGACGACCTGGCCCGCTTCGTCGCCGTGGGCGGGCGCGGGCCGGTGCTGGCCGGCTCACCGGCCACCGTCGCCGACGCGCTGGAGGAGTTCGCCGACGTCGCCGACGTGGACGGCTTCAACCTCATGTACGCGACGATGCCGGGCACCTTCGCCGACGTCGTGGACCACCTCGTGCCCGAGCTGGAGCGTCGCGGGCGGCTGGCGCCCCGGCCCGCGGCGGGCACGACCCTGCGCGAGCGGCTGGGCACGGGCGAGGGTCCGCGCCTGGCGGCCGCGCACCCGGGCGCGCGCCACCGGCGCTGAGCCGTCCGGGCCCTCCGCGCCGCCTCGCCGGAACGCCTCCCCCCGGCGGCGCGTTGCACCGGTGCGCCCGGGCAGCCGTCCCGCCGGGCGCCGCGTCGTCCGGGGCGGAGCCGAGGGAGGGGCCGGGTTGCACCGCCACCACAACGGTCTCAAGACCGCCGCGCTCTTCGGGGCCATCTGGGCCGTCCTGCTGCTGCTGGGCTGGGTGCTGGCCAGCTCGTTCCGGGCACCGGTCTTCCTGCTCGTCTTCGCCGTCCTCGGCGTGGTCACCACCGCCTACGGCTACTGGAACTCCGACAAGCTGGCGATCCGCGCCATGCGCGCGCGCCCGGTCTCCGAGGCCGAGCAGCCGGCCATGTACCGGATCGTGCGGGAGCTGTCGAACCGCGCGCAGCAGCCGATGCCGCGCCTGTACGTGTCCCCGACGATGGCCCCGAACGCCTTCGCGACGGGCCGCAACCCCGACAACGCGGCCGTGTGCTGCACCGAGGGCATCCTGCAGATGCTCGACGAGCGCGAGCTGCGCGGTGTCCTCGGGCACGAGCTCATGCACGTCTACAACCGCGACATCCTCACCTCCTCGGTGGCCGCGGCCGTCGCCGGTCTCATCACCTCGATCGCCCAGTTCGGGATGTTCTTCGGGGCCTTCGGCGGCGGGGGCCGCGACGGCGAGCGCGGCAACCCGGTCGCCGTGCTGCTGCTGTCGCTGGCCGCGCCGATGGCCGCCACGCTCATCCAGCTGGCCATCAGCCGCACCCGCGAGTACGACGCCGACGAGGACGGCGCGAAGCTGACGGGCGACCCGCTGGCGCTGGCCTCGGCGCTGCGCAAGCTGGAGATGGGCACCCGGCAGCTGCCGCTGCCGCCCGAGCGCGAGCTGGTCAACTCCAGCCACCTGATGATCGCCAACCCGTTCCGCGGCGGCGGCGTGTCGCGGATGTTCGCCACCCACCCGCCGATGGCCGAGCGCATCGCCCGCCTGGAGGGGCTGGCCGGCTACCGCCGCTGAGCCGCCCCACCGCCCGACCCGCGCCCGCCCGGTTCACCGGGCGGGCGCGCGCGGTCAGGCGCCCCGCGCCTCCAGCTGCGCGGTGACCCAGTCGCGCACCGTGCCCCAGGTCTCCTCGCCGACGTACAGCGGGTCGACGTGGGTGCCGCCCTCGAAGAGGGTCAGCTCCACCGCGTCCCCGGCGGCGCTGGCCGCGTCGGCGAACTCCTGCGTCTGCGAGACGGGCACGGTGTCGTCGGCGGTGCCGTGCACCACGCGCAGGGGCACCCCCAGCGGCACCAGCCGGGTGGGGTCGCCGAGGGCGTAGTGCTGGTCCACGACGGCGGCGGGCCCGCCGAAGACGGCGACGACGTTCGGGTCGCCGGGCTCGCCGCCCAGGGCCGTGGGGTGCAGCACCCCGGACATCGACGCGGCCACGACGGGCACGACCCGCGGGCCGGAACCGGGGGCCCCCTCGGGCAGCCGCGGCCGGGCCGCGGCCCACAGCGCCAGGTGCCCGCCCGCGGAGTGCCCCACGACGGCGGTGCGCTCCAGCGGCAGGCCGTGCTGGGCGGCGGCCTCGGCGGCCATGTCCACGGCCGTGGCCACGTCGGTGAACGTCCCCGTCCAGCCGCCCCCCTCGTCGTCGTAGCCGCGGTAGTCGGCGTTGAGGACGGGCCAGCCGCGGCCGACGAGGTCGGCCACGTGCAGGTTGAGGTTGCGCCGGTCGGTGCGCGCCATGTAGCCGCCGCCGTGGACGAGGACGACGATCGCCTCGCGCCGCCCGTCGGCCGGCAGCCACAGGTCGGACACCTGCCGCGGGTGGTCGCCGAAGCGGTACTCGCTGCGCTGGGACTCGCTCAGCCCCTCGGGGACGAACGGCTCCTCGGTCTCCGTGGGCGTCGGCTCGGGCGCCGGCCCGGTCTCCGTGGGCGTCGGCGTCGGCTCCGGGGTGGTCGGTGCCGGTGCCTGCTCCCCGCCCGAGCACGCGGCCAGCGCGCCCGCCCCGCCCAGCGCCGCGAGGCCGAGGAGCGCGCGCCGGGTGGGGGCGGGGCCGGTCCGGGCCGCGGGGGAGGGGCGGCTCACCGGTAGTTGACGAACTGCAGCGCCACGTCCAGGTCGGCGCCCTTGAGGAGCGCGATGACCTCCTGCAGGTCGTCGCGGCTCTTGGAGGACACGCGCATCTCGTCCCCGGTGACCTGCGTCTTGACGCCCTTGGGGCCCTGGTCGCGCACGAGCTTGCCGATCTTCTTGGCGACGTCCTGCTCCAGGCCCTCCTTGAGGGTGGCGGTGATCCGGTACTCCTTGCCGGAGGCCGCCGGCTCGGAGGTGTCCAGCGCCTTCAGCGACACCCCGCGCTTGATCAGCTTCGTCTGCAGGACGTCGAGCACCGCGGTGACGCGCTCCTCGCTGTTGGCCGCCATGAGGATCGTGTCCCCGCTCCAGCGCACCGAGGCGTCCACGCCCTTGAAGTCGTAGCGCTGCGACAGCTCCTTCGCCGCCTGGTTGAGCGCGTTGTCGACCTCCTGCCGGTCCACCTTGCTGACGACGTCGAACGACGACTCGCTGGCCACGGACGGTTCCCCCTCGGTGCTGCCTGGTGCTGACTGGTGCTGCCTGGACGGTGCTGCTGCGGCGTGCTCGCACCCGGTGCGCGGCCGGTGTGACCGCACCCCCGGGACCTTGCTATCCTCTCACTCGTCCCCGGCACGCCGGGGGCATGGCGGGTTGCCCGAGCGGCCAAAGGGAGCGGACTGTAAATCCGCCGGCATTGCCTTCGTTGGTTCGAATCCATCACCCGCCACGTCGCGAGGCGCGACCCGGGTCCGGTCAACGGGCCCGGGTCGCGGCGTGTAGGCTCGCCCTCACGCCGCGCAGCGCGGCGAGTGCCCCGATAGCTCAGTGGTAGAGCACTTCCTTGGTAAGGAAGAGGTCTCGAGTTCAATCCTCGATCGGGGCTCGCAGCACGCCCGCGCGCAGGGCGTGCACGGCGGAGTAGCTCAGTTGGTAGAGCAAGCGGCTCATAATCGCTGTGTCGTCGGTTCAAGTCCGGCCTCCGCTACGCGAGACGTGCGAGCGGTCGTCCCCCGTGGGCGGCCGCTCGTTCCGCGTGCCGGGTGGCCGCCGCACGGGCGTACCCTGGACGGCAGACCGCGGCGCACCGCCGAGCTCTCGCGAGCGCCGCCCGCTGGACCGAGAACGAGAGAGGCACCCCGCCGTGGCCAAGACCACCGACGTCCGCCCGAAGATCACCATGGCTTGCACCGAGTGCAAGGAGCGGAACTACATCACCAAGAAGAACCGGCGCAACGACCCCGACCGGCTCGACCTGGCGAAGTTCTGCCCCCGCTGCGGGCGCAAGACCACCCACCGCGAGACCCGCTGACCCAGCGCGCAGCAGGCGGCACCGTGAGCCCCTCGAACCCCGTCACCGTCGACGAGTCCTTCCAGGGGCGGGTGTACCCCGTGGGCCCGGCCGTGTCGGTCACCGCCGACGCGGTCCGGGCCTTCGCGCGCGCCGTGCGCGCCGGGCACCCGGCCCACCACGACGCCGCGGCCGCGCGCGCCCTCGGGCACGCCGACGTCGTCGCGCCGCCCACCTTCGCCGTCGTGCTCGCCCAGCGCGCCGACGCGCAGTTCGTGCAGGACCCGGCCGCGGGCGTGGACTTCTCCCGCGTCGTCCACGGCGAGCAGACCTTCACCCACCACCGCCCGATCGTGGCCGGGGACGAGGTCGTCGCCCAGCTGCACGTGGACCGCGTGCGCGTCGTGGCGGGCAACGCGATGGTCACCACGCGCAGCGAGCTGCGCACCGCCGCCGGCGAGCCGGTGTGCACCGCCGTGTCCACCCTCGTCGTCCGCGGAGCCGACTCGTGAGCCAGCCCCCCACCGGCGCCCGCCGCTTCGACGACGTGGCCGTCGGAGACGAGCTGCCCGAGGTCGAGCACGCGCTCACCCGCGACGACCTCGTCGCCTACGCCGACGCCAGCGGCGACCAGAACCCCATCCACCAGGACGAGGCCGCCGCGCGCGCCGTCGGCCTGCCCGACGTCATCGCCCACGGCATGCTGACGATGGGCCTGGCCGGCTCGGCCGTCGAGGACTGGGCGGGCGACCCGGGCGCCGTCGTCTCCTTCGGCACCAAGTTCACCCAGCCCGTCGTCGTGCCCGCCGGCGCCGCCGCGGCCGTGCGGGTGGCCGGCCGGGTCAGCGCCCGCGACGAGGACGCCCGCACCGCCACGGTGGAGCTGACCGTCACCAGCGCGGGCGTGAAGGTCCTGGGCCGCGCCCGCGCCGTCGTGCGCCTGCCGTGACCGGGCCCGTCCCCGGCCCCGCGGTCCCCGCGCCCCGCGCGGCGGGCCCCGACCGGGCCGTCCTGCGCGCGCGCACGGCCGTCTACGCCGCCTTCACCCTCAACGGGTTCGCGTTCTCCACCTGGATCTCGCGCATCCCGACGGTCCGCGAGGACCTGGGCCTGAGCAACAGCCAGCTCAGCCTCCTGCTGCTGGCGCTGTCGGTGGGCTCGGTGGTCACGATGCCGCTGGCCGGCCTGGTCGTCATGCGCCTGGGGCGCGTGCGCACGGTCACCGCCGGCGTCCTCGCCGTCGCCACCGGGCTGCTGACGGTCGCCGTGGGCGTCGACGTCGTCGGCAGCGCCGCCCTCGTGGCCGCCGGCCTGTTCGTCCAGGGCGCCGGCACGGCCGCCTGGGACGTGGCGATGAACGTCGAGGGCGCCGCCGTCGAGCGCCGCCTCGGCCGCTCGATCATGTCCCGCTTCCACGCCGGGTTCAGCTTCGGCACCGTGGCCGCCGCCGGCCTCGGCGTGCTGCTGCTGCGCTTGGGCGTGCCCACGTGGGCGCACCTGGGGACGCTGGCCGTCCTCGTCCTGGCCGCCACGCTCGTGGCCGTGCGCGGCTTCCTCGCCGCGCCCCCGGCCCCCGAGCCGGGGCAGGAGGAGCCGCGCGGCCTGGCGCTGCGCGACGCCTGGCGCGAGCCGCGCACGCTGCTGCTGGGCGTCATGGTCCTGTGCATGGCCTTCGTGGAGGGCACCGCCAACGACTGGCTGGCCCTGGGGCTGGTCGACGGCTACGGCGCCTCCCACGACACGGGCGTCGCCGGCTTCGCCGTCTTCGTCGTCTTCATGACGGTCGGGCGGCTGCTGGGCCCGGTCCTGCTGGGCGTGGTGAGCCGGGTCGCGGCCCTGCGCGCCTGCGCCGCCCTGGCCGTCGTCGGCGTCCTCGTGGTGGTCCTGGCCCCCTCGCTGCCCGTCGCGCTCCTCGGCGCGGCCGCCTGGGGCGTGGGCGCCGCGCTCGGCTTCCCGCTGGGCATGTCCGCGGCCGCCGACGACGAGGCCGGCGCCGCCGCCCGCGTCAGCGTCGTCTCCTCCGTCGGGTACGCGGCCTTCCTGGCCGGGCCGCCGCTGCTGGGCTTCCTCGCCGACCACGTCGACGTCCTGACCGCCCTGCTGGCCGCCGCCGCGGCCTCCGCGGTCGCGCTGGCGCTGTCCAGCACGGCCCGCCCGCCGGCCGGCGCCGTGACCGTGGGCTCGGCCCCGCCCGCCCGCGTCCCCGACGCCCCCTGACCCGACGTCCCCTGACCCGCCCGGGAGGCCGACCGTGACCGCTGCGCCGACCGACGTCGCCATCGCCCCGCTGACCACCCTGCGCGTGGGCGGCCCGGCCCGCCGGGTGGTCGAGGCCCGCACCGCCGACGAGCTCGTCGCGGCCGTCGCCGCCGCCGACGGGGCCGGCGAGCCGCTGCTGCTGGTCGCCGGCGGCTCCAACCTGCTGGTCGCCGACGAGGGCTTCGACGGCACCGTCGTGCGCGTGGCCACCACCGGGGTGCGGCTGGAGTCCGAGGACGCCTGCGGCGGCGCCGTGGTCACCGTCGCGGCGGGGGAGAGCTGGGACGGCTTCGTCGCGCGCGCCGTGGCGAACGGCTGGACGGGCGTGGAGGCGCTGTCCGGGATCCCCGGCACGGTGGGCGCCACCCCCGTGCAGAACGTCGGCGCCTACGGCCAGGACGTCTCGCAGACCCTCGCCGCCGTGCGCACGTGGGACCGCGTCGAGCGGCGGCAGCGCACCTTCGCCGGCGCCGACCTGCGCTTCGGCTACCGCACCTCGCGGCTGAAGGCCGAGCGGGTGGCGCTGGCGGGCAGCCACGCCGAGAGCCGCTACGTCGTGCTGGAGGTGCAGTTCCAGTTCCGGCTGTCCGACGCCTCCGCCCCGGTCGCCTACCCGGAGCTGGCCCGCCGCCTCGGCGTCGAGGTGGGCGACCGCGTGCCGTCGGCCGACGTGCGCCGCGCGGTGCTGGAGCTGCGCCGCGGCAAGGGCATGGTCTGGGACCCCGCCGACCTGTCCGACCACGACACCTGGAGCGCCGGCTCCTTCTTCACCAACCCCGTGCTGCCCGCCGAGCGCGCGGACGCCCTGCCGGCCGAGGCGCCCCGCTTCCCCGCGGGCACGGACGAGGAGGGCCGGCCGCTGGTCAAGACGTCCGCGGCCTGGCTCATCGAGCGGGCCGGCTTCGGCCGCGGCCACGGCGCGCCCGGCCCGGCGGCCCTGTCGACCAAGCACGCGCTGGCCCTGACGAACCGCGGCGGGGCGAGCGCGGCGGACCTGCTGGCGCTGGCCCGCGAGGTCGCCGCCGGGGTGCGCGAGCGCTTCGGCGTCGAGCTGGTCAACGAGCCGGTGCTCGTCGGCTGCTCGCTGTGAGCGGGGCGCGGGACCGGGCGCGCGCCAGGGCTCCGCGCACGACGTCGAGGACGTCCTCCTCGTCCATCCCCGCCTGCAGGGCCCGCTCGACGAACCCCTCGGCGGCCCAGCGCACGTCGTCCTCCACGGGCGGGGCGGTGGCGGTGACGACGGTGCCGGTGCGCCGCCGCGAGGCGACGACCCCCGCGGTCTCCAGCTCGCGGTAGGCGCGCTGCACCGTGCCCAGGGCCAGGCCGAGGTCGGCCGCCAGCGCCCGCGCCGCGGGCAGCCGGTCGCCCGCGCGCAGGGCGCCGGTGGCCACGAGGGTGCTCACCTGCCGGCGCAGCTGCTCGTAGACGGGCACGGCCGAGGCCGTGTCGACGGTGACGGACAGCTCGCTCACGCGCGCACCGGCTCGCCGGGCGCGGGCTCGCCGGGCGCGGGGCGCAGCCCGGGGGCGGGCAGGGCCAGGACGAGGACGCCCGCCAGCGCGGCGAGCAGCCCGGCCACCGCGGCCACCACGCCGCCGACCTGCCACAGCGGGTCGCCGGCGACGACGGTCCACACCCCGTCGACGGCGTAGCTGCCGCCGGTGACCCGGGCGGCCGCCTCGCCGCCGACGACGAGCAGCGCCCCCGCGGTCCCGAGCAGGGCGCTGAGGGTGACGCGCAGGACGCGGTGCACGGCGGCGGTGCGCAGCAGCGCGTCGGTGGTGGCGTCGGCGCCGGGCACGGCCGGGCGCCGCACCAGGCCGCGCACGACGAGGGCCGTCACCGACGCGAGCACGACGGCGGCGGCCGCGACCGGGCCGGCGTAGAACGCGCCGGGGAAGGCCCCGGCGCTGGACCCGAGGACCCCGTCGGGGGAGGTCCACGAGACCGAACGGCCCGTGCCGTCGGCCAGGGCGGTACCGAGCGCGCAGACCAGCAGCAGGCCGGCCGCCGCGGCGGTGGTGGCCTGCGCCAGGACCCGGGGGGCGTGCTCGCGCACGGTGCGCGGGACCAGCCGGGCGGTGCGCACGGCCGAGGCGCGCCGGGGCCGGTGCAGCGCGGCGCCCGCGGCGCTGACGAGGGCGTGCGCGGTGGCCGCCACGAGCGGGACGGTCGCCACCACCTGCGTGCCCCCCAGCCACGTCAGGCGCAGCGACGTCCCGGCGAGCAGGACGGCCGCGGTCACCGCGAGCGCCACCACCGCGACGAGCGCGGCGTGCCGACGGGCCGCGGCCACCGCCGGGTCCAGCCGGGCGGCCGGCACGCGCCGGGCCAGGACGACGACCGCGGCGACGGTGGCGGCGACCAGCAGGAGCAGGAGCGGGACGACGAGGAGCAGACCGGCGAACACGGGCGGACCTCCGGTGCGGGAGCACCGGGGTGCTCAATGACATGACTCATTGAGTCAATCACGCCGCGGCCGGGGCGTCGAGCCCTCCGCGCCGTCTCACCCGACCAGCTCACCCGTCCGCGGGAGCCGCCAGCCACCCGTCCACCGCCGCCAGCAGCTCCCGCCGCACGTCCGCCGGCGCCCGCGAGGCGCTGATCGAGGAGCGCGCCAGCGCCGCCAGCCCCGCGTCGTCCAGGCCGTGGTCCTCGCGGGCGCTGCGGTACTGCGCCGCCAGCCGCGGGCCGAACAGCAGCGGGTCGTCCGCCCCCAGCGCCACCCGCGCCCCGGCGTCCAGCAGCGTCCGCAGCGGCACGCTGCCCAGGTCGTGGGCCACCCCCAGCGACACGTTGCTGGTCGGGCACACCTCCAGCGCCACCCCCGCGGCCACCACGCGCTCCAGGACGGCGGGGTCCTCGGCGCTGCGCACGCCGTGCCCCAGCCGGTCCGGGCGCAGCGCGTCGAGGGTGTGCGCGACGTGGCCGGCCCCCAGCAGCTCCCCGGAGTGCGGCACGCACGCCAGCCCCGCCCGGCGGGCGATGTCGAACGCCGCGGCGAAGTCGGCGGTCGTGCCCGCCCGCTCGTCGTTGGACAGCCCGAAGCCCACGACCGTGCCCGGCCCCTCGCCCGCGTACCGGGCGGCCAGCCGGGCCAGGGCCCGCGCGTCCAGCGGGTGCCGGGTCCGGCTGGCCGCCACGACGACCGCCACGGCCGTCGGCGTCGTGGCGCTGGCCTCCCGCGCCGCGTCGAGCACCACCTCCAGCGCCGGGACGGTGCCGCCCAGGTGCGCGCCGTACGTGGTGGGGTCGACCTGCAGCTCCAGCCAGCGCGAGCCCTCCGCGGCGTCGTCCTGCGCGGCCTCCAGGACGACCCGCCGCATGTCGTCCGCGGTGCGCACGCACGAGCGCGCCGCGTCGTACAGCCGCTGGAAGCGGAACCAGCCGCGCACGTCCGGCGACAGCGACAGCACGCGCCGCCCGTCCAGGGCCGGCGGCAGCCGCACCCCGTGCTCGGCGGCCAGCTCCCGCAGCGTCGCCGGGCGCATCGAGCCCGTGAAGTGCAGGTGCAGGTGGGCCTTCGGCAGCGTCTCCACGGGACGGTGGTGCACGCTGCGTGAGTCTGCCAGGGCTGCGAGTGACGTCCACGGGTGACGAGCCGGGGGAGCGGTGGCGCCCTCAGCGCTCCCCGGGGCGCGGCAGCAGCCCGCGCTCCATCGCCACCGTCACCGCGTGCGTGCGGTCGTCCACCCCGAGCTTGGCGAACGCCCGCAGCAGGTGGGTCTTGACCGTCGCCTCGCCGATGAACAGCCGCCGGCCCACCTCGGCGTTCGTGGCGCCCTCGGCCACCGCGGCCAGCACCTGCACCTCCCGCGGGGTCAGCGCCTCCGGCGCCGGCTCGCGCAGGCGCGCCACCAGCCGCGCCGCCACCGGCGGGGCCAGGACCGTCTCCCCGCGCGCCGCCGAGCGCACCGCGTCCAGCAGCTGCGGCAGCGGGGTGTCCTTGAGCAGGTAGCCCGTCGCCCCGGCCTCCACCGCGCGCACGATGTCGGCGTCCGTCTCGTACGTGGTCAGCACCAGCACGTGCACGCCCGGGTGCTCGCGGCGCACCCGCTCGGTCGCGCCGGCGCCGTCCAGCCGCGGCATCCGCAGGTCCATGAGCACCACGTCCGGGCGCAGCCGCGCCACCTGCTCGACGGCCTCCAGCCCGTCGGCGGCCGTGCCGACCACCTCGATCCCGTCGGCGGCGGCCAGCAGCGCCTCCAGCCCGCCGCGCACGACGGGGTGGTCGTCGGCCACCAGCACGCGCACCGCGGCCCGCGCCCCGGCCGGCGCGCTCACGCCCCGCCCCCCGCGCTCCCGGCGGGTGCCGCTGGTGCCCCTGGTGCCCCTGGTGCCACCGCCGCGGCCGCCGCGCCGGCGGGCACCCGCACCCGCAGCACCGTCCCGCCGCCGGGGGCGCCGCCCACGTCGAAGCGGCCGCCGGCCTCCTCCACCCGCCGGCGCGTGCCCGCCAGGCCGTAGCCGCGCCCGCCCTCCTCCGCGCCGGGCGGCAGGCCCACCCCGTCGTCGACGACCTCCAGCACCACCCCGTCGGCGCCTGCGCACAGCCGCACCCGCGCCCGGGTGGCCCGCGCGTGCCGGCGCACGTTGCCCAGCGCCTCCTGCGCCGCGCGCAGCAGCACCACCTCGCCGGGCCTCCCCAGCCCGCCCAGCCCGCCCAGCCCGCCCTGCGCGCCGCCGTCCCGCGCGTCCACCTCCACCTGCACGTCCACCGCCACCCCGCTCTCCCGCGACACCCGCTCCGCCAGCCGGCGCAGCGCCTGCTCCAGCCCGCCGTCGCTCAGCGCCACCGGCGTCATCGCGGCCACGAGGGTGCGCGCCTCGGCCAGCCCCTCGCGGGCCGCGTCCTCCACCTGCCCCAGCCGCTCGCGCACGGCCGCCGGGTCGTCGGCGACCGCGCCCGCCGAGCGGGCCAGCAGCAGGACGCTCGTGAACCCCTGCGCGAGGGTGTCGTGGATGTCGCGGGCCAGCCGCGCCCGCTCCTCGGCCACCCCGGCGGCGTGGTGGGCCTCCGCCAGCTGCGCCCGGGCCGCCTCCAGCTGCGCGATGAGCTCGGCGCGCTCCTGGCTCTGGTCGATGATCTTGGAGATCCACACGCCCAGCGCGCAGCTGAACAGGACGCTGACGCCCAGCGAGGTCGCCACCCCCGGCGCGCGCGCCAGCGACCCGTACCCGGCGACCAGGCCCGCGCTGGCGCTGACCGCCAGCGCCAGCGTCCAGGCCACGCCCTCGCGGGTGGTCTCCGACAGCAGCCACACCTGCGGGAAGCCCAGGAACAGCAGGAAGCTCAGCTCCGGCTGGCCCGCGAACGCCGCGCCCAGCCCCAGCACGAGCACCACCAGGTAGGGGCGGCCGGTACCGCGCTCGGTGGCGCTGCGCGCGCCGCGCAGCACGTACGCCAGCGCCACCGCGGCCACGGCGGCCGCCGCCAGCGCCCGGCGCTCGCCCGGCACGACCACCAGCACGACGACGGCGATGCCGAGCATCACCGCCGCCGCCACGTGCCAGCCGACGATCGAGCGCACCCACCACGAGGCGCCGTCCGCGCGGGCGTCGCGGACCCCCGCCGCCGGGGCGCTCACACGTCCCGCCGGGACCAGCGGAACGTCCGCAGGCACACCACGAGACCCACGAGCGCCCAGGCCGCCAGGACGAGCGCCCCGGTACCCAGCTCCCAGCTGCCGCCCGGCTCGGCGGCCACCGCCGACTCCGGCAGGAAGGCCGCCCGCATGCCCTGCGCCATCCACTTCAGCGGGAACAGCTCGGCGACGCTGCGCATCCACTCCGGCAGCGAGCCGTAGACGAAGAAGACGCCGGAGACGAACTGCAGCACCAGGACCAGCGGGGTGATCACCGCGTTGGCCGAGGCGCCGCTGCGCGGCAGCGCGGAGGCGGCGATCCCCAGCACGCACCCGGCGACCGTGCCCAGGGCGAACACCCACGCGAAGCGCAGCCAGTGCTCGGCGTCCGCGGGCAGCGGCACGTCGTAGGCCAGGCGCGCCACCGCGAGCAGCAGCACCATCTGCGCCAGCGAGCTGACCAGGACCGCGCCCACCTTGCCCAGCACGTAGGCGCTCACCGGCACGGGCATGCCCCGCAGCCGCTTCAGGGTGCCGTCCTCGCGCTCGCGGGCGATGGTCACCGCGAGGTTCTGGAAGCTCGTCAGGACGATCGCGGTGGCCGCGATGCCGGCCAGGAAGTAGCGGGCGAACGGCGTGCCGTCGGGCAGCTCCTGGTCGCCGAAGACCGCCCCGAAGATCACCATCATGAGCACGGGGTAGGCGAAGACGAAGACGACGGCGTCGCGCTCGCGGGAGCTGGTCAGCAGCTCCAGGCGCACGCGGGCCAGCGCCAGCCGCGCCGTGGACGGGCGCCGCCGGGCCGGTGCGCGCCCCGCGGCCGGGACGCCGCCGGGCGTGGTGCCCGTGGTGCTGGTGCTGCTCACCGGGACCTCCTCGGGGTGGGAGCGGGGGCGGGGGTGTCGGTGGTCTCGTCGGCGGCGGCGCCGGCGGAGTCCAGCAGCGCGAGGTAGGCGTCCTCCAGCGTGGGGCGGCGCACCTGCAGGCCGGGCACCTCGCCGTCCACCAGCAGGCCGGGGCGCTCCAGCAGCGAGCGCACGAGGGCCGTGGGCGCCGCGGTGACCTCCTCGCGCGGGCGGCCGTCCTCGGTCCAGCTCACGACGGCGCCCAGGCTCGCGCGCCCGCCGAGGTGGTCCGGCGGGGCGACCTCCAGCAGCCGCCCGCGCGCCACGACGCCGACGCGGTCGGCCAGCTGGGCGGCCTCGTCGAGGTAGTGGGTGGTCAGCAGGACGGTCGTGCCGTCGGCGCGCAGCGCGCGCACGAGGTCGTGGAACTGCCGGCGGGCCTCGGGGTCGAAGCCCGTGGTGGGCTCGTCGAGGAACAGCAGCTCGGGGCGCCCGAGGATGCCCAGGGCGACGTCGAGCCGGCGCCGCTGCCCGCCGGACAGGGCCCGCACCCGGGTGCGGCGCTGCCCGGTCAGCCCGACGGCCTCCACGACCTCGTCGGGGTCGCGGGGGTCGGCGTGGTAGACGGCGAAGTGCCGCACGACCTCCTGCACGGACAGGTCGGCGGCGTCGGTGGCGCTCTGCAGGACGATGCCCGTGCGCGCGCGCCAGTCCAGGCCGGCGGTGGCCGGGTCCTCGCCGAGGACCTGCACCTCCCCGGCGGTGCGGGAGCGGTGGCCCTCCAGGACCTCCACGGTGGTGGTCTTGCCGGCCCCGTTGGGGCCCAGCAGGGCGAAGCACTCCCCGCGCTCGACGTCGAGGTCGAGGCCGTCCACGGCCAGGTGGCCGGTGACGGGGTGCCCGTAGCGCTTGACGAGGCCGCGGACCCGCACGGCGGGACCCGCGGCGGTGGTCGCTGTGCTCATGCCCCCGAGCGTGCCCCGCGCGGGGCCCCGGCGGCACCACCACGGGTCGGGCGCCGGCGTCCACCGGCCGGTGGACGCCGGCGGGTCGTCGCGGCTGCGCTCAGGAGACCTCGGCCAGCAGCCGCTGCAGGCGCCCGACGCCCTCGACGAGGTCCTCGTCGGCCAGGGCGTACGACAGCCGCAGGAAGCCGCTGGGGCCGAACGCCTCGCCGGGCACGACGGCCACCTCGGCCTCGGTGAGCACGATCTCCGCGAGCGCCGCGGAGGAGGTGATCTCCCGCCCGCGCAGGGTCCTGCCGATGAGCTGCTGCACGGAGGGGTAGGCGTAGAAGGCGCCCTGCGGCAGGGGGCACTCGACGCCGGGGATCTCCGAGAGCATCGAGACGATGGTGCGCCGGCGCCGGTCGAAGGCCTCGCGCATGCGGGCGACGGCGTCCAGCCCGCCCGTCAGGGCCGCCACGGCGGCGCGCTGGGAGACGTTGGCGACGTTCGAGGTCAGGTGCGACTGCAGGTTGCCCACGCCCTTGACGACGTCGGCCGGCCCGACGAGCCAGCCGACCCGCCAGCCGGTCATGGCGTACGTCTTGGCGACGCCGTTGAGCACGACGCAGGTGTCGGCCAGCTCGGGCACCTCCACCGGCACCGAGGCCGCGCGGGCGCCGTCGTAGACGAGGTGCTCGTAGATCTCGTCGGAGACCACCCAGACGCCGTGCTCGAGGGCCCAGCGGCCGATGGCGCGGACCTCCTCGGGCGGGTAGACCGCGCCGGTGGGGTTGGAGGGGGAGTTGAACAGCAGCACCTTGGTGCGCGGCGTGCGGGCGGCCTCGAGCTGCTCGACGCTGACGCGGTAGCCCTGCTCGGGGCCGGCGAAGACCTCCACGGCGGTGCCGCCGGCCAGCCGGACGGCCTCGGGGTAGGTCGTCCAGTACGGGGCGGGCAGCAGCACCTCGTCGCCCGGGTCGAGCAGGGCGGCGAAGACCTCGTAGACGGCCTGCTTGCCGCCGTTGGTGACCAGGACCTGCGAGGGGGAGACCTCCCAGCCGGAGTCGCGCAGCGTCTTGGCGGCGATGGCCTCGCGCAGGACGGGCAGGCCCCCGGCGGGGGTGTAGCGGTGGTTGGCGGGGTCCTGGCAGGCGGCCGCGGCCGCCTCGACGACGTCGGCGGGGGTGGGGAAGTCGGGCTCGCCGGCGCCGAAGCCGATGACCGGGCGCCCGGCCGCCTTGAGCGCCTTGGCCTTCGCGTCGACCGCCAGCGTGGCGGACTCGGCGATGCCGGCGACGCGGGCGGAGACGCGGCGGCGCGCCGGGGTCGCGGGCGGGGCTGCGGAGGAGCTCGCGGCGGTCATGCGCCCATCCTGTCACCGGGCCCGGTGCCGGGCTGGTTCGACGGGAGGCGCCGTCCTCGCCTACAGTGGCCGGGCGGCGGCTCGTTCCGCCGTGGTGACGCGCGCCCCCGGGCGCTCGGAGCCGCACAGGGCAGTGGCGCAATTGGTAGCGCACCGGTCTCCAAAACCGGCGGTTGTGGGTTCGAGTCCCTCCTGCCCTGCGAGCACCACCGGCGTCCGCCGAGGACGCGTCCGCACGACGAGCACCGGCGACGGTGAGGGGCAGGGTCCACGTGAGCCAGACGACGAAGGCGCAGGCGGAGCCCGCCGACGCCCGGAAGCGCACGGGGGTCCTGCTCTTCCTGCGCCAGGTCGTCGAGGAGCTGCGCAAGGTCGTCTGGCCCACCCGCAAGGACCTCGTCAGCTACACGGGCGTCGTCCTGGTCTTCGTGTCGGTGATGATGCTCTTCGTGTCTGCGCTGGACTACGGCATCGGCCGGCTCGTCCTGCTGGTGTTCGGGTCCTGACGGACACGCCGCGGGCCCTCCGGCCCGTCCGTCTCCCGATCATCTGAGGAAGCAGGTCAGCACCGTGTCCGAGCAGTGGGGACCCTCCGTCGGTCAGCGTTCGTCCGACCACGACGCCCAGCCCGACGACGTGTTCGCCGCGCTCACCGGCTACAGCGGCGAGGACGTGCGCGCCGACCACGCCGCCGACGCCGAGGCGGCGGACGAGCAGGCGGCCGACACCCCGGACGTGCCGGTCGCGGACGCGCTGGGCGCCGTCGAGGGCGACGAGCCGGGCGACCTGGGCGACGCGGACCCGCTGGCGGACGTCGCGGCCGACCCCGCCCAGGAGGTCACCGACGAGGACGTGGCCGCCGCCGCGACGGCCGGCGCCGACGACGACGACGTCGACGAGGCCGAGGAGTTCCGCAAGAAGCTGCGGCGCATGCCCGGCGACTGGTACGTCGTGCACAGCTACGCGGGCTACGAGAACCGCGTGAAGACCAACCTCGAGACCCGCATCACCAGCCTCAACATGGAGGACTACATCTTCCAGGTCGAGGTGCCGATGGAGGAGGTCGTCGAGGTCAAGAACGGCCAGCGCAAGAACGTGCGCCGCGTGCGCATCCCCGGCTACGTCCTGGTCCGGATGGACCTGACCGACGAGTCGTGGGGCGCGGTGCGCCACACCCCGGGCGTGACGGGCTTCGTGGGCAACACCCACCAGCCGGTGCCGCTGTCGACCGACGAGGTCTTCTCCATGCTGGCCCCCTCGCTGCAGCCCAAGCCGAAGGCGGGCGCCGAGGGCGGCGCCGGGGCGGCGGCCGCCCCCGCGGCCAAGGTCGTGGACTTCGAGGTCGGCGAGTCCGTCACCGTCATGGAGGGCCCCTTCGAGACGCTGCCGGCGACGATCTCCGAGATCGCCCCCGAGCGCCAGAAGGTCACCGTGCTGGTCTCGATCTTCGGCCGCGAGACGCCCGTGGAGCTCAGCTTCAACCAGGTCGCCAAGATCTGAGGCGTCCCGCCCCGCGCGAGCCCCGGCCCCTCCGGCCGGGGCTCGCCGCGCGTCCGGCGCCACCGCGCGCGCCGCGTAGACTGGACGACGGCCTCAACCCGTCGTCGCCCGATCCGCGGGCACCGATAAGGCCGCCCACCGCTACCGAGAGGACCGACCGTGCCCCCCAAGAAGAAGGTCGCCGGGCTCATCAAGCTCCAGATCAAGGCCGGTCAGGCCACTCCCGCCCCGCCGATCGGCCCCGCGCTCGGTCAGCACGGCGTGAACATCATGGAGTTCTGCAAGGCGTACAACGCGCAGACCGAGGCCCAGCGCGGCAACGTCGTCCCCGTCGAGATCACGGTCTACGAGGACCGCTCGTTCACCTTCATCACCAAGACGCCGCCGGCCGCCGAGCTGATCAAGAAGGCCGCGGGCGTGGAGAAGGGCTCCGGGGAGCCGCACGTGAAGAAGGTCGCCTCGCTGACGACCGCGCAGGTGCGCGAGATCGCCGAGACGAAGCTGCAGGACCTCAACGCCAAGGACGTCGACATGGCGGCCCGCATCATCGCCGGCACCGCCCGGTCGATGGGCATCACCGTCCAGGACTGACCCCTCCGGGGCGTCCGCACCGGACGCCCCGCCCGCGCGCCCGACCGGGCGCGCGGGCTGTGGCAGGGCCGCGCGCGGCCCGACGACCACGACTCCACCACCACGAGGAGAGACCGTGAAGCGCAGCAAGGCCTACCGCGCCGCCGTCGAGAAGATCGACGGCGACGCCCTGTACAGCCCGGTCGAGGCCGTCCGCCTCGCCCGCGAGACCTCGACGACCAAGTACGACGCGACCGTGGAGGTCGCGTTCCGCCTCGGCGTCGACCCGCGCAAGGCGGACCAGATGGTCCGCGGCACCGTGAACCTGCCGCACGGCACCGGCAAGACCGCCCGCGTGCTGGTCTTCGCCGTGGGTGAGCGCGCCGCGCAGGCCGAGGCCGCCGGCGCCGACATCGTCGGCGGCGACGAGCTCATCGACGAGGTCTCCAAGGGCCGCCTGGACTTCGACGCCGCCGTGGCGACGCCGGACCTCATGGGCAAGGTCGGCCGCCTGGGCAAGGTGCTGGGCCCCCGCGGCCTGATGCCGAACCCGAAGACGGGCACCGTGACCATGGACGTCGCGAAGGCCGTCACGGAGATCAAGGGCGGCAAGATCGAGTTCCGCACCGACAAGCACGCCAACCTGCACTTCGTCATCGGCAAGGTGTCCTTCGACGAGCGCCAGCTGGTCGAGAACTACGCGGCCGCCCTGGACGAGGTGCTGCGGCTGAAGCCGTCGGCGTCCAAGGGCCGCTACCTGAAGAAGGCGACCATCTCCACCACGATGGGCCCGGGCGTCCCGGTCGACCCCGCGGCCACCCGCGGTGTCGCCGAGGAGCTCACCACCGCCTGAGCCGTCCGGCTCCCGGTCGAGGGGGTGGTCCGTCCGCGCGAGCGGCGGGCCGCCCCCTCGCCGCGTCCGGGGCACCCCGCGCGGGCGTGTAGGCTGGTGGTACCGAAGACCGCCGGTCGCCGCCCCCGGGTGGCAGAAGGTCCCGTTCCACGGGCGACCTGCGCAGGTGAGCTCAGCATCAGCCCCGGCCCCGCCGGGACCGACGCCCCGCGCGCCTGCGCCGGGGCGTTTCGTGCGTCCGGGCCCGATCGGCTTCCCCGAGATCGAGGAAGGAGGGCCCATGGCACGGGCTGACAAGGCAGCCGCGGTGAAGGAGATCCGCACGCTGCTCACCGAGTCCAACGCTGCGGTGCTCACCGAGTACCGGGGGTTGTCCGTCGCGCAGCTCACGCAGCTGCGCCGGGCGCTGGGTCCTGACACGACCTACGCGGTCCTGAAGAACACGCTGGCCACCATCGCGGCGAAGGAGGCCGGTGTCACGGCCTTCGAGGGGCAGCTCGTCGGCCCCACCGCCATCGCCTTCGTCGGGGGAGACCCCGTCGAGGCGGCCAAGGGCCTGCGCGACTTCGCCCGGACCAACCCCCAGCTGGTCGTCAAGGGCGGGCTGCTCGACGGGCGCGCCATCAGCGCGGCCGACGTCACGGCCCTCGCGGACCTCGAGTCCCGCGAGGTCCTGCTCGCCAAGGTCGCGGGCGTCCTCAAGGCGTCCCAGGCCAAGGCGGCCGCGCTGTTCCAGGCGCCGCTGTCCAAGACGGTCCGCACCGTGGAAGCGCTGCGGGAGAAGCAGGCCGCGGGCGCGCCCGCGGCCGAGGCCTCCGAGGCCCCCGCGGCCGAGACCGCGGACGCCTGAGCGTCCGCTCCCACCCCTCGGCCCGCGGGACCTCCGCGGCCGGACACCCCTGATCAGGAAGGACGCCACACCATGGCGAAGCTCAGCACCGACGAGCTGCTCGACGCGTTCAAGGAGCTCACCCTCATCGAGCTCTCCGACTTCGTGAAGAAGTTCGAGGAGACCTTCGACGTCACCGCCGCCGCCCCCGTGGCCGTGGCCGCCGCTGGTGGCGCCGCTGGTGGCGCCGCCGCCGAGGCCGAGGAGGAGAAGGACGAGTTCGACGTCATCCTCGAGGCCGCCGGCGACAAGAAGATCGGCGTCATCAAGGAGGTCCGCGGCCTGACCTCGCTCGGCCTCAAGGAGGCCAAGGACCTCGTCGACGGCGCCCCCAAGCCCGTCCTCGAGAAGGTCAACAAGGAGACCGCGGAGAAGGCCAAGGCCGCCCTGGAGGGCGCCGGCGCCACCGTCACCCTCAAGTGACCTCCCGCCGGGGCCCGCAGCCGCGGGTCCCGGCACCTCCGCCGAGGGGGGGTCGGGCTGCGGGGGCGGGGGGCCCGCCGGCGGGCGGCGGCCCGGGGGGGGGGCGGGGGGGGGGGGGGGGGGGGGGGGGTGGGGGGGGTGGGGGGGGGGGGGGGGG
>NZ_JBEUEI010000011.1:0-114834 GCF_041020755.1 Kineococcus terrestris | reverse complement strand
GGGACCACACCCCCCCCCCGCCCCGCCACAACCCGCCCCCCCCCCCCCCCCCCCCCCCCCCCCCCCCCCCCCCCCCCCCCCCCCCCCCCCCCCCCCCCCCCCCCACTCCTCCCAGCGGCCGTAGGCGTCGACGATCTCGGAGACCAGGCGGTGGCGCACGACGTCGGTGCTGGTCAGCCGCGAGAAGTGCACGTCCTCCACGCCCTCGAGGATGTCCTGCACGACCCGCAGGCCCGAGTCGGTGCCGCTCGGCAGGTCGACCTGGGTGACGTCGCCCGTGACGACGATCTTGGAGCCGAACCCGAGGCGGGTCAGGAACATCTTCATCTGCTCGGGCGAGGTGTTCTGCGCCTCGTCGAGGATGATGAAGGCGTCGTTGAGGGTGCGCCCGCGCATGTACGCCAGCGGCGCCACCTCGATCGTGCCGGCGGCCATCAGCCGCGGGATCGAGTCGGGGTCGAGCATGTCGTGCAGCGCGTCGTACAGCGGCCGCAGGTACGGGTCGATCTTGTCGGTGAGGGTGCCGGGCAGGAACCCCAGCCGCTCCCCCGCCTCGACCGCCGGGCGCGTCAGCACGATGCGGTTGACCTGCTTGGCCTGCAGCGCCTGCACGGCCTTGGCCATCGCCAGGTACGTCTTGCCCGTGCCGGCGGGGCCGATGCCGAAGACGATCGTGTGCTCGTCGATGGCGTCGACGTAGCGCTTCTGGTTGACCGTCTTGGGGCGGATGGTGCGCCCGCGGCTGGACAGGATGTTCAGCGTCAGCACGTCGGCCGGGCGGTCCTGGCCCGTGCCGGCGGCCTGCGCGCGCAGCATCGCCACCGAGCGCTCCACCGCGTCCGGCGACAGCGGCTGCCCGGCCGCCAGGACGGCCGTCATCTGGTCGACGAGGCGCTCGACGAGGGCCACCTCACCGGCGCTGCCGGTCAGGGTGATCTCGTTGCCGCGCACGAGGACGTCGGTGCGGGGGAAGGCGCGCTCCAGCACGCGCAGCAGCTCGTCGCGCGCGCCCAGCAGCGAGACCATGCTGACCTCGGGCGGGACGACGACGACGTGCCGGGTGGTGGCGGCGGGCTCGACGGCGGCCGCGGGCTCCTGCCCGGCGCTCGAGCGGGGGGTCGTGGGGTCGGTGCTGGCCATGGGCGCCCTGACGGGCCGTTCGCCTCCGTGCGCGGGTCCGGCCGGCGGCCCACCCGCCGGCGCTGCTTGCACGAGCGAGCTTAACGACCGGCGGCGACACCGGCGCGCGCGCCGAGCGCCCGGACCGGCCCGCGCGCGGGCGCGGCGGCACCGCGGCGGCACACTGACCGCCGTGAGCTCCCCCGCACCCGACCCCCGCACCCTCCTGCTGCGCGACGGCCGCGTCCACGAGGTCGAGCCCGGTGCCGCCGTGGTCGGCGCCGACGACGGCGGCCTGACCCGCGGCGACGGCTGCTTCGAGACGCTGCGCGTGCTGGGCGGGGACCCGCCGCGCGCGCTGGGGCTGGACGCGCACCTGGAGCGCCTGGCCCGCTCGGCCGCCGCCCTGGACCTGACCTCGCCGACCGCGGACGTGTGGCGGGCGGCGGCCCGGGCCGCGGCGCGGGAGGTGCCGGCGGGCGCGGAGGCGGCGCTGCGGCTGACCCTGACGCGCGGCACCGCCGCGGCGGGCCCCACCGCGCTGCTGACGCTGCGCCCGGTGGGCGCCGAGGTGCTGGCCGCCCGCGAGCGCGGCGTGCGCCTCGTGGCGCTGGACCGCGGCACGGCCCTGGACACCCACGCGGCCGCGCCGTGGCTGCTGGGCGGGGTCAAGTCGCTGTCGTACGCCGTGCACACCGCGGCGCTGCGCGAGGCGGCCCGCCGCGGCGCGGACGACGCCGTGTTCACCACGCCCGCCGGTGAGGTCCTGGAGGCGCCCACGGCCACCGTCGTGGTGCTGGCCGCGGGGACGCTGCGCACCCCGGCGGCGGGGGCCAGCGGGATCCTGGCCGGCACCACCCAGCGGGCCGTCTTCGCCGGTGCCGCCCGCGAGGGCGTGCCGACCGCCGAGGGCCCGCTCGCGCTGGCGGAGCTGGCGGGCGCCGACGGGGCGTGGCTGGTCTCCAGCGTCCGCGGCGCGGTCGAGGTCGTCGCGCTCGACGGCGCGCCGGTGCGCCGCGCGCCGGGGTGGACCGCGCGGCTGCGCGCCTGGGCCGAGGAGCCCGACGCCGCCGGGGCCGACATCGACGCCGCACCGTGACCGCGCGGGGTTGATCCCGGGGGGCGCGCGCCGCCAGAGCGATCGCCCGACCACGCTGCGCCCGCCGCGGGCGCGGCGCCCCGAGACCCGGAGGCGCCCGTGACCGCCGACGACGTCGGCCTCGCCCTGCTCCTGCTGGGCGTGCTGCTGCTGGCCGCCAAGCTCGTCCGCATCCGGGCGCTGTGGGCGCAGGAGCTGTTCCTGCCCAGTTCCATCATCGCCGGGATCCTCGCCCTGCTCGTCGGCCCCGGCGTGCTGGGCGCGCTCGTCACCGCGCTCGCCGGCGAGGACGCGCCGCTGGCCGGGGGCCTGTGGCCGCAGACCGTCCTGGACGTGTGGAGCGAGCTGCCGGGGCTGCTCATCTCGGTCGTGTTCGCCACCCTGTTCCTCGGCGAGCGCCTGCCCTCCCCGCGCACCGCGCTCGGGCTGGCCGGCCCGCAGATCTGCTTCGGCGTCGCCATGGGCGCCGGGCAGTACGTCGTGGGCATCGTCCTGGCCCTGGTGCTGCTGGTGCCGGTGTTCGGCGCGAACCCGCTGGTGGGCGCGCTCATCGAGGTCGGTTTCGAGGGCGGGCACGGCACGGCCGCGG
The DNA here is from genome assembly GCF_041020755.1 of Kineococcus terrestris. NCBI lineage: Bacteria > Bacillati > Actinomycetota > Actinomycetes > Kineosporiales > Kineosporiaceae > Kineococcus > Kineococcus terrestris. The sequence continues at coordinate 112,027 of NZ_JBEUEI010000011.1, read as the reverse complement.
GGCTGGGCACCACGTTCAGCGACCTGGGGTTCCCCGAGGGGCAGGACCTCGCCCTCGGGCTGGCCACCGTCGGCGTCGTCTCCGGGGTCGTCATCGGCATCGGGCTCATCAACTGGGCGGTGCGCACGGGCCGCGCGGAGGTGCTGGAGGACCGGGCGAGGACGTCGCTGGCCGAGCAGCGCGGGCTGTACGAGCGCGAGCAGCAGCCGCCCGCGGCGATGATGACGGTCCGCGCGAACTCCGTGGAACCGCTCGCGATCCACTTCGCGGTAATCGCGGTCGCGGTGCTGCTGGGCGCCGTGGTGCTGTCCGGGCTGCAGGCGCTGGAGCGGGCGCTGTGGGCGGACACCGTCCAGCTGCTGGAGCACGTGCCGCTGTTCCCGCTGGCGATGATCGGCGGGATCGCCGTGCAGGTCGTCGTCGACCGCCGCGACAGCACCGGCATCGTCGACCGGCGGATGATGCTGCGCATCCAGGGGATCGCGCTGGACCTGCTGATCATCAGCGCCCTCGGGACGCTGTCGCTGCAGACCATCGCGGCGAACTTCGGCACGTTCGCGGTCCTGGCCGTCGCCGGTGTCGCCTGGAACGTGGGGCTGTTCCTCGTGCTGGCCAAGCGGATCTTCCCGCAGTACTGGTTCGAGCGCGGGATCGGCGACCTGGGCCAGTCCCTGGGCGTCACCGCCACCGGCCTCATCCTCATCCGCGTGGCCGACCCGGAGGCGAGGACGCCGGCGATGGAGGCGTTCGGCTACGAGCAGCTGGTGTTCGAGCCGTTCTTCGGCGGCGGGCTCGTCACGGCCGCCTCGATCCCGCTGCTGGCGCAGTTCGGCTCCTGGCCGCTGCTGCTGGCGATGAGCGTGCTGCTGTTCGCCTCGGTGACGGTCGGCGTCGCGGTGTTCGGCCGGCGCGGCGCCCGCGAGCGCGCACCGGCCTGACGCGCGGGCCCGCCGCGCGCGGGGGGGCTCAGCCCTCGGCGCGGTCGGGCACCACGGTGCGGTCCAGCGGCTCCTTCTGCGCCGGCTGCACGCTGACGCTGGGGAAGTCGGCCAGGTCGCCGAAGTCCGCGCGGTCCCAGTCGTCGAACGTCAGCCCGCTCTGCAGGTACACCGCCAGCAGCCGCGCCAGCGCCACCAGCCCGTCGACGTGGGTGCGCTCGTGGCCGTGGCTGGACTCCAGCCCGAACCCCAGCAGGGCCGCGCGCGCCTCGATGCCCGCCTCCAGCGCCGGCGCGGCGTCGGAGCGGTAGTGCTTGTAGACGTCGCGCACGGCGGGGATCCCGTGCTCGCGGGCCAGCGAGTGCAGCCGGCGCGAGAGGTGGTAGTCGAACGGGCCGGTCATGTCGAGCATGCCGACGCTGACCAGCTCCTCGCGCGAGCTCTGCCCCTCGGCGACCACCGCGTTGTCGACGGCCACCAGCTCGGCCACGTCGGGGGCCAGGCCGTGGGTGGCGCCGAAACCCACCTCCTCGCCGATCGTCACGAGGAACTGCGCGCTCACGGCCAGCGGCGCCTCCGCGTCGCGCAGCGCCTTCAGCGCCGCCAGGCACGCGGCCAGGCCCGCCTTGTCGTCCAGGTGGCGCGACTTCACGTACCCGCCGCGGGTGATCTGCGGGGCGGCGTCGAGCGCGGCGAAGTCGCCGACCTGGATGCCGAGGGCGAAGACGTCGCGGGCGCACTCGACGGGCTCGTCCACCCGCACCTCGACGAACTCCCAGCCCACGCCCTGGGTGTCGATCTCGTCGCCGAAGGTGTGCCCGGAGCTCTTCAGCGGCAGGACCGTGCCCGTGTACACGCGGTCGAAGTCGTCCGTGAAGATCGTCACGTGGGCGCCCTCGGAGAAGCGGGCGCTGTGGCTGCCGACGGGCACGACCTCCAGGCGGCCGTCGTCCTTCACGCGCTTGACCATCAGCCCGATGGTGTCCGCGTGCACGACGACGGCCCGGCGCACGGTGCTCGTGCGCCCCGGCAGCGTCGCGCGCAGGATCCCGCGGCGGGTCAGGTCGAAGGACAGGCCCAGGGCGTCGATGTGCTGGCCGACGGCCTGCATGACGGCGTCGGTGCGCCCCGACGGGCTGGGGATGCGCAGCATCTCCATGAGCGTCGTCGTCAGGTACTCGCGGTCGATCTCCACGTCGCGCGTGCCGCTGGGGGCGCCGACCGCGGCGGACACGGTCTGCCGGCGCTGCCCGGCGGCGGGCACCGCGCCGGGGCGGGTGCTGGGCTCGGCGCTGCGCGGCAGGTGGCGGTCGACGGTGCTCATCGCGCCCGATGATGCCCGCCGCCGTCGGGCGCGGACCACCCGGGGCGCGCCGCCGCCCGCACCGGGCTCACGAGCCCGTGCGCGTCTCCGGGAAGAGCAGGTCCAGGAAGCGCTGCGCGGTGGGCCGCGGCTGGTGGTTGGCCAGCCCGGGGCGCTCGTTGGCCTCGATGACGACGTGCTCGGGACCGGACACGTCCGGCACGAGGAAGTCCAGGCCCGTCACCGGGATGCCGATGGCGCGGCTGGCGGCCACGGCCGCGTCCACGAGGTCGGGGTGCAGGTCGTCGGTGACGTCGTCGATGGTGCCGCCGGTGTGCAGGTTCGCGGTGCGGCGCACCTCCAGGCGCCGCCCGCGCGGCAGGACGTCGTCCATCGCCCACCCCGCCTCGCGCACCACGGCCTCGGTGGCGGCGTCCAGCGGGATGCGCGACTCCCCGTGAGTGGCGGCCTCGCGCCGGCGGCTCTGCTTGCGCACCAGCGCCTCGACGGTGTCGGTGCCCGTGCCGATGACGGCGGCGGGCCGGCGCACCGCGGCGGCCACGACCTGGTGGTCGATGACGACCACGCGCAGGTCCTGCCCTGCCACCAGCTCCTCGACGAGGACGTCGGGGCAGTACCGGGCCGCCTCGGCCACCGCGCGGCGCAGCCCCTCGGCGTCGGCCACGCCCACGGTGATGCCCTTGCCCTGCTCCCCGCGCGCGGGTTTGACCACCACGGGACCCGTCTCCTCCAGCAGCCGCTGCGCGGCCGCCAGCCCGTCCGGGTCGGACAGCGGGTCCTCGCCCAGCTCCACCGCGCGCGGCACCCGCACCCCGGTGCGCTCCAGCAGCCGGCGGGTGACGCGCTTGTCGTCGCAGCGGCTCATCGCCACCGCGCTCGTCAGCTCCGACAGCGACTCGCGGGTCAGCAGCGAGCGCCCCCCGAACGTCAGGCGCATCTCCCCGCTGGGCGCGTCGGTGACCTGCACCCGCACCCCGCGGCGCAGGGCCTCGTCGGCGATGATGCGCGCGTAGGCGTTCAGCTGCGCCAGGCCGTCCGGCTGCGGGGAGAACAGCGGCCGGTTGATGGGGTTCTTGCGCTTGACGACCACCGGCGGCGCGGGGTGGAACCCCAGCCGGCGGTACAGCGCGATGGCGCCGGTGTTGTCGTGCAGGACGGACAGGTCCAGCATCGCGCGGCCGCGGGCGACGTAGCGCTCGACGAGGACGCGCACCAGCGCCTCCCCCACCCCGCGCGGGGCGGCCTGCGGGTCGGCGGCCAGGCACCACAGCGAACAGCCCTCGTCCGGGTCGCCGAACGCCAGGACGTGGTCGACGCCGGTGACGGTGCCCACGATGCGCCGGGTGCGGGTGTCCTCGGCGACGAGGTAGGTGAACGTGCGGGTGCGGTGGTTGGCCCACATGACGTCCGGGTCGGAGCGGACCATGCCGTTGGCCGCGTACAGCCGGTTCACCTCGTCCAGCTCGGCGCGGTCGCGGACCATCCGCACGAACACGTCGGGGTTGCGGTCGCGGGGCGGGCGGTAGCGCTGCAGCGGCAGGCGGTACGTGTAGGAGGGGTCGACGAACAGCTCGTGCGGGGCCAGGCCGACGAGCACCTGCGGGTCGCGCACGTACATGGCGATGTCGCGCTCGCCGGTCTCCTCCGCCCGCAGGGCGTCGACGACGGCCCGCTGGTCGGTGAACGTCTGGCCGAACACCAGCCGCCCCCAGCCCATGTCGAGGACGACGTCCTCGGCCATGTCCCGCACCAGGTGCCGGGGCGGGCGCTGCCAGCTGCGGCTGGAGATCGCCGGCGCCTCCCTCCCCCGCTGGCGCAGGCCCGCGACGGTGGTGCGGCGGCGTCCCCTGACAGTGCTCACTGCGGTGCCTCCCGTCCCCGGCCGGTCAGTCCACCCCGTGCTGCTGCAGCCACAGCTCCAGCAGCCCCAGCTGCCACAGCTTGTTGCCGCGCAGCGGGGTCAGCTCCTCGTTCGGCGCGTCCAGCAGGTGGCTCACGTACTCGGGGCGGAACAGCCCGCGCCGGCGGGCGGCCTCGCTGGACAGGGCGTCCCGGACCAGGCCGAGGACCTTGCCCTCCAGGTGCGTGATGGCCGGCACCGGGAAGTAGCCCTTGGGCCGGTCGATGACCTCGCGGGGGATGACCCGGTACCCGACCCGCTTGAGGATCCCCTTGCCGCCCTCGGCCAGGTGCATCTCCGGCGGCACGGCCGCGGCCAGCTCGACGAGGTCGTGGTCCAGGAACGGCACGCGGGCCTCCAGGCCCCACGCCATCGTCGTGTTGTCCACGCGCTTGACCGGGTCGTCGACGAGCATCACCTCGGTGTCCAGGCGCAGCGCCGCGTCCAGGGCGGTCTCGGCGCCCGGGCGGGCGAAGTGCTCGCGCACGAACTCCAGCGACACGTCGCTGCCGGGCATCCACTCCGGCCGCAGCACCTGCTGCATCTGGGCGTGGTCGCGGTCGAAGAACGCCTTCGCGTACGCCTCGACGCCCCGCTCGACGGGCACCCCCGCCAGCGGCGGGTACCAGTGGTAGCCGCCGAACACCTCGTCGGCGCCCTGCCCGGACTGCACGACGCGGATCGTCTGCGAGACCTGCTGGGACAGCAGGTCGAAGGCGACGACGTCGTGGCTGACCATCGGCTCGCTCATCGCGCCCACGGCGTGCCCCAGCGCCCCGACGAGCTCGTCGCCCGTGACGCGGATGCGGTGGTGGTTCGTGGCGTACCGCTCGGCGATGACGTCGGAGTAGGCGAACTCGTCGCCCTCGCGCCCGCCGACGGCCTCGAACCCGATGGAGTAGGTGGCCAGGTCCGTCTGCCCCTCCTCGGCGAGCAGGCCGGTGATGAGGCTGGAGTCCAGGCCGCCGGACAGCAGCACCCCGACGGGGACGTCGGCGACCAGGCGCCGGCGCACCGCGACGCGCAGCGCCTCCAGGACCGCGTCCTCCCAGTCGCGCTCGGAGAAGCCGGCGAACTCCTCGCGGCGCACGTGGTCCGGCGCCCAGTAGCGGTGCTCGCGGCTGGTGCCGTCGGGCTCGACGACCCGCACGGTCGCCGGCGGCAGCTTGCGCACGCCCTTGAGGACCGTCAGCGGCGCGGGGACGACGGCGTGCCAGGTCAGGTAGTGGTGCAGCGCGACCGGGTCGATCGTCGTGTCGACCTCGCCGCCGGCCAGCAGCGCGGGCAGCGTGGAGGCGAACCGCAGCCGCTGCGGCGTCTCGGCCAGGTACATCGGCTTGATGCCGAGGCGGTCGCGGAACAGCACCACGCGGCCGCTGTCGCGCTCGTGCAGCACGACGGCGAACATCCCCACCAGGTGGTGCACCACGTCGGTGCCCCAGCGGTGGTAGCCCTTGAGGATGACCTCGGTGTCGGAGGTCGAGGAGAAGCGGTAGCCGTGCCCCTGCAGCTCGGCCCGCAGCTCCTTGTAGTTGTAGACGCACCCGTTGAACACGGCCGTCAGGCCGAGCTCCGTGTCCACCATGGGCTGCGACCCGCACGCCGACAGGTCGATGATGGACAGGCGCCGGTGGCCGAAGGCGACCCGCCCCTGCGCCCAGTACCCCTCCCCGTCCGGGCCCCGCGACGCCAGCGGCGCGGACATGCGCTGGACCGCGGACACGTCCGCCGGTCGTCCGTCGAACCTGACCTCACCGCACAAGCCGCACATGGCGCACCATCCAACCCTTCGCTCAGCCGGGCGGCCACGTGAAGCCGCGACCACCCAGGACGTGCCCGTGGACGTGCATGACCGACTGCCCCACCGCGGGGCCGGAGTTGAAGACGAGCCGGAACTGCCCGCCGCACTCGGCGTCGGCGACGCGCTGGGCGACCTCGACGAGGCGGGCCAGCGTCGCGGGGGCCGCCGCCGCGAGCTCGGCGACGGTCTCGTAGCGCTCGCGCGGGACGACGAGGACGTGCACGGGCGCCTGCGGGGCGACGTCGCGGAAGGCGACGACGAGCTCGTCGGAGTGCACGATCGTCGCGGGCAGCTCCCCCGCCACGATCCGCAGGAACAGGTCGTCGGGGGCGCGGGCCGCACCGGACGCCTCGCCCTCCCCGGTCTCCGGGGGTCCGTCCTGGTCGGTCATGCGGCCGCAGGCTACCGGGCGGCGCGCCGGGCGCGGTGATCACCCGCCGCCGCGATCCGCTCCGGTTGGATGTCAACCGTGAGCGCTGGTCACTCGTCGTACTCGTGTGACGTGGAGGACGGGGGGTGCGGCCGTGGCTGAGGCGCGCCCCGAGCGCGGCGGGCGCTCCGGCGGGGGCTCCGGCGGGGGCAAGGCCCGCCCGGTGCTCGTGCGCGCCCGCGACGGGGCCGTCGACGGGCCCGCCGGGGACGACCCGCGCGGCTGGGACGCCGACACGGCCGTCGCCCACCTGTACGCCGGCCACTGGCGGCGCCTGGTCGGCCTGGCCGTCCTGCTGCTCGGGGAGAGCGCCACCGCCGAGGAGGTCGTGCAGGACGCCTTCGTCGCGCTGCACCGGCGCTGGCGGCGGCTGGACGACCCGGGCGCGGCGGCCGCCTACCTGCGCCAGGCCGTCGTCAACGGCGCCCGCGACGTGCTGCGGCACCGCCAGGTCGCCGACCGGCACCGCCCGCTGCCCGACCCGGAGCCGGAGGGCCCCGAGGAGCGGGCGCTGCGCGCGGCCGAGCACCGCCGCGTGCTGGCGGCGCTGGACGCCCTGCCGGCGCGCCAGCGCGAGGTCCTCGTGCTGCGCTACCACGCCGACCTGTCCGAGCAGGACATCGCCGAGGCCCTGGGCGTCAGCCGCGGGGCCGTCAAGACGCACGCGCACCGCGGGCTGGCCGCCCTGCGCGCCGCCGTGCGGACCGAGGAGACCCCGTGAGCGGCACCGACCAGCCCGACCAGCCCGACCACGGCGACGCGCCCGGCGTCACCGGCGCCGGCCCCCTGCCGGACCCGGCCACCGACCCCACCGCCCGGGCGCTGCGCGAGGCCATGGCCGCGCGCGCCGCCGCGGTCGACCCGCCCGACCGCCTCCAGGAGATCCTCATGGCCAGCCAGTCCTCCCGCCGCCGCACCCGCGCCTGGACGGCGGTGGCCGCGGCGGCCGCCGTCGTCGTCGTGGGCGGCAGCGCCCTCGCCCTGACCCAGCGCGGCGGCGACAGCGTCACGACCGTCGCGGCCGCCACGTCGGCGACGTCCGAGCCGGCCGCGCCGGCCACGTCCGAGCCGGCCGCCCCGACCTCCGAGCCGGCGCGGCCCGCGCCCGCGCCCGCGGAGCCGAGCACCGCCACGAGCGAGCCGGCCGCACCGACGTCGGCGCCCGCCACGAGCGCCCCGGCGTCCGCCGGTGCCGCGCTGCCCTCGGGCGCCGCCAGCGTCCCGGTCTACTGGCTGGGCGGGGACGGCTCCCCCCGGCTGTTCCGCGAGTGGGTGCCCGTCTCCGGCGGCGCCGACGACGCGACGCTCGCCCTGCGGGCGCTGCTGGGCGGCTCGCCCGCCGACCCGGACTACGCCAGCCCCTTCGGCCCCGACGCCGGCGCGAGCGTCACCGCCGCCGACGGGCGCCTGGTCGTCGACGTGGCCGCCTCGGCGGTCTCCGGCGACGTGGAGACCGGCGACGCGGACCTGGCCGTGCAGCAGCTGGTGTGGACGGTGACGGCGGCCGCCGGGCAGGACGTGCCCGTCGAGGTGCGCGTGGACGGGGCCGCCGGGCGGCCCGTCTTCGGGCGGGCCGTCGCCCAGACGGTCTCGCGCGCCCCGCGCGCCGAGGTCCAGGCCCCGGTGTGGATCACGGGCGTGTCGACCGCCACCCCGGGGTCGGTGACCGTGGAGGGCACCGGCACGGCGTTCGAGGGCACCCTGCTGTGGACGGTCACCGACGCCGCGGGCACCGAGATCGCGCGCGACGCCGTGCAGGCCGGCGCCAACGGCACGTGGGGCGACTTCTCCTTCACGGCGGCGCTGCCGGCCGGGGACTACACCGTCACCGTCGTGGCGCCGGACGAGTCCGGCGGCGAGGGCGCCGCGCCGCTGCCGGACACCAAGACCGTCACGGTCCGCTGAACCGGCCGCGGGCCGCGCTCCCTCGGGGGGAGCGCGGCCCGCGGTCAGCGGTGGGTCAGAGGCGGGTCGGCGGTGTCAGCGGCCGGAGAAGCGGTCGCGCAGCTTGGAGAAGACGCCCTGGTGGGCCGGCTGCAGCGTGCCCGCCGGGCGCACCTCGCCGCGCAGCTCCGCCAGCCGGCGCAGCAGCGACTCCTGCTCGTCGTCCAGGTCCCGCGGCGTGCGCACCTCCAGGGTGACCACGAGGTCGCCGCGGCCGGTGGAGCGCAGGTGCTCCACGCCGCGGGCGCGCAGCGTCACCTGCTCGCCCGGCTGGGCGCCGGGGCGCACCTCGACGGCCTCGGTGCCGTCCAGGGTCTCCAGCGGGATGGAGGCGCCCAGCGCGGCGGCCGTCATCGGCACCTCCAGCGTGCAGTGCAGGTCGTCGCCCGAGCGGGTGAACACCGGGTGCGGGCGCTCGTGGACCTCCACGTACAGGTCGCCGGGCGGGCCGCCGGCCGTGCCGACCTCGCCCTGCGCGGCCAGCTGGATGCGGGTGCCGGTGTCCACGCCCGCCGGGATGCGGATCGTCAGCGGCCGGCGCGCGCGCACGCGGCCCTCGCCGCTGCACTCCTGGCACGGCGAGGGCAGCACCGTGCCGAACCCGTGGCACGTCGGGCACGGCGCGGTCGTCATGACCTGCCCGAGCAGCGAGCGCACGACGCGCTGCACCTGCCCCTGCCCGTGGCAGATGTCGCAGGTCTGCGGGCTGGTGCCCGGCTGGCAGCAGGTGCCCTTGCACGTCGGGCACAGCACCGCGGTGTCCACCTGGATGGAGCGCTCGGCGCCGAACGCCGCCTCGGCCAGGTCCACGTCGACGCGGATGAGGGCGTCCTGGCCGCGCTGGGTGCGGCTGGCCGGCCCGCGCCCACCCGCCCCGGCGCCCTGGCCGAAGAAGGCGTCCATGATGTCGCTGAAGCCGAACCCGGCGCCGAACCCGGCCGCGCCCGGCTGCTGGCCGCCGCCGCGGTCGTACAGCGCCCGCTTGTCGGGGTTGGACAGCGTCTCGTAGGCCTGGGAGACCTCCTTGAAGCGGTCGCCCGCCTCCGGGTCGTCCGTGACGTCGGGGTGGAGCTTGCGCGCCAGCTTGCGGTAGGCGCGCTTGATGTCCTCCGCCGAGGCGTCCCTGCTGACGCCGAGGACGTCGTAGTAGTCGCTCACGAGGCGCTCAGGTCTCCTGTCGGGTCGGTCGGTGGGGGCGGGCCGCGCGCCTGGGCGGGCTCACGGGGCTCACGTGGCGAGGATCCGCGAGACGTAGCGTGACACCGCGCGGACGGCGGCCATCGTCGTGGGGTAGTCCATGCGCGTGGGGCCCAGGACGCCGAGGCGGGCCAGCGCCCGCCCCTCGCCGCCGTAGCCGGTGGTCACCACGGACGTCTCGGTGAGCCCGACGTGCAGGTTCTCCGAGCCGATGCGCACGGCCAGTCCGTCCCCGCCGCCGTCCTCGGCCATCTCCTGCACCAGGCGCAGCAGCACGACGTGCTCCTCCAGCGCCTCCAGGACGCTGCCCAGGGAGGCGGCCAGGTCCGGGCCGGACTTGGCGAGGTTGGACGTGCCGGCGATGACCACCCGCTCGGCCAGGCCGGCGGTCAGGCAGTCGCCCAGCGCCGCCGCGACCTCCGCGGCCACGGCCATCTCCCCGGCCGGGGTCTGCTGGACGACCTCGGTGAGGGCGTCGCGGGCCTCCTGGAGGCGGTGCCCGGCCACCGCGGCGTTCAGCCGGGTCCGCAGGGCCGTCAGCGAGGTGACCAGCGCGGCCGGGTCGGCGGCCGAGCGCAGCTCCACGACGCGCTGCTCGACGCGGCCGGTGTCGGTGATGAGCACCAGCAGGGCGCTGCGCCCGCCCACCGGCACGACCTCCACGTGCCGCACGGCCGCCCGCGAGAGCGAGGGGTACTGCACGACGGCGGCCTGCCGGGTGATCTGCGCCAGCAGCCGCACGGTGCGGTCCACGACGTCGTCGAGGTCCACGGCGCCGTCCAGGAACGTCTGGATGGCGCGCTTCTCGGCCGTCGACATCGGCTTGACGGTGGCCAGGCGGTCCACGAACAGCCGGTAGCCCTTGTCGGTGGGGATGCGCCCGGCGCTGGTGTGGGGCTGGGTGATGTAGCCCTCGTCCTCCAGCACCGCCATGTCGTTGCGGATCGTCGCCGGGGACACGCCCAGGCGGTGGCGCTCGACGAGCGCCTTGGAGCCGACGGGCTCGTGCGTCGACACGTAGTCCTCGACGATGGCGCGCAGCACGGCCAGCCGCCGGTCGTCGCTCATCGGCACCTCCCCCGTCCGCTCGCCGTCCCGGTCCCACCGCCCGCGCTGGCACTCAGCACGGGTGAGTGCCAAGTCTAGACCTCGCCCCGGACACGCGCCGCCCGCTGCCGGGCGGCGGCGCGCCGCGTCCGTAGGGTGCCCGGGTGGCTGCTGACCGGTACGGCTCCGACGTCCTCGCCCGCGACCCGCACCCGCGCCGGCCCGCCTCCCGCGAGGAGACCGCCGTGACCGGGCTCGTCGTGGAGGACGTCGAGACCGGCTGGGTCGGCGCCGTCGTGCGCACCGAGAAGAGCGGCGGCGTGCACGTGGTCGTCCTGGAGGACCGCCGCGGGCGCACCCGCACCTTCCCCCTCGGGCCGGGCTTCTGGGTGGACGGGCAGCCGGTGCGCCTCGTGGCCCCGCGCGGACCCGCCGCCCCCGCCGCCCCCGGTCGCACCGCCTCCGGGTCGGTGGCCGTGGCCGGTGCCGCCGCCCGCACCGCCCGCGCCTCGCGCATCCTCGTCGAGGGCCGCCACGACGCCGAGCTCGTCGAGCGCGTGTGGGGCGACGACCTGCGCGTGGAGGGCGTCGTCGTGGAGGTCCTCGACGGCGTGGACGACCTGGACGCCGCCGTGCGCGCCTTCGGGCCCCGGCCGGGCCGGCGGATCGGCGTCCTCGTCGACCACCTCGTCGCCGGCAGCAAGGAGTCGCGGATCGTCGCCGCCGTCGCCCGCAGCCCGCACGTCCTCGTCGTCGGGCACCCCTTCGTCGACGTGTGGCAGGCCGTGCGCCCGCAGCGCCTCGGCTGGGAGCGCTGGCCGGTGGTGCCGCGCGGCACGTCGTGGAAGCACGGGATCCTCGCCGAGCTCGGCTGGCCGCACGCCACCCAGGCGGACGTCGCGCACGGCTGGAAGCGGATCCTCGGCACCGTGCGCACCATCGCCGACCTCGAGCCGGCCCTGTCGGGGCGGGTAGAGGAGCTCGTCGACTTCGTGACCGCCGACGGCGCCGACGCCTGAGGCACCCCGGGCCGGGGCGGGTCGGGGGCCGCTCGGGGTCGCGCGCCCCCTGCGGCGGAGGCCGGGCGCGCGCCGCCTACGACCTCCGGGTGGACCGGGTGCGCCGACGGGATGGCCCGCCCGCCGGACCCGCGACAGGGGCGCGCGCCGGTGCGAGGATCGGAGTGCTCCCGCCGAGCGGCGGGGGCGCCCACCGACCCTGGAGGAACCGTGAGCGACCCGTACGGGTCCCAGCGACCCGACTTCACGAAGCCGCCCGCGGGAGACCAGCCGGCGGGGCAGCAGTGGGGCCAGCCCGAGCAGCAGCAGCACGGCGGCCACGACCAGCAGTACGGGCAGGGCTACGACCAGCAGTACGGGCAGCCGTACGGGCAGGGCTACGGCCAGCCGCAGCACCCCCAGTGGTCCGGCCGGACCGAGCAGTACGGCTCCGGCGGCCTGGCGGCGATGGACCCGGGCAGCGAGCGCACCTGGGCGCTGGCCGGCCACCTGTCCTGGCTGGCGGCCTGGCTGGTGGGCCTGCCCTTCCTGGGGCCGCTCGTCGTCTTCCTGGTCTTCAAGGACCGCAGCCGGTTCGTGCGCGAGCACTCCGCGGAGGCGCTGAACCTCAACATCGCGATGGTCGTGTACTCGCTCGTCATCGGGATCATCACGGGGATCATCGCGTTCGCCACCCTGGGCATCGGCTCGTTCCTGCTGGTCGCGACCGGCGTGCCCTACCTGATCGGCCTGGTCCTGTCGATCATGGCGGCCGTGGCCGCCAGCCAGGGCCGCGCCTACCGCTACCCCGGCATCTTCCGCCTCGTGCGCTGAGACCGGCGCACCACCGCACGACCACCGCACCAGGGCCCCGTCCGGCACCCGCCGGGCGGGGCCGCGGTGCGTCCGGGCGCGGCTCAGGCGATCGCGCGCAGCGCGGCGACCCGCTCCTCGCGGGTGGGCGCCAGCGGCAGCACCGACAGCGTCGTGACGCCCGCGGCGGCGTAGGCGTCCAGGCGGGAGCGGACCGCGGCCGGGGTGCCGACGAGGCAGGTGGCGTCCAGGAACCCGTCGGGCACGGCGGCGGCGGCCTCGCGGGCGTGCCCGGCCAGGTACAGGTCCTGCACGCGGTCCACGTCGGCGCCGAAGCCGAGGCGGCGGGCCAGGGCGGCGTAGAAGTTCTGGGTGCGGCTGCCCATGCCGCCCAGGTAGAGGGCCGCGTAGGCGCGGACGGGCGCCTCGGCGTCCCGGCGGGCCGACCCCGTCGCGCTCGTCAGCAGCAGCGGCACCGTCGGGGCGACGTCGAAGGCCGGCTCGCCCTCGCGCGGGACGCGGCGGGCGCGGCCGGCGGCCAGCCGCTCCAGCTGCTCGTCCGCGGCGTCGGGGGCGAAGAACACCGGCAGCCACCCGTCGGCGACCTCCCCGGCCAGGGCGACGTTGCGCGGGCCCACGGCCGCCAGGTAGACGGGCAGGTCGGGGCGCACCGGCGGCAGCATGAGCCGCAGCGGCTTGCCGCGCCCTCCGGGCAGCGGCAGCGTCAGGTGCTCGCCCTCGTGGACGAGGGGCCGGCGGGCCAGCGCGGTGCGCACCACCTCGACGTACTCGCGGGTGCGCGCCAGCGGCGCGTCGAAGCGCTGCCCGTGCCAGCCCTCGGCCACCTGCGGGCCGGAGACGCCCAGCCCCAGGCGGAAGCGGCCACCGGTCAGGCCGTCGAGGGTGGCGGCGGTCATCGCGGTGGCCGCGGCGCTGCGCGCGGGCACCTGCAGGACGGCGGAGCCGAGGTCGATGCGGGACGTCCGCGCGGCCAGCCACCCCAGGACGGTCGGGGCGTCGGAGCCGTAGGCCTCGGCGACCCAGGCGGCCGCGTACCCGGCGTCCTCCGCGGCGCGGGCGAGGGCGAGCGCGTCCGCGGCCGCCGTGGCCACGTCCGCGCCGGTCAGGTAGCCGAGGCTCACCGCGAGGCGCACCCGGGCACCGTAGCGACCGCCCCGCTCCCCCGCGCCCCTCCCCCGCGCCCCTCCCCCAACCCTCGCGCCTCCTCGCCGTGATCACGGACGGGTGAGCCCTCACGCGTCCGTGATCGCCGTGATCTCGCTGGGAGTCCCTGCAAGATCACGGAGGGGGCGAGCGAGGTCGTGCGGGGTGCGGCGGGGCGGCGGGCGGGCGGGGGCGGCGGCTGGGAGCATCGGCGCGTGCTGGTGGACACCGCCCTCCTGCTCGGCGGGCTCGTCGCCCTGACCGTGGGCGGTGAGTGGCTCGTGCGGGGCGCCTCGCGGCTGGCCCGCGCCCTGGGCGTCTCCCCGCTGGTCGTCGGCCTCACCGTGGTCTCGATGGCCACCAGCGCCCCCGAGCTGGCCGTCTCGATCGGGGCGGCCCTGTCCGGGGCGGCGCCGCTGGCCGTCGGCAACGTGGTGGGCAGCAACACCGTCAACGTCCTCGTCGTGCTCGGCCTGGCGGCCGTCGTGGCCCCGGTGCCGGTGCAGCGCAGCGTCCTGCGCACCGACCTGCCCGCCGTCGTGGGCTTCTCGGTGCTCCTCCTGCTGCTGGCCCTCGACCAGCGGGTCGGGACCGTCGACGGCGCCGTCCTGGTGGTCCTGCTCGCCGCCCACGTCGCCTGGACGGTGCACCGCGAGCGCCGCTCGGCCGGGCAGGAGCCCGCCGACGGGGAGCTGACCCCGGGACCGCGGCCGCGGCCGGCGGCGCGCGCGGTGGTCCGCGACCTCGCGCTGGTCGTCGTCGGCACGGGGTCGCTGGTGCTGGGCGCGGAGCTGCTGGTGCGCGGGGCGACGTCGATCGCCGCGGACCTCGGGGTCAGCGAGCTGGCCATCGGCCTGACGGTCGTGGCCGTGGGCACGTCGCTGCCCGAGGTGGTGACCTCGGTCCTGGCGGCGGCGCGCGGCGAGCACGGCATCGCCGTGGGCAACGTGCTGGGCAGCAACCTGTTCAACATCGGCGCGGTGGCGGGCCTGACGGCGGTCGTCGCCCCGGACGGGCTGCCGGTGACGGTGCCCTCCCTGCAGCTGGACCTGCCGGTGATGATCGCCGCGGCCGTGCTGCTGCTGCCGCTGGCCCGCACGGGCGGGCGGATCACCCGGCTGGAGGGCTCGCTGATGCTGCTGGCGTGGGCCGGCTACACCACCTACCTGCTCGCCCGGGCCTGAGCGGCGGGCGGCTCAGCGCAGGTCGTCGAGGCGGGGCAGCTCGGCGTCGTCGTGGACGGTGCGGTCGGTGACGGGCGCGCGCGCCACGCGCGCGGCCTGGCCGATCTCGAAGCCGCCGATGGGCACGGTGAACAGCTGCAGGGCGACCGCGACCAGCAGCACGAGGACGGGTCCCCACCCGGGGACGAGGACGGCGACGCCCAGCAGCACGAGCACCAGGCCGAGGCCGGCGGCCTTCGCGACGGCGCTGGTGCGGGTGTAGACGTCGGGCAGGCGGACCACGCCGAGCGCGGCGATGCCCAGCAGCAGGGTGCCCACGACGACGGACGCGTGGCCGACGACGGTCTGGATCACGCGCGCCTCCGGGCGACGAGCCGGGCCAGCGCGACCGTGGCGAGGAAGCCGACGAGCGTGCCGACGAGGACGAGGTCGAGCAGCGGGGCGGCGTCCAGGCGCAGCGACAGCAGCGCGACGGCCGCCAGGACGACGATGAAGCCGAAGTCGACGCCGAGGACGCGGTCGGCGTCGGTGGGCCCGTGCAGCACGCGCCAGGTGGCGGCGGCCAGGCACAGGGCCAGGACGACGAGGGCGGCGTCGACGATCACGAGGGTCCTCCCGCGCGCTGGGGGGTGGGGACGTCGCCGGGGTCGCGGCGCCAGGCGGCGAGCATGCGCGTCTCCAGGTCGCGCAGCTCGGCCAGCTCGGCGTCCAGGTCGTGGGCGTGCAGGAGGTGCACGAGGGTCACGACGGGCTCGCCGCGCTCGCGGCGGTCGTCGGAGCCGACGACGAGCGCGCCGGGGGTCAGCCCGACGAGGGCGATGAAGGAGGCGACCTCGACGTCGGTGCGGCAGCGCAGCTCGAAGCGCAGCACGGCCGGCGCCAGCTGGGAGCCGGGGGTGACGATCTCGCGGGCGACGACGACGTTGGCGACGAGGAAGTGCCACGCGTAGTGCGCGGCGAAGGACAGCAGGCGACCGGCCTGCCCGGCGGTGCGGCGCAGGGGCCTCACGGGGCGGTCACCGCCGCGACCCAGGCGCCGGTGTCGACCAGGGCGCGGGCGGCCGCGTCGCTGGCGCTCAGCAGCGGTCCGGCGGCCACGCCGAGGACGAGGGCGGTGGCGGCCAGCAGCAGGGGCGGGCCGACGAGCGCGGCGCGCTGCAGCGCCGACGGGCGCGCCGGGGCGGCCACCGCGACAGCGCCGCCGCCCGCACCCTCCGCCGGCCGCGCCGCGGGCCCGGACGCCGGCCCGGGCTCGCCCCAGAAGACGCCGTTCCACAGCTTGAGCATCGACACCAGCGTCACGAAGCTGACGGCGACGACGGCGGCCAGCACCCACCAGGCGCCCGCGGCCGCCGCGGCGGTGGCCAGCTGCAGCTTGGCGACGAAGCCGGAGGTGGGCGGCACCCCGACGAGGGCGAGCGCCGAGGCGGCGAAGGCGGCGGCCAGCGGCAGCTGGGTGCGCACCAGCCCGCCGAGCTGCGACAGCTCGTCGGTGCCGCAGCGGCGCTCGACCGCCCCGGACACCATGAACAGCGCGGCCTTGACGAGCACGTACTGCACGAGGAAGAACGTCGCGGCGGACAGCCCGGCGACGGTGAACAGGCCGAGGCCGACGAGGACGTAGCCGATCTGGCTGACCGCGTGCGAGAGCAGGACGGAGCGGGCGCCGTGCTCGCCGACGGCGCGCAGGACGCCGAAGACCGTGGTGAGGACGGCCAGCACGAGCACGACCGGCAGCCAGCGGTCGTCGCCGTCGTACAGGACGGCGTACAGGCGGAACAGCACGTACAGGCCGACCTTGGTGAGCAGGCCGGAGAAGAGGACGACGACGGCGGGCCCGGCGGCGGCGTAGGTGGGCGACAGCCACGTGTGCAGGGGCACGACGGCGGACTTGACGGCCATCGCCAGCAGCAGCGGGGCCGCGGCCAGCGCGAGGGCGCCGTCCTCGCGGGCGGCGCCGGCCAGCTCGCCGAGCTGGACGGTGCCGGCCACGCCGTAGACGAGGCCGGTGCCGGCGAGGAAGACGGTGGAGGCCAGCAGGTTGACGGTGACGTACAGGCGGCCGGGCCCCACGGCGCGGGCGCCGCGGGCCAGCAGCAGCAGCACGTAGCTGGGGACGAGGACCACCTCGACGAAGACGAAGAGGTTGAACAGGTCGCCGGTCAGCAGGACGCCGGAGACGCCGGCGGACACGACGAGGACGAGCGGGGCGAACATCTCCGAGCCGGCCTCGCCGGTGCCGAACGCGTACAGCAGGCCGAGCAGGACGACCGCGGAGGTGAGGACGAGCAGCAGGGCGCTGAAGGCGTCGGCGACGAGGACGACGGCGATGCCGGCGGGCCACCCGCCCAGCTGGGTCACGGGCACCTGCCCGTCGAGGGCGCGGGCCAGCAGGACCGCGCCGAGGGCGACGACGACGGCGGTGCAGGCGGCGGCGAGGACGGTCCCGGCGCGGGGGTCCAGGCGCCCGCGCAGCAGCAGCAGGACGGCCGCCACCAGCAGCGGCAGGGCGACGGGGGCCACGAGCAGCGCGTTCACGTCCAGCCCTCCGCCTCGGGGTCGCCGCGGTGGTCCGCGCGGTGGCTGCCCCGGCCGCCGCGCGCCGCGGCCGCGTCCTCCTCGCCCGGCGGCGGGGTGCCGCCGCCGTCCTCGGGGCCGGGCCGCCCGGCGCGCAGCAGGCCGAGCAGGTACACGGTGATGGCGAAGGCGATGACGATGGCGGTGAGGACGAAGGCCTGCGGCAGCGGGTCGGCGGTCCCCTCGTCCAGGCCCTCCTGGGCGAACGGCACGCCGCGCAGGGCGGGCCCGCCGGCGGCCAGCAGCAGCAGGTTGGCGGCGTGGCCGAGCAGGACGAAGCCGACGACGACGCGCAGCATCCCGCGCTGCAGCAGCAGGTACGTGCCGCCCGCGACGAGCAGTCCGACGACGATCGGGGTGGTCACCGCGCGCTCCCGTCCCCCGCGGCGGCGGGCTCGGCGCGCCCCGCCGCTGCGGGGTGCTCGGGGTGGTCGGGGTGGTCGGGTTCGCGGGGGTCGGCCTCGTCGGGGGTCAGGGAGCGCACCACGGCGGTGACCAGCGCGAGGACGAGCAGGTAGACGCCGAGGTCGAACAGCAGCGCGGAGCTGATCCCGACGGCGGACAGCCCCGGCACGTCGAAGGGCGTCAGCAGCGCCCCGCCGGTCAGGACGGGCGCCAGGCCGACGGCCGTGGCCAGCAGCGTCCCGGCGCCGGCCAGCAGCCGCGGCTCCAGCAGGGCGCGCCCGCGCTCGGTGCGCACGCCGTCCGGCTCGCCGGCCAGGAAGCGCAGGACGACGGCGGTGCCGGCGACGAGCGCGGCGATGAACCCGCCGCCGGGCTCGTCGTGCCCGCGCCACAGCAGGTACAGGGACAGCACGAGCATGACGGGCACGAGCAGGCGCAGGCTGACGCGCAGGACGACGTCCTCCAGGCCCAGGACCGACGAGCGCTCGTGGGCGTGCGGGTCGGGCAGGCCGTGGCGCACGGGGGCGCGCCCGCGCAGGGCGAGCAGGCCGAGGGCGGCGACGCCGACGACGACGCTCTCCAGGAACGTGTCGACGCCGCGGAAGTCGACGAGGACGGTGTTGACGACGTTGGTGCCGCCGGTGAGGGCCTCGGCGTTCTCGACGAAGAAAGTGCCGGCGCCCGAGCGCTCGCGCCGGCCGGTGGAGGCGGCGGTGGCGGCCAGCGCGACGGCCCCGGCGGCCAGGGCCAGGACGCCGGCGCCCAGGCGGCGCCCGCGGCCCGAGCGCGGTAGCGCCGACGGCGCGCCGTGGACGACGAGCACGAGGGCGACGGTGGTGAGCACCTCGACCAGCAGCAGGGTGGTGCCGACGTCGACCGTGCCGGCCAGCAGCAGCCACAGGGTGACGAACAGGCCGACGACGCCGATGAGGGCGACGAGCACGAGCGTGGAGCCGGTGAGGGCGGCGCCGAGGACGCCCGCGGCGAGCAGGCCGATGAGCAGCCACTCGCCGGGGTCGACGTCGGTGGTGCGGGGCGCGGCCGGGCCCAGGGCACCGGCGGCCAGGAGCCCGGCGCCGCCGAGGACGACGACCCCCGCCAGGGGCCGGGCGAGGTGCCCGGCGCGCCCGCCGGCCTCGTCCAGGGGCCGGGTGGCGCCGCCGAGGGCGAGCAGCCCGGCGTGCAGGCGGTCGAAGCCGCGGTGCCCCCACGGGTCGGGCAGGCGGTGCAGGACGGCGTCGACCGGGTCGCGCGCCAGGAACAGGACGAGGCCGATCGTGACGGTGACGGCGGACAGGGCCAGCTCGATCCCGAAGCCGTGCCAGAAGTAGACCTCGGGCGGGTCGCCGCCGGGCAGGGCGGCCGCGGCGGCCGAGCGCACGACCGGGTCGAAGAGCGCCACGGCCGGGCCGAGGGCCAGGCCGGCGACGGCGGCGATCGCGGCGGGGGCCAGGAACGCCGGGCGCGGGTCGCGCAGCCGGGCCTGCAGGGTGGGCCCGCCGAAGGCGTCGTAGACGATGCGCGCGGCGTACGCGAACGTCAGCGCGGAGGCGGCCACGGCCAGGCCCGCCGCGACGGGCCCGGCCCACGGCAGGACGTCGGCGGACAGGAACCCCTCGAACAGGTACTCCTTGGACACGAACCCCAGCAGCGGCGGCACCCCGGCCATCGACAGGGCCGCGACGCCCGTGCAGGCGGCCGTGAACGGCATGACCCGCCACAGCCCCGACAGCTCGCGCACGTCACGGCTGCCGGTCTGCTTGTCGACGATCCCGACGAGCATGAACAGGGTGGCCTTGAACAGCGCGTGGGCCATGGTGTGCAGGAGGGCCGCGGCCAGCGCGGTGGAGGTGCCGACGCCGATGACGGCCACGAGCAGGCCGAGCTGGCTGACGGTCGACTGGGCGAGCATCGCCTTGAGGTCGTGCTCGCGCAGCGCCTGCACCGCGCCGGCCAGCGCGGTGGACAGGCCCACGGCCAGCAGCAGCAGCGTCCACCAGTCCTGGCTCGCGTAGACGGGGCTGACCCGCACCAGCAGGTAGATGCCGGCCTTGACCATGGTCGCGGCGTGCAGGTAGGCGCTGACGGGCGTCATGGCGACCATCGCGCCGGGCAGCCAGAAGTGGAAGGGCAGCTGGGCGGACTTGGTGAACGCGGCCAGCGCCAGGCAGATTCCGACGGGCACCGCCAGCGGCGAGGCCAGGACCGCGCCGGGGTCGTCGAGGATCTCCGAGACGCGCGTGGTGCCGGTGGCCACGACGAGCAGCACCACCGCGGTGAGCAGCGCGAGGCCGCCGGCGACGGTGACCAGCAGCGCCTGGCGGCCGGGCCCGGCGGCGGCCGTGCCGGCCGTGGAGACCAGCGCGAAGGAGCACAGGGTGGTCAGCTCCCAGAACACGTACATCAGCACGAGGTCGTCGGCCAGGACGAGCCCGACCATCGACCCGGCGAAGACCACCAGCAGCGGGTAGACCGGCCCGCGCGCCTCGGCCTCCCCCAGGTACCGGCAGCAGTACGCCATGACGAGGGCGCCGACGACGAGCGCGACGAGGCAGAAGACGAGCGAGACGCCGTCCAGGCGCAGCGCGAAGCTCACGCCGAGGGAGGGCAGCCACTCGGCGCTGGCCTCGACGGCCCGCCCGTCCAGGACGGCGGGGGCCTCGGTGAGCAGGAGGGCGGCGACGGCGAGGAAGCCGGCGGCCAGGACGTACCCGGTCTCGCGGCGCAGCACCCGCGCCAGCAGGGGGCTGAGCGCGGCGAGCACCGCGAGGGCGAGGAGGGAGGCGACGAGGATCACGTGCGGCTCCGCCGGCGGCGGCGCCCGCGGGGCCGGGGGTCGGCGGGGCGCCGGACGGCGGGCGGGCGGACGGGAGGCGGCCGGTGGGTCACCGGCGGGTCCTGCTCGTCCGTCGCGCGCTCACAGGACGAATGACAGCCGATCACGCCCGTCCCCGCACGTGGTGACCCGGGCGAACCGCCTCCCCCTCCCCCGCGGTGATCACGGACGGTCGGGCGTCCACCCGTCCACGACCACCGCGGGTGGGGGCGGTCGTCAGTCGGCGAGCAGGGCCCGCACGACGGTGTCGGCCAGCAGGCGCCCGCGGCGGGTCAGGGCCACGCGGGCGAACCCCGCGCCGACGGGGCGCACCAGGCCGTCGGCCAGCAGCTGCGGGACGGCGGCGCGGCCGGGCCCGGTCACGGCCGCCAGCTCGATCCCCTCCGCCAGGCGCGAGCGCAGCAGCACGTCCTCGACGTGCCGGTCACCGGCGTCCAGCACCTCGCGGGCGTGCGCGGGGCTCTCCCCCGACGCCAGCCGCTGCGCGTACGCGGCCGGGTGCTTGACGTTCCACCAGCGCACCCCGCCGACGTGGCTGTGCGCGCCCGGCCCGACGCCCCACCAGTCGCCGCCGCGCCAGTACGCCAGGTTGTGCCGGCAGGCGTGCTCGGGACCGCGCGCCCAGTTGCTCACCTCGTACCAGGAGTACCCGGCGGCGGTCAGGACCTCGTCGACCAGCTCGTACTTGGCGGCCTCGTCGTCGTCGTCGGGCGCCGGCACCAGGCCGCGGCGCACCTGACCGGCCAGCTTGGTGCCCGGCTCGACGACCAGGGCGTAGGCCGAGACGTGGTCCGGCGCGCACGCCAGCGCCGCGTCCAGGCTGGTGCGCAGGTCGTCCAGCGACTCCCCCGGCGTGCCGTAGATGAGGTCCAGGCTGACGGCGAGACCGGCCTCGCGCGCCCAGCGCACGACGGACGGGACCCGCTCGGGGTCGTGGGTGCGCTCCAGGACCGCCAGCACGTGCGGCACGGCCGACTGCACGCCGAAGGACACGCGCGTGAACCCGCCCGCGCGCAGCTCCGCCAGCGACTCCGGCGTCACGGAGTCCGGGTTGGCCTCCGTGGTGACCTCGGCGTCCGCCTCCAGGCCGAAGCGCTCGCGCACGCCGTCCAGCAGGCGCACCAGGTCCCCGGACGGCAGCAGCGTCGGGGTGCCGCCGCCGACGAACACGGTGGACGCCGGGCGCCGGGCGGGCGCCAGGACGCGGGCGGCCAGGTCCAGCTCGGCCAGCGCCGTGTCCGCGTAGGAGGCCTGCGAGGCGCCGCCGCCCAGCTCGGTGGCCGTGTACGTGTTGAAGTCGCAGTACCCGCAGCGCACCCGGCAGAAGGGCACGTGCAGGTAGACGCCGAAGGTGCGGTCGGCGGCGCCCGCGAGGGCGGTGGGCGGCAGGGCCCCGTCGGCGGGGACGGGCTCGCCGTCGGGCAGGGCGCTCGGCACCCCTCCAGTCTCGCCCACCGCGGGAGGGGTCCCGGCCGTCCCGGGGTGCGCGCGGGGCCCGTCCGCGGGACCCTCGCCCGCACAGGTGCGGCGCACCCGGGCGCCGCCGGGCAGGAGGAGGGCACCATGTCCACCCGCAGCGCCAAGGCCGGCGCGCAGGACGCAGCGGCGCAGGGCGAGCGGTTCGCGCAGCGGCACCGCAGGACGCTCAAGCAGGTCGGCCGGGCCGGGGTGGCGGCCGAGGGCGTGGTGTACCTGCTGGTCGCCTGGCTGGCCGCGCAGGTCGCCCTCGGCGGGTCCGGCGGCGAGAGCGCCGACTCCACCGGCGCCCTGCAGCGCATCGCCGAGCAGCCGTTCGGCACCGTGCTGCTGGCGCTGCTGGCGCTGGGGTTCCTGGCGATGGTGGCCTGGCAGGTCGTCGAGGCGGTCACCGGGGAGGAGACGTCGCGGCGGCTGTCCGCGGCCGCCAAGGCGGTCGTGGCGCTGGCCCTGGGCGTGTCCACCGTCCGCGTCCTGGTCGGCGGCGGGACCTCCGCCGGCGAGCAGCAGCAGAGCCTGACGCAGCGGGTCCTGGAGGCGCCCGGCGGTGCCGCGGTCCTCGTCGTGGCCGGCCTCGTCGTCGTGGCCGTGGGCGTGGCGTTCGTCGTGCGGGGCGTGCAGAAGAAGTTCGAGGAGAAGGTCGAGGGTGTCCTCAGCCCCGCGCTGCGGGCGCTCGGCGTCGCCGGCTGGGTGGCCCGCGGCGTCGCGTTCGCGGTCGTCGGCGTCCTCGTGGTCATCTCCTCCACGGGCGACACGGCCCGCTCCCGCGGTCTGGACGCCGCGTTCCGCGAGATCGCCTCGCAGCCGTACGGCACCGTCCTGCTGCTGCTCGTGGCGCTCGGGCTGGCCGCCTACGGCGTCTTCCAGATCGTCACCGCCCGCCGGCGCCGCCGGGCCTGAGGGCGGGCGGCTCCTACGATGAGCGGCGTGGCAGCCGAGCCGGGTCCCGCGGAGGTCGACCTCCTGCACCGGGACTGGACGTTCGAGGACCTCGCCCGCCTGCCCGACGACGGTTTCCGCTACGAGGTCCTGGACGGGCAGCTGGTCGTGACGCCTCCCCCGACGCCCGAGCACCAGGACGTGCTCGACAACCTCAAGGCGCTGCTGGCGCCCCGGGTCCGCGGACGGTGCCTCGTGAAGACGGGCGTCGGGCTGCGCGTCCCGCGGCTGGGCCCGGAGCGGTACGTGGTGCCGGACCTGTCCCTGGTCACCGGACCGCGACCACCCCTGTACTACGAGCCCGAGGCGGTGCTGCTCGTGGTGGAGGTCGAGTCGCCGGGGACGCGGCTGCGCGACCGGGGCACCAAGCGGGTCCTGTACGAGGAGCACGGCATCGGCGAGTACTGGCTCGCCGACCTCGAGGCGCAGCGGCTGACCAGCCACCGGCTGCGCGCGGGCGCGTACGAGGTGGCGTGGCGGATGGAGGGCGACGTCCCCGGCGCCGACCTGCTGGACGGCGTGCGCTTCGCCGACCTGCTCGCCGAGTGAGCACCACCGGGCCACCGGCGACCGGCTGGACGCCGCCCGACGAGGACGAGGCGTGGGCGCTCTCGCTCGTGGCGCGGGTCGAGCGCGACCCGCTGCCCGCGCACACCGACGTCCTCGTCGCGGCGGCGCGCGCCGTCGTCCTGCTGCTGACCGACGAGCGCACCACCGACCCCGAGGGGGAGTTCGCCGCGCCCGTGCGGGCGTGGCGCGACCGCCGCATCCGCAAGATCACCCGCCGGGCCCGCGGGGTGCGCTGGGAGCGCACCGGGCAGCTGGCGCACGTGGAGGCCCGCAGCGGCGACGCCGCGGTCCGCGCGTTCGCCCCGCACCGGCGCGAGGAGGTCCCCGACGTCCTGCGCCCCCTGCAGGTCGGCGGCCTCGACCTGCCCGACCCCGAGGGCCTCGTCGTCCCCTCCCCCGCCGCGGACCTGCTGACCGTGCGCCTGTGCCCGGACGTGCGGATGACGACGGGCAAGGCCGCCGCGCAGGTCGGGCACGCCGCCCAGCTGGCGTGGGAGCAGCTGCCGGCGGACGCCGTCGCCGCCTGGCGCGCCGGCGGGTTCGGTGTGCGGGTGATCACCGGCGCGCCCGTCGCGCCCGCCGCTGAGCGCGTCGACGTGCGCGACGGCGGGTTCACCGAGGTGCCGCCGGGCACCGTGACCGTCAGCGCCGCCTTCGAGGGCTGACCCGCACCGCCGCGGCGCTGCCCCGACGACCCGGACGCGACCCCATCCGGACCGGTCGGGGCGACCACCGGCCGCAGGGCGGTGCGGTCCGGGGACGCCGTCGTCCGG
This sequence comes from Kineococcus terrestris, assembly GCF_041020755.1. Taxonomy (NCBI): domain Bacteria; kingdom Bacillati; phylum Actinomycetota; class Actinomycetes; order Kineosporiales; family Kineosporiaceae; genus Kineococcus; species Kineococcus terrestris. The sequence goes on along the minus strand of NZ_JBEUEI010000011.1, from coordinate 87,711 downwards.
AGCCCGCGCCCGTCCACCCCGCCCGACGGCCGCACGAGGCCGGGCGCAGGGCGGAGAGACGGCGTCCCCGGACCGCACCGCACCCCGTCCGCGACCTCCGCGCGAACCGCGCGAACCGCGCGAGCGACCCCTACTTCTTGGCCTTCGCCTTGTCCCCCGCCGCGTCCGAGGACAGCGCCGCGATGAAGGCCTCCTGCGGGACCTCGACGCGCCCCACCATCTTCATCCGCTTCTTGCCCTCCTTCTGCTTCTCCAGCAGCTTCCGCTTGCGGGTGATGTCACCGCCGTAGCACTTGGCGAGGACGTCCTTGCGGATGGCGCGCACGTTCTCGCGCGCGATGATGCGCGCGCCGACGGCGGCCTGGATGGGCACCTCGAACTGCTGGCGCGGGATGAGCTCCTTGAGCTTGCCGGCCATCTGCACGCCGTAGGCGTACGCCTTGTCCTTGTGCACGATCGCGCTGAACGCGTCGACCTGCTCGCCCTGCAGGAGGACGTCGACCTTGACGAGGTCGGCGACCTGGTCGCCGTCGACGTCGTAGTCCAGGGAGGCGTACCCGCGGGTGCGGGACTTCAGCTGGTCGAAGAAGTCGAAGACGATCTCCGCGAGCGGCAGCTGGTAGCGCATCTCGACGCGGTCCTCGGACAGGTAGTCCATGCCGAGCAGGTCGCCGCGGCGCTGCTGGCACAGCTCCATGATGGCGCCGATGAAGTCGCTGGGCGCGAGGATCGTGGCGCGCACGACGGGTTCGCGGACCTCGGCGACCTTGCCGCCGGGGAACTCCGAGGGGTTGGTGACGGTGACCGTCTTGCCGTCCTCCATCGTCACCTCGTAGACGACGCTGGGGGCGGTGGAGATGAGGTCGAGGTCGAACTCGCGCTCGAGGCGCTCGCGGACGATCTCCAGGTGCAGCAGGCCGAGGAACCCGATGCGGAACCCGAACCCGAGGGCGACGGAGGTCTCCGGCTCGTACGACAGGGCCGCGTCGTTGAGCTTCAGCTTGTCGAGGGCGTCGCGCAGCAGCGGGTAGTCGGAGCCGTCGATGGGGTACAGGCCGGAGAAGACCATCGGCTTGGGGTCGCGGTAGCCGCCGAGCGCGGTCGAGGCGGGCTTGTGCGCGTTGGTGACGGTGTCGCCGACCTTGGACTGGCGCACGTCCTTCACGCCGGTGATGAGGTAGCCGACCTCGCCGACGCCGAGGCCGTCGGAGGGGGTCGGCTCCGGGGAGCTGACGCCGATCTCCAGCAGCTCGTGCGTCGCCTTGGTCGACATCATCGCGATGCGCTCGCGGGGGCTGAGGCGGCCGTCGATGACGCGGACGTAGGTGACGACGCCGCGGTAGGTGTCGTAGACCGAGTCGAAGATCATCGCGCGGGCGGGGGCGTCGGCGTCCCCGACGGGCGAGGGGATGCGCTCGACGATGCGGTCCAGCAGCGCGGGCACGCCCTCACCGGTCTTGCCGGACACGCGCAGGCAGTCCTCCGGCTCGCAGCCGATGAGGCCGGCGAGCTCCTCGGCGAACTTCTCCGGCTGCGCGGCCGGCAGGTCGATCTTGTTGAGGACCGGGATGATCTCCAGGTCGTTCTCCATGGCGAGGTACAGGTTCGCCAGGGTCTGCGCCTCGATGCCCTGCGCGGCGTCGACGAGGAGGACCGCGCCCTCGCAGGCGGCCAGCGAGCGGGAGACCTCGTAGGTGAAGTCGACGTGCCCGGGGGTGTCGATCATGTTGAGCGCGTAGGAGACGTCGCCGACGCCCCACGGCATGCGCACGGCCTGCGACTTGATGGTGATGCCGCGCTCGCGCTCGATGTCCATGCGGTCGAGGTACTGCGCGCGCATGGCGCGCTCGTCGACGATGCCCGTCAGCTGCAGCATCCGGTCCGCCAGCGTCGACTTGCCGTGGTCGATGTGGGCGATGATGCAGAAGTTGCGCAGCCGGTCCGGCGGCGTCGCGGCGGGGACCGGTGCGTCGGCGGCCATCGGGGACACGGGCGGGGTCGGCCTCTCGTCGAGCGGGTGCGGACGTCCATCGTCGCACGCGCGGGCGGGGCGCTCCCGCCCGCGCAGGACCGCGACCGCCCCGCCCGCCCGCGCGGCGGTCAGCGGGCCAGGCGGGCCCGCGCGGCGGTCAGCAGCTCCCCCGGGCGCGGCAGCCGCGCGGCGAGCGCCGTGGCGGGGCTGTGGCGGGCGACGTGCCCGGGGTGGTCACCGCGCACCTGCCCGGGGCCGGGCGCGGGCCGGTCCAGGACGTCGGTGCCCGTGTCGGGCCGGTCGCTGGTCTGCGCGCGGCGCATCACCAGGCTCATGAGGGCGTCGGTCAGCGCCGGGCTGATCCGCTGCCCGAGGATGAACCCGTACGCGGCGCCGCCGACGGGCACCTCCCGGCGCGGGTGGGTGGCCGCGCGCACGACGGCCGCGGCGACGAGCTCGGGCGCGTACACCGGCGGCGGCGGCTTGGTCAGGTGCCCGCCGGTGAGGTTGCGCGAGCGCTCCCAGAAGGGGGTGCTGATGCCGGCGGGCAGCAGGGTCGTCACCCGCACCGGCGAGCCCTCCTGCGCCAGCTCGACCCGCAGCGCGTCGTAGAAGGCGCGCAGGGCGAACTTGGAGGCCGTGTAGGGGGCGTGCAGCGGGACGGCGCGGGCGCCCTCTGCGGAGGCGATGCCGATGACGACCCCGCCGCCGGCGCGCTCCAGCGCCGGCAGGGCCGCCTTGGTGGCGGCGACGTGGCCGAGGAGGTTGACCTCCAGGACGCGGCGGAAGTCCTCCAGCGGGACGTCGCGCACGCTGCCGTAGACGCTGACGCCGGCGACGTTGACCCACGTGTCCACGCGCCCGTACCGGCCCTCGGCGGCCTGGACGAGCGCCTCCAGCGCGTACGGGTTGGTGATGTCGGTGGGCACGGCGACCGCGGTTCCGCCGGCCTCCTCCACCTCCCGCACCAGGGTCCCCAGCGCCTCCGCGCCGCGCGAGGCGCACACGACGGACGCGCCCTCGCGGGCCAGCGCCAGCGCCGTGGCGCGGCCGATCCCGCTGGACGCGCCGAGGACGACGACCACCTGCTCGCTCACCGGTTTCACGAGGGCGACCTACCCCCGCCCCGGGCGGGGAAACGCGCGGCGGCCGGGCGGTGCCTGGACGGCGGTGGAGCGGGGTCAGCCCGTGCCGTAGGAGGCGACGAAGTCGTCGAGGGCAGCGAGGACCGCGTCGGCGGTGGGGGCGTCCACGCCGGCGTCGCGCAGCGCCTGCTCCTGCCCGGCCCGGTCGGCGCCGTCGGCGCGCGCCTCCCACGCCGTCTGGACGGCCTGCGCCAGGGCGACCCGGTCGGCGCCGGGTGCGGTGCCGCGGTCGACGACCATCCCGGCGACCCAGTCGGGGTCGACCGTGCCGGAGGGCGGGCCGAAGACCCGCTCACCCTCGACCCAGCGGCCGCTGCCGCCCCAGCGCCCGTCCGGCTCCCGCTGCCCGCTCACGTCCCGATGCTCGCGGCTGCGGCCGGGGCCCGCCAGCGGCGGTGACGGCTGTTAGGCTTGACGACGCCTTCGCCGGTGCGCGGAGGTCACGGACCGACACCGTCTCCCCGGTACCCCCACGCCGGAGTCCCCGGTGCCCGGACCGCCCTCTGGACGAGTCCCCTCAGACGACAGGAAGACACCGCACGTGGCGAACATCAAGTCGCAGAAGAAGCGCATCCTCACCAACGAGAAGGCGCGCCTGCGCAACAAGGCCGTCAAGTCGGAGCTGCGCACCGCGGTGCGCGCGTTCCGCGAGGCCGCGGCCGCCGGCGACGCCGAGAAGGCGCAGACGGCGCTGAAGCTGGCGAGCAAGAAGCTCGACAAGGCCGTCAGCAAGGGCGTCATCCACAAGAACCAGGCCGCGAACCGCAAGTCGGCCATCGCGAAGGCCGCTGCGGGGCTCTGAGCCCCGCGCGTCCGCGCCCGCACGGAGGCCGCACCCCCTCGGGGTGCGGCCTCCGTCGCGTCCGGGGTCGGGTGCCCGTCCTGCGCTGCGTCGGCCGGGGGCTGCTCAGCGCTCGCGGGCCTGGGCGGTGACCCGCACGGCGCGCTCGAGGGCGTAGCGGGGGTCCTCTCCGCCGCCCTTGACGGCGTGGTCGGCGGCGGCGACGGCGAGGACGGCCTCGGCCAGGCCCTCCGGCGACATGCCCTGCAGGTCGCGGCGGGCCTTGTCGACGAGCCAGGGGGCCATGCCGAGGTCGCGGGCGACGTCGGCGCTGCGCCCGCGCCCGGCGGAGGCGACGCGGGCGAGCTGGCGCAGGCGGGCGGCGAGCGCGGCGACGACGAGGATGCCGGGCACGCCGGTGGCCTCCGCGTGCCGCACGAGCGCGAGGGCCTCGCCGGCGCGGCCCTCGACGGCGGCGTCGGCGACCTCGAAGCCGGACGCCTCGCGCCGGCCGCCGTGGTAGCGCTCGACGTCGGCGGTGGTGACGGTCCCCTCGGTGTCGGACAGCAGCTGCGCGAGGCCCGCGGCGAGCTCGCGCAGGTCGCCGCCGAGCGCGGCGACCAGGGCGCGCGCGGCCTCGACGTCGATGCGGCGGCGGGCGCGGCGCACGTCGGCCAGCACGAGGTCGACCTTGTCCTGGTCGCGCTTGAGCGGCTGGCAGGCGACCTCGGTGGCGCCGGCCTCGCGGGCGGCGTCGAGGACCTTCTTGGCCCGGTTGCCGCCGCGGTGGCGCAGGACGAGGACGACGGTCTCGCTGGGCGCGGGCAGGTAGGCCAGGACGTCGGTGACGAAGGCGTCGCTGGCGGCGTCGACGCCGTCGACGAGGACGAGGGACGGCTCGTCGAACAGCGACGGGGACGTCCAGGTGGCCAGCTGGCCGGCCTGGTAGCCGGCCGCGGCGACGTCGGTGCGCTCCAGGTCGGGGTGGGCGGCGCGCAGCTTGGCCAACAGGGTCTGCAGCGCGACGTCGGCGAGGTGGTCCTCGCCGCCGGTGAGCAGGACGACGGGGGCGGGCACGACGTCGTGCGCCCCGACACCGGGGGCGGCGGCGCGGGCGCGGCTGGGGGTCCTGCTGGGCACGGCGACAGCCTGCCAGGCGCCCCGGACAGGACCGGCCCGTGACGCGAGCGGCACGAGCCGGTCCTGTCCGGTCGGTGGTCGTCTCAGGCGGGCACGCGCTCGGTGGTGCGGCGACGGCCCAGCACGAGGTGGTCCAGGCTGTACCGCCCGGCGCCCACGGCGGCCAGCAGGAGGCTGACGGCGCCGAGCACGAGGACCAGCTCGTAGCCGCCCTGGTCGACGAAGAGGCCGGAGCCGGCGTGGACGAAGACGAACGCGCCGACCGTGTTCGCGAGCAGCAGCAGCCCGGCGACGGGGACGGCGAGACCGACGACGAGGGCCGCGCCGCCGACCAGCTCGACGAGGGCGGAGACCCAGGCGGCGGCGGTCGCGGCGGGGATCCCCACCGAGTCGAAGAACGCCGCGGTGCCCTCGATGCCGTTGGTGGACAGCTTCTGCCAGCCGTGGGCGACGAAGACGACGCCGACGGCGACGCGGGTGAGCAGGAGGGCCAGGTCGCGGAGGGGAGCGGGCAGGCGCACGGGGGCGTCCTCTCGGTCGGCGGATCGGGGAGGTGCGGACGCGTCGAGCTGCACGAGTCCGCACGGGGCGCAGGGGTGCCCGGGCGGTCGCCGGACACCACCCCGAGCGAGGAATTTGCAGCTTCAACTGTTGACGACGCTAACAGTCGGGCGGGCGGCCTGTCACCCCTCACCCCGCGGTGTGCCGGGCGCGGCGCTCGGCGTCGGCGGGGTCGGAGCCGCGCACGAGGGTCCGCAGCGCGGCGCCGTTCCCGGCGACGGCGACGTCCCCGTCGCGGTCGGTGCGCAGGACGCGCGCGCCGGTCGCGCCGAGCAGGGCGAGGGTCTCGGGCGCGGGGTGGCCGTAGAGCGTGACCGTGCTCAGCCGGCCCCGCTGGAGGCCGTCGCGGAGGCTGGTGACCTCCTCGGCGGTCAGGCGGCCGAACGAGGGCGCCAGTCCGGCCGCGCCCCGGCGGGCGTTGACGACCTGCGCCGGGTCCGCGCCCGCGCGGATCGCCTCGGCGCCGGCGGGGGTGAAGACGCGCTCCTGCTCCGCCGCGTCGAGGGCGTCAAAGGCGGCCCGCGGGTCCGTCGTGAAGTCCCCGGCGACGTCCTCGCGGGCCGGGACGTGGACACAGTCGCACTCCGGGTGCCGCTCGAAGCCGCGGTTCCAGCGGAACCACTTCCCGGCCAGCACGATGCAGCGCGAGCGGGCCGGGTACTCGACCTGCCGGACGTAGCCGCTGGTCCGAAAAGCGGCGAGCTCCAGCCGCTCCGCGGCCCGGCCCGTGTCGGAGACGGTCGTCTTCACGATGCGATGCAGCGACGTCGCGCCCAGCCGGCGGGCGTCGAGCGGGCTCGCGCCGAGCCGCACAGCCCGGGTCGCGGTCGCGAAGGGTCGGTAGAGCAGCGCGTCGAGGTCCCGGCCGTCCGCCGCGGTGCCGACCAGCCCGTCCACGGCGACCCGCGCGGCGCGGGTCGCGTCGGGGGCCGTGACGACCTGGACATCCTCGACGTAGCTCCGGGCACCCCCGACCGCGGCCCGCTGTCCGGCCTCGACGGTCGCGGCCAGCGGCGGGCCGAGGGTGCGCCAGGAGGCGACCGGGTCGTCGAGGTCGGCGGCGCCGAAGAGGCGGACCGCGGCGGTCGCCGATGCCTCGCCGGCGGTGCGCAGCTCCGTCGAGCGGAGCTCAGCCCGGCGGGGCGTAGCCAAGATCGCTGCCCATCGCGGCCAGGAGGTCGGTCTGCTCCCGCGCCCGGAGCTGCCGGGCGCGCTCGACGCGGGTCGAGCTCCAGCCCGGGACGTCCTCCCAGAGGAGCGTCTTCGGGACGTCGAGCATCGTCGCCAGCTTGCCGAGACCGTCGACCGTCTGCGCGAAGGAGCGCGCGGTCGCGTCCTTCCAGCGGACCTCGGAGCCGAAGTCCTCCGCCGTCACCCGGTCCCCGGCCAGCGCGGCGCAGGTCCGGAGGGCGAGCTCCCAGGACTCCCCGAAGGAGGTCGAGATCTCGTCCGCCTTCCGGTCCTTGCCCGCCTCCAGCGCGGCCAGCGCCTCCGCGGAGATGTTCGACAGGGCGTCGACGCCGAGGTTCTGCGCCGGGACCTGCGCGATTGCGGCGAGGTCGTAGAGCCCGGACTTCTTGCTCTCGATGTAGGGAGTCAGCGGCGTGACCTCGAACTCCCCGAGCTTCATCTTGTCCGGGTCCTTGTCGAACGTCCACATCGTCGACGCGGACGCCTTCAAGCGCTCTTGCTCGCTCTTCGGCACCCAGCCGATGACGTACCGCTGCCGGAAGGCGGCGAAGTATTGCGCGACGAGCATCTCGAAGGTCGTCTGATTGATCCGCTCTTGAATCTTCAGGAGCGGCTCGACGAGCCCGTACTGCTCCTCGCCGTCGAGCAGCATCCGGTCCCGGAAGCGGACGATCGGCGTCACGCCGACGTCATGCCGGCGAGCCTCGATGTAGTGGAGGTCGCGGTAGGACGGAAGCTGGGGCGACAGGCTCGCCAGACCGCTCGCCGGCTTGTTCTCGTGCCCGATGAAGTAGACGTGCGTCTCGTCGTAGAGCTTCAGGAGGCTCCGGTCGACGTCGAGCGCCTGCATCGGCCAGTCGTCGTCCGCCGGGTCCTGGTACAGCGCCGTCATCGACCGCGGCGACCGCCCGCGCATCACCGGTCCCGTGTCGCCGGGCAGGACGGTCAGGTAGCTGACGCCGTACTGGAGCGCGGTCCGATGGACACCGGTCTGCCGGGCGTCCATCCCGTTCCGCTGCCAGTGCTCCCAGGCGCCGGACCGGTCCGTGCGCGCGGTCGAGGAGTAGATGCCGTCGACCTTCAGGACTTGCGAGAAGGTGTCCAGGACGAGCGGCAGGAAGTTCGTCTCGCTCTTCTGCGCGAGCTTGCGGACCAGCGGCGAGGCGTCCGGGGCGACGTGGATCGAGCTCGCCTCCGAGCCTGGCCGAGTCGGACGCATCGCGGCGGCAATCTTCGCCAGCCGCTCCGCCTCCTGCGTCCGGGCGCCCTCCAGGATCGCGCGTGCCGCGTCGACCGCACCTGTCTGACTCAGCACGCGGGTTACCTCTCTCTCACCAGAAGACGGCCTCGCCGGAGTGCTTCGGGGTCTCGGTCCAGCCGGCGGCCAGCGCCTCCGCTCGCGCCTCATAGGCGAGGGCGTCGCCGACGACGGAGTCGATCTTGCGCGAGCTGTTCGGGTGCTCCTTGCGGACCAGCCGCGCCGAGCCCTTCATCCGGACGTAGGCGTTGCCGTAGTGCTCGTGCGCGAGCGGGTCCTCGTCGTGCCAGATCTCGCCGACCATGAGGCCGGAGTGCAGCCGATCCAGCGCTGCGCCCATCGCGAGCTCGCGCCGGGTCTCGAACGGGCGGACGACGTCGTTGCTGTACCGGTCGGCGAGAGCGTCGATGTCACTTCGCCACTCGTGCGGGTCGAAGAAGGCGCGGACGACGTCGTAGCGGGCGAACGCCTCGTGGATCGTCGCCAGGACGTCGGAGCGCGGCACCTCCCAGCCGATCCCGGCCGCGCCCTCCGGCTTCGGCCAGGCGCCGATCCGGAAGAGAAAGCCGTCGCTCATGCGGCAGCCGCGCAGCACCGTCGTGTCGTCGTTTAGCGAACCGTCGAAGCCGAGGGTGATCGACTCGCCGGCCCCGACGACGTCACCGGGGCGGGTCTGGCGCTCGTGGACGTCCTTCGCAATCCAGGCGTTCTTCGTACTGATCGCCCGGTTCAGGAAGTAGCGGGCCGCGGTCGCGTCGTCCTCACAGACGCGCGGGTCGCGCATATCGCGGAGCTTGCGGTTCAGGTCGATCCGGTCCGCCGCCGCGCCGTAGACGTAGCGGAGCTGCGCCAGGGTGTGCGCGTCGTCCTTCAGGTCGATCCGACCCTTCGCCTCGCGGTGATTCACGTAGACGGTCTCGGGGAGCTCCGCCTTCCGCCACAGCGTCAGGGTCTCCTCGGCGACGGACTGCTCCCCGGGCCGGTAGGCGGTCGTCGTCTGCTGGAGCCACGGGTCGGCGTCGTACCGCTTGCCGAGGTTGCGGGAGATCGTCGCGTACATCTCGCGCAGCTCGCGCGTGACGTAGAGGTGAGTCTCGTCGGCGACGACGTGCGACTCCAGACCGCCGTCCTTCGAGGCCGCGCCGGCGGTACAGGCCCGGACCTCGCCACCCGCGGGCAGGTAGATCGCGCTCGCGCTCTGGTAGCGCCGGACGCCGCCCGCGTCGCCGTAGATCTCCGGGTGGTTGTCCTTCCCCCACTCCCCGGCGATGAAGGCGATCGTCTTGAAGGTGTTCCCCGCCTGCCCCTCCTCGGTCGTGAGGCACTTCACGAGCGGCGACGTGACCCGGCGCGCGATCGGCTGCCCGTCGGCGTTCCAGCCGTCGAAGCGGACCGGCAGGAACGCTTCCGCGGTCGCGATCCAGGCGGCGACCTCGCTCTTCGCGCGACCCTTCGGCCGGCTCAGGACCGCCTCGTTGTAGACCCGGCGGCCCGTCAGCGGATCGAGCCGGTAGACCTCGACGATATGGTCGAGCATCTCGTCGTCGACCTGCGCCGGCTGCCCTTGAATGTCGCCCTCACCGTGGCACATGAAGGCTTCGATCGCGTCCGCGACGGCGTAACCGAGGGAGCAGACCTGCCCCTCGAAGGCGGGGAGGAAGGGCACGGCGACCTCCGCTCTCTCAGGACGCCGGAAAGACTCCGCGTGGTAGAAGTGAACGGTGACGAGTGACCCGGTCGTCGAAGGCATCCGACGAGGCTTCGATACGTCGATCCTTCGAGTCCGGGCCGCACCGGATCCCCTCGCACTCGTCGACGAGATCGTGGCGGCGACTCACCACTTCTACCGACTGGCCGAGGTCGTTCGACTTCGGCACGGAAACATCGCGCCGCTCGACCCGATCCCCGGCGCCCGCGGGCTCCTCTGGGTACGAGGCGCCGACACACACCAGGCGGTCAGCGTGGTGTCGACGGCGGACGTCTACGTCACCTACTACCCAGCCTTCTACGGCGTCGGCGTCTGGCTCTCGGCCAGCGGCGTGGAAGCGTTGTTGCCGAAGAGCCAGGAGAAGTTCACCCGGAACCGTCGTGACTACGAGCAGCACCTAGAAGCGCAGCTCGTCGAGACGTCGCTCCGCTGGGTCTTCGACGCGGTCGAGCAGGTCGTCTAGGACGTCATCCGGGCTCGCGCGCGGTCGAGGCTGGAGACCTTCCCGGTCCCCGGGGCCGGCGCCGCCGCTCCGGTCGGCTTGTAGGCGCCCCGCGCGCCCCCGCGCTGCTGGGGCCGCTTGCCGCTCACCTCGTCGGGCAGGCGCAGCGCGGCGAGGAGCTGCTTCAGGATCGTCGCGGTCGAGTTCGCCGCCGAGAGGGCGCCGTTGACCTGGACGCTGACCTCGACGGCCTCGCCCGGTTCGGACTCCACGACGAGCTTCACCCAGGTCTCCGTCTCGCCGCGGAGCAGGTCGTCGAGCTTGTCGAGCCGGTCCTTCGCGCGGCACGCCTCGACGAGCTGGACTTCCTGCGTCGAGTCGAGCTCGTGCGCCTCCGTGACGCTCTTCCAGAGCGCGCGACCGCCGGAACCGAGCCCGACCGGGGAACGATTCGCCACGACGATCAACCTCCAGATGGGGACGAGTAGGAGCGAACGCCTTGTAGAGCGCTCCGCGAGGCGTGAGGATTAACGGCATGGCGCGACGCCGTGACCCAGAGCCACGAATGCTGAAGTGGCAGCCGACCTTCGTCGCTGCCCTCGCCACGATCGGCGTCCTCGGCGCGGCGGGAATTGCGGCGGTCACAGCAAGTGATAACGATGCGCCCTCTCAGTCGCCGATACAAGCGTCGAGCCAGCTACCTGAGCCGATCCCCGAGGTCAGCGCGCCCTCTGAGCCGATCCCCGAGGTCAGCGAGCCCGAAAAACAAAAAGATCTACTTCTTGACATCACAAGTATTACTGTCGTTAGTACTGGCGGCGATGGCACAACGCTTCGCATTTCGGGTTCAGCGGAGAATCTCGGGGACAGAGCAGTAATTGTAGTGATCTCCGCCCCGGAAGACGGCCCGGTGATTGAGGCATACGGAGACTACCGCCGTGCTGAATGGATTCGGTCTAAGCCCGCAGAGAGGCCGACCTTAGACACTTGGGTCGCCGAGCTCATCGTCCCCGCAGCGACAGAAACTCCAGTTCGGCTTGTCGCCATCTACTACTACGGGTGTCCAGAGAACGTCACCTGCTCCAATGCTCCAAGCGGCAATCCTCCTCTTACCTGGGACGAGATGAGCAGTGACGCCGACTCGCTGCCCGTAACGGCGGAGTGGTGAGTTCCGCTCGCAGCGCTTAGAGGTAACTTTCAGGTGCTCTGGACTGCGAGATGCCTCGACACCGGTCATTTACGTTCCCGAGAAAGGGGTCCTCCCCCTCCCCGTTTCCATTCATCGAAGACTTCTTCGTCCCCGCGTCGACCGATTGCACGAGCGATGTTCTGGCCCGACGTACCGGCTCCGGTCCTCGTCGTCGTGACCGAGGTCCCAGGGCGAGCCCGGCGCGATATGCAGACCGCACCGCGCGCAGCTCACGTTCCCCGCCTCGACTTCGACGGCCCAGAGGCGCCGGAGGTAGGCATGGGCGGTGCCGTAGCCCCGCGCGGTCGTGGTCCCGCGGGCCGCGTCGGCTGCCCGTCCGTGCTCGGCGCAGCGACCACGCGACTCCGCGAGCCGCGGACAACCGCTGACGGAGCACGAACGACGGGCGCGCACGCGGAACTTTCCTCCAGCTTGATCGACTCGATGACCTTCGCCGCGATGACCGAGCGCGCGTCAGCCGAGGAAGGCGGCGCTCCAGTCATCCGGCACGCCGTCGTCGTCGAGCTTCTGCGCCGCGCTGCGCGTCTCGATCTCGACACGGTCCGCGAGCAGCGTCAGCGTCACGAGCGCCGGCCCGCTGCCGTCGTGATTGACCGAGACGTCCGGGCCAACGAAGAAGGGGAAGATGTGCCCTTCGATCCGGAGCTCCTTCGTCGTGCGGTCGAACTCGACGAGTCGTGCGAGCCGAGGCGAGGTCACGGCGGTCCCTCCAGGTGCAGCGGGCGGTCGGGTGCCAGGGGCCGGCGGACGCGGCTCGGGCAGCCGGGGTGCGCGCCGGGGCCGGGGTCTGCGCCGGCGGGAGGGTCGGGTGCGGCAGCGGCCCGGGGTGGCGGCCGGGCGGGTCGGCGCCGAGGGGTGGCGAGCTGAAGGGGCCGGGGAGGGCTGACTCGGGACGTCGGCCACCACAGCAACGTCCCGAGGGCTACGCCTCGACCCGGCCCCGGTACCGCGAAGGCGCGCGTAGGGGGACGCGCTCGCGGTAGCAGGAGGAGGGACCGGCCGAGCCAGGCTCAGGCAACGGGCTGTCTCCTCGACTTCCTTATAGGCACCGAACATTCGTGACCGTTCGGGCTTCGTGACGGCGGGGCGATTTGTCGGGGGTCGGGGTCGTCGTGGCAGAGTGCGGTCGATGGACAGATTAGAGCGCGTCGCCGTCCAGCTCTGGGAAGCGGCTCGCTTCCTCGACGAGGGGACGGTCGCCTATCAGCGACTCGCGCTCGACCTCGCCGATGGGGCGGCGGAGTCAGTCCTCTACTCCGCCTGCATCGAGCGCTTTCCATTCACGCGCCTTTCGCGCATGGTCGAGGGGAAAGACTTCACCTTTCAGGAGCGGGGACGGATCGAGCGGCTCTTCGAGGAGAAGCTCGCTTACCTGGAGGCTGAGGAGAAGCTCGACGCGACGACGGGGCGGGTCCTGCGCCGGCTCCATGCCTACCGGAACGGGACACACCATCGCGACGAGGTCCGGCCGACGACGCTCGACTCAGCGGTCCGGCTCTACCTATACCTCGCCGCGCAGCTTCTCGACGATCTTCCGACCATCGCGGTCAAGGTCACCTCACTCGACGAGGTCCCCGGGCTGCGTCCCTTCCTCGCCGAGATCGAGGACTCGCCCCGCCTCCTACTTGAGGCGAGCTTGTCGCTACGCGGGCAGGTCGCCGAGACGATCCGCGCACGAGCCAACCTCGAGTCGCTCTCAGAGCTCCAGGAGGAGCTCGCTCGACACAGCGTCCAACGCTGGAAGGAGGTCGTCGCCGGGCTGCACTACCTCGCAAGCTACTTCGGCCCAGCCGACGTGACGTCGGACGAGCGGCTCGGGCGGATCATCGAGCTGGTCATCGACCTTGCGAAGACCGGAGACGAGCACGCGACGCACGGGCTCACAGCGCGGCAACGTAGGCAGGTTGCAAGTTTGAGCGGTTCGGACCTCGGCCGGATGCGAGAGGCCCCGACGCGGATCCAGGCACAGGAGCGCCCTCTCGACGCCTTCGCGGCCTTCGCCGACTTTGAGGACGACCTGGAGCCGCTGGAGACGATGGTCCGCACGATGGGCTACGAGGTTGAGCGAGCTGAGACTCTGAAGGACGAGGAGCGGCGCGGGAAGTGAGCTACCCGCGCCCCGCCCACTTCAGAGCCGTGCCGGCGTCCTGCACGAAGCGGCGCTGCTCCAGGTAGGCAGTGAGCTCACGGTGGTAGCCGCTCTCGGATCGCATCCCGGATCAGGAGTCAGGTCTCGTGCTCGCCGACGTCCTCGCCGACGTCCTCGCCGACGTCCTCGCCGACGTCCTCGCGGGTGACGTCGGCAAGCAGGCTCCGGAAGGGCACGGCGGCGCTGCCACGGGATGAACTGCGCGAGAGGCTGGGGCACCGCGGACGGCATCGCGTGGCGGGCACGAAGCGCGGTACCGGTCAAGATGGCCGAGACGACGACCGATGTAGCTCCCGTGCTCCAGACGATCGCCCAGTACGGCGGTGAGCCCGGCCCGACCGATGCCGGCACCTTCATCGTCGACTTCTTGACCATGCACGGGCCGCAGCGTCGAGCCACGATGGTGCGAGCTTTCGAAGAGACCTGGCAGCAGATCGCCGGCCGGCCGTTGCGTACTAACGCGGTCTCGAAGGTGAAGAAGGCGATCGAGCAGCTCCTTGAGCAGGGTCGGATCGTGTCAACACCGGCGCGGGGTGTCTATGCGGTCGTCGACACAGACGCATCCTCAGACGAAGCCGCCTCGATGCCTCTCCCGGCGCTGGTGCCAGTGCCCAACGCTGAGGATGTCGAGGATGTCGAGGACGTCATGCCTGACTCCGTGGAGCGACTCGGAGAGGGCGCAGAGACCGTCTACTGCTGCTACTTCGACATCTACCGCCGTCACGCTGAGTTGGGCGGCGATACCCGCTGGCCCGTCAAGATTGGGCGGACCGCGCTGACCGTCGAGAGCCGCACCGGTAACGCTCGTACCTTCATGCCGGAGCGACCGGTGACCGCGCTGTTGCTGCGCACCCCGCGTGCCGGGGCGCTGGAGAAGGTGCTGCACGGCGTCTTGGAGCTGCGCGGACGGCGCTTCGCCAGTGGCGGCGGCGCGGAGTGGTTCTTGACCACACCGGAGGAGATCGCCGACATCTACCGCGCCGTCATGGCCGAGGAGGGTCGCAACACGAAGCCGAGCTAACGTTCGAGTCCAGCCAGCGGCCCGCCCAGGTCATGCGCTCTCCTCGAACTCGGCCCGCACCGGACGCGGGATGCCTCGGCTCGCCTGGTCCCACCAGCGCGGGACGTGCGGCCCGCCGTTCAGGGCGACGACCAGGGCGTCGACCGCGTCCAGGTAGTAGCCGTGCGCGGTCGAAGCGGAGACGTGAAGCGCCTTCGCCGCCTCCCTGCGCGTGTACCCCTCCGCGATCAGCCGGGCGGCGCGGACGACGTGCTCGGGCAGGTCGAGGGTCCGCCAGGCGCGCTGCACGTCGAGGCAGGCCGCCTGCCACTCGCCGCGCTCCGCCGGGTCCCGACGTCCGCCCGGAGCGTCGTCCGCCGGCCCGGCCTCGTCGTCGTGCCGCTTGCGGCGGTTCGGCGCCGCCAGGGAGTAGGCGTCGTCCCAGACCGCCGGGAGCAGATCCATGACCAGCTCCCGGCGGTACCAGACGAGGTCCCTGGTCGAGTAGCCGTTCCCGGCCGCGTGCTCGGCGACGACGACGCCGCGCAGGATCTCCTCCAGCCCGTCCCGGAGGCGCTTGCGCGCCAGGAAGACCGTCGCCTGCTCCTCGGGGACGATGCCGCCCAGGATCGAGCGAAGCCGGCCCGGGTGCGCCAGGACCCAGCACCAGCCCTCCTGCGCGAGATCCTCGACGGTCGGGCCGCCGTAGAGGCGGCGGACCCGGCGGGCGGCGAGCTGGACGACGTCGGCGACGAGGTCGTAGTGGAGATCGAGGAGGGAGGGCGTCTCGGTCACGGTTACGGAAGTCCTTCTGTGGCAGCGGTTCTCTCTGTTCCCATTGTCCGGGACGCCCTCCGTCCTCACCGGAGTTCGCGTCCCGCTCGCGCCCAGGCGCGGTCGACCTGCGCCACGGTCGCCGAGGTGACCGTGAGGCCCTGCCCGGCCAGGAGCCGGCGGGTCGCCGCCTTGCGCGCGGCGGCGCGGGCGTGGTCCGGGTCCGCGGTCGCCGCGGGCGCTCGCGGTGCCGTCCGGGGCGGTTCGGCGCGCTTCGCGACCGGTCGCCGCTCCCCCGTCGCCTTCGTGACGTTGAGCCGGATCCGGCCGGTCACCAGAACCGCCGCCGGAGGACGTCGAGGAGGACGAGGTAGCGCGGCCCGTCGTGCCCGTGGGTCAGCCAGATGACCGCGGAGACGTCCCGGCGTCCGCCGGCGTCCAGGAGCGCGCGGACCGCGGCGGCAGCCCGCGGCCAGGGGTAGCCGAGGTCGAGGGCGATGACGCGGCGGGCGACGCGCTCGGGGTCCAGGAAGGCGAGCCGGGCGTCGGCCCAGGAGTGCTCGGTGAGGTCCGGGGTGAAGAGCCGCGCCCCGGCCGGGATCAGCTCCTCGTAGCCCTGCCCGGCCCGCCCACGGCCGTTGCCGGCGTGGGCGTCGACCGTGTCGAGCCAGCGCTGCTGCGCGGTCCGGATCCGGGGAAGTGTGTCGATCATCGGGAGTGCCTCCTCTCGGGGTCGGGGTGGTCAGGGGGTCGGGACGGTCAGGACGGCGAGCTCGGAGCACGCCCACTCAACGGCCTCGGCGACGTCGCCCGCGCCGGAGAAGTGAGCGACGTCGAGGACTTCGCCGTCGTCGTAGAGGACGCCCCGGTACTCCTCCCCGGTCACGGTGAGGTCGGCGAACGGCTGGCGGCGGCCCTGGTGGTCGCGGACCTCCCAGCGGAGCCGGATCGCCGGGATACCCCGGGTGGTGCCGAGCTGGACGCGGTTCGGGCCGAGGATCAGCGCGGCGTCCGCCAGCCGCCCGAGCGCCTGCTGCTCCGCGGGGACCGTGGAGTAGAGGGCGACGCGGCGGACCGGCTCGGAGAGGAGGCGGACGAGGTGCTGCGCGCGGGCGACGACGGCGTGGCCGACCTGCTCAGCCTGGTCCGAAGCCAGGGCGCCGAAGGTGTAGTTCCAGGTCTCGCCGAGCGGAGTCGCGGCGGGGGTGGTCGTGGTCATGGTCAGGCTCCGATCCAGCGGTAGAGGGTGACGTGCTTGTCCGAGTTGCCGCGCGTACCGAGGCTGCGCGTCGTGGTCTCGCCGAGGGAGACGGCCCGCCGGGAGGCGACCGCTCCGGCGTAGGAGGCGGAGAGGGTGCGCTGAGAGAGCTCCCCGGGGCCGTCGCCGAGGACGACCCCGGCGGCGTCGAGAGCCGCGCGGACCGTGTTCCAGTCGAAGGTTCCGCGCGGATCGGCTGCCGCCGCCGTCTGCATCGCCTTGTAGGCGGTGTCGACGCCGAGGGGGTCGGCGGCCCGGACTCGTTCGAGGCGCGCGACCCGCGCCTCCTCAGCCTCGACGACCGCGCGGTCGTGCTCGCGGCGCCGGGCGAGGTTGCGCGGCCTCACAGCGACACCGTCCGCGGGATGGGCTCGGACGAGCAGTAGTCGAGGAGCCCGTCCCAGAGGTCCGCCGTGTCGACGAGCTTGCGCAGCCGGACCCGGCGGTCCCGGCGACCGCGGCGGGGCGCCGGGTCGGTCTCCGAGATCCAGCGACGCAGCCGGGCGTCCGCGGCGGCGTGCTCGGAGAGCTCCCCCTCGTCGTCCGCGGGCATGAGCCAGAGCCGACCGTCGGCGTGCTCGTCGTCCCGGAGCAGCCAGCCCGCCGTCCAGGCGCCCGGCGGCACGGCGGCGAGCTGCCGGAGCAGCGTCGGGCCGTGGAGGGCGAGCCGACGCGGCTTCAGGCAGTGCGCCGAGTGGGCCGCGCGCGGACCGGCGAGGACGAAGTAGGCGACGTCCTGGCGGTCCCGGTGCGTCGCGTCCCGGCGGAGCAGGAGCAGGCTGCCGACGAGGGTCTGCTGCGCGCCGCGGGCGTGCCGGGTCAGCGGCTTGACGCGGGCGGTCATGCGCCGTGCTCCCCGTGCGCGACCAGGGCGGAGAGGTAGAGGTCGGTCAGGTCGAGCGCCAGGGTCGGGTCGTCGGTCTCCAGGAGGACGCGGTGGTGGAAGCGGGCGATCGAGCGTGCGAAGACGTCGGCGAGGAGCGCCTGCTCCTCGGCCAGCTCGTCGAGGTCGCTCGCCGGCGGCGTCTGCTCGATGGGCGCGGGCACGGTCGCCTCGGTCGGCAGGACGTTCGGGTAGGCGGCGCCGAGGGCCGCGTTCGCGACCGCGACGGCATTCGTCCAGGAGCCGAAGAGGCGGTAGATCGTGGTCAGGCTCGCCTCGCCGTCGAGGCGGCAGTCGGCGTACTTGTCCGCGGTCATGCGGGCGGGGTAGAGCTCGTGCGCGACGCGGAGGAGGTGCTGCGCGGCGGTCTCGGTCGTGTGGCGGCGGGTCATGGGGGGTCCGTTCTCTACGTGGTGGCGGGGAGGAGGGGCCGGGCGGGTCGACGTCGACCCGCCCGGCGGCGGGTCAGTAGAGGGTCGAGATCGCCTCGCGGGCACGCTCGAAGATGGCGCTCGGCGTCATCGCGGGGTTCTCGCTGACGACGGCCTCGGCGCCGAACTGAGGCGCGGTCAGCGTGACGACGACCTCGCCGTTGCCGAGGGTCGTGTACCCGGCCTCGACGAGCTGCCGCTCCGCCTCCTGCGCGATCGCGGCGACGGCGAAGTAGGTCGGGTCGCTGACGTCCGGGTCGCAGCCGAGCAGGAGGTCCGTGACGCTGCTGTAGCCCGTGTGATCGGGCATGAGGCCGACGAGCGTCCAGATCGGGCCGAGGGTGGTCGTGCTCATGGTGGCTCCAGAGGAGAGAGTGGGCGGATCGGAGGGTGGCCGCTCGTCACGGCTCTCGCTCTGCGTCCGCCGGTCATCTCGCTCTAGGCGTGTTCCCGGCTTGTGGAGACGACGTTACCCGCGCGCGGCACCGAACGCGCGAACTTCGGGCGCCTAATCCGGTCACAGATTGGTAACTCTCGTTCTGCTGCAACGGATATGCTCAACTAGAGTGCAGCGACCGCGGGACCGGTCCGGCGAAAACCGTTGCGGGACAATGCCTCCATGCCTACCCGCGCCGTCGTCCTGACCACGCCGAGCACCCACGCCCGCCTCGACGCCTTCCTCGCCGGCTGGCGGCGTTGGACCGGGGACGCCCCGATCGAGGTCGTCGAGGGCATCGAGGTCCCCCGCGCGCCCTGGCAGGGGGCGTTCCTCGCGCACGTCGGCGCGCTGCTCGCCGCCGGGCCGCGCGAGCTCGCCGTCTTCGAGGACGGCGCGGTCCTGGCGGCCGGCTTCGACCTCGACGTCCGGCCGCCGCGCGCCTGGGACCTCGCCTACCTCGGGCACGAGCTCCGCGCCCCACTCGCCGAGGCGGTCGAGGGTTCCCCCTGGGTCGTGCCGACCGAGGTCGCGCGGACGCACGGCTACGTCGTCCGGAACGCCGAGGCGGTCGGGCGGCAGCTCAGCCGGCGCGGCGGCGAGCACGTCGACTACGCCCTCTCCCGGCTACCGCTGCGCCGCTTCGCGCTCGTGCCCGCGACCGTCGGGCAGGCGGCCGGGGTCCTCGATCCCTCGACCGGGCGGGAGCTGGCCGAGGACGCCTTCTGGCACGACTCCCCCTGGCTGCCCGCGGCAGCGGACGACGACGAGTCCGCGCTGGACTCCTGAGTTCTTCGACGCTCGCGCCAGGCGCCCGGTTAGATGCTCCCGTGAGCGATGCCTGGGCCGCCCTCCTCGCCGCGGTGCTCGCCGCCGCCGCAACCGTGTTGGTCGGTCTCCGGCCGAACGCCCGCGACCGGCGTGACAGAGAGGCGATCCGCGAGGGGCTGGAGCTCGCGAAGCTCATGCCGCCTGGCAAGCACCGACGCCTCCTGAACGCTCATGCGCAGCATGTCGCCGAGCGGTACGTGACGCGCGAGTGGGCGAAGGCAGAGCGGTACTGGGGACGCGCGATGGGTGTCCTCATGCTCGTTGCCGGGGCCTTCGTAGCGGTCGATGCGATACTCCCGGCTGCATTGGCCGGACAGGGGGCGTGGAGCACGGAGAGCATCGTCTTCGGCGTCATAGGAGGCATCATCAGCGCGCTCGGCGCGGTCACATTGATCCTCCCGGCGCGCATCTTGCTGGGTAAGGAGGACCGCCCCCCGACGTTCGACGACACCGGTCAACCGATCCCCGCGCCCCCGAGTGGGCGGTCGCTGCTTCGCCTACCCCGCCGGCGCAACACCGCGCCGTAGTCTCGCCCGTCGCTGAGCTCACGCGCCCCTCGCGTCGGCGGACGGGTGCAGCCGCTTGAATGCCCCCGTGAACGAAGCATGGGCGGCCGTCGTCGCCGCGGGCATCGGCGGTCTCGCAGCCCTGGTCGTCGCCCTGCTCAGCTACGCCCGCGACAAGCGGCAGCGTGAGGCGATCGCAGAGGCGATCGACCTCGCGAGCAAGCTGCCGGGCACGAAGGAGTCGAAGGAGCTCGTCGCCCTCGCGAAACGACAGATGCACGAATACACGACCCGCGAGTGGACGAAAGCCGCGTACCGCTACATGCGCGGAATGGGCTACCTCGCCCTCTTCTTTGCCTGGGTATTCTCTAGCTTCGCGCTTATCTCCTGGGACTCGCCGACGGGCATAAGAGTTCTCAACATCGTGCTTTTCGTGCTAGCTGTCGCACTCCTCGGAATAGGCACGGTTTTCGTCGTCTACCCGAGAGAGAGGATCCTGTCTCCGAGCGCCCGGCTGCCCGTCTTCGAGGATGACTCGCCGCCCACTCCTCCGGCTCCGTCCGCGCCTGCCCGCCGCCAACGCTGGTGGTCGTAGTTCTTGCACCGTCCTGAGTCAGCGCTTGCCGAGCAGCTTCCGGACCGTCATCCGGTCGATCCCCGCCCGGCGGGCCGCCTCGCTCTCGCTCATGCCGTCACGCACCGCGGCGACGACGGCGGCGTAGAGAGCACTCCGCGCCGCCGCGGCGCGCTCCTGCGCCTCCCGTGCCGTCGCGGCCAGCGCGTCCAGGTCGCTCACGCCCACTCCTCGATCCACTCGTCCGGCGCGTCCCCGAACCGGTGCCGTCGGATCGCGGCGGTCAGCCGATCCGCCAGGACGCGCGTCCGGCGCTGCCGGCGTTCCCGCGGCACGACGGGCTCCCCGTCGTCGTCCAGCGGCGGCCAGAGCAGCGGGACGAGCTCCTCGACCAGCGCCGGGGCGCCGGGCGGGATCGTCTCCTCCTCGCAGAGCGCGCGCAGGTCCGCGAACGCCCGCCACGCGCGCTCTGCGCCGACGCGGCGCAGGTCGGTCGGCGGGCGCAGCGTCAGGCCGTCCAGCCGAGAGGCGAGCGCCCGGTGCGCGGGCTGCACCCGGTCGGCCTCGGCGTGGAGCCGGGCGAAGAGGTCGCCGAGGTCGCTCACGCCCACGCCTCCGCCCACTCGGCGGGCGCCCCGGTCCGGAGCACCGTCCGGCGGACGAGCATCGCGCGGTAGGCGGTCGCGTAGGCGGCGTGCCGCTCGCGCTCGGTCCGCTCGGCGATCGCGCGGTAGGAACCCGGCATCGTCGCCCGCGCGAGGAGATCGGCGCTCCGGCGCCAGGCGGCGCAGAGCTGCCGGACCTCACGGGTCATCTCGCTCGTGATCTCGGCGGGAAGGCTGTCCATGTAGAGCACTCTACAGGTGAGCTGTAGTCATGTCTACAGGTCGAGGACGTCTCCGCGCTCGCGCGTCCAGGCGCCGGCGACGGAGTGCAGCCGCTTGAATGCCTCCCGTGACCGATGCCTGGGCCGTCGTCCTCGCCGCACTGATCGGCGTCCTCGCGACCGTGGTCAGCGGTCTTCAGAGCCAGCGCCACGACAAGCGGGAGCGCGAGGCGATCCGCGAGGAGCTCGACCTGCTCGATTCGCTGCCGGACGAGGCAAGCCGGGTCCACCTTCGCGACCACGTCCGCGTCCGCCTGCTGCGCTACATCTTGCACGAGCACAGTCGGACGAACCGCCTCCGGCGGAGCATCGCCATCTATCTATTGCTTATTTCAAGCATTCTGTGGGCATGGCTCAGCACGCAAGAATCGCCCTTCACAAATAATGACCTGGACGCCTGGAGTATCGGAGCGCTTATCGTTTGCTTTCTTCTCTTGAATCAAGCAGCGTATCTTCTGTGGCGGCTGCTGCGTCGTCGGCAGCGGAGCGAGGAGTCGGCGATGCGACTGCTCGTCCGGAACCGCCAGGAAGCCGAGGAGAAGGCCGCGAACGAGGCGGCGGAGGAAGCCGAGCGCGCGGCACGGCGCGGGGTCTGGGCACGGCTCCAGAGATGGCTCGCCCCGCGCACCGGACCGCACGCGCGGCGCTGAGTCACCACGTCGGGCGCAGCTCGACGCACTCCGGCTCGATGTAGCGCAGCCCGCGCCGGGTGGCGGGCAGCACGATGACCTCGACCGCCGCCTTCAGGTACCGGCGGGCGTCCTCGTCATCGAGGGTCTGCCAGGCCGCCGCCGGGTCCGGGCCGAGGCCGCGCAGCACTCCGGGGACCAGGAGGGCGCGCAGGTCGCCCTCCGCCTTCTCGATCATCGGCCGGACGTCCCGCTCGACGGCGAGCAGGGTGGCGAGCTTGACCTGGTCCGCGGCGTAGGCGGCGGCGACGTCGTCGAGGCGCTGCCGGAGGCCGTCGAGCTGCCGGCGCTGCGCCTCGACGGCACTGGAGATCGCCGTCTCCCGGCCGGCGACCAGCTCGTCCCGGTACTCGTCGAGGAGTGCCACGAAGGCGCGGCGCACGTACTCGTCGAGCAGGCGCTCGCTCCGGGTCACACAGTGCTTCCAGTGACAGGCGTAGCTCCAGTACCGGCCGCGGTTGCAGAGCGCGTACATCGGCCCGCCACAGACGCCGCACCGGGCGATCCCGGAGAGGAAGTGGCTGAAGCGGGCGTCCGGCTTCCGCCTTCGGTTCTCCGCCGTCGCGACCGCCTGGCAGCGATCCCAGAGCTCTTGCGGGACCAGCGGCGCCCAGCTCGCGTCCCCGATCACCTCGCCGCGGAAGACTCTCTTCCCGATGTAGGCGGGGTTGCGGACGATCTGGAGGACGGTCGTCGAGAACCACCCGCGCGCGGACGGGCGGGGCGTCGCGATGCCCTCCTCCGTGAGCCGCTGGCAGATCCGGTACATGCTGTGCCCGGCCGCGACCTCCTCGAAGAGGCGGAGCACGATCGGGCCGGTCACCTCGTCCGGGACCTGCGCCAGGAGCCGGCCGGTCGCCGGGTCGTACTCGCGGCGGAAGCCGTAGAGGTTCTTCCCATGCGGGCGGCCCTCCTGGGCGCGAGCCGCCATCGCCCGCCTCACCCGCGCCGAGGTCTTCGCGCTCTCGCTCTCGGCGAGCAGGTAGTCGAGCCCGGTCCGGAAGGCGTCGCTCTCGTCGGCGAGGTCGTAGAGCTTGCCGCCGTAGCCGAGGAGGACGCCGTGCTCCAGGAGCAGGCTCTTCAGCTCCGTGAACCCGCTCAGCTCCCGGGTGCCGCGGGATGCCTCCCAGAGCAGGAGGGCGTCCGCCCGGCCCGCCTTGATCGCGACGGCGACCTCCGGCCAGCGGTCCCGTGCCTTGCGGGCGTAGGCGCTGGCGCTCCCCTCCTCGACGATCTCCAGCACGACCGTCCAACCCTGCTCGCGGGCGACCCACTCGCGGAGACTGTCGAGCTGCTGCTTCGGGCTCTCCATCTGCCCGCGCAGGTCCCGGGAGACGCGGGCGTAGAGCAGGCAGCGGAGGGGCTGCTTCGAGGTCACGGGAGGCACGTCTTCAGCATGACAGGACCCACCTCAGCGACTGGGGTTCTTACCGCTGACGGCGGTTAGGTGGGTCAGCCCGACGGCCCGCATCGCCTCCTCCAGGTCGGCGGGCAGCGCGGAGGTGTCGCCGACGACGAGGCCGGGCAGCAGACCGCGGGCGTCGGCGGGCAGTCCGGCGCACGCCCGCCGCAGCCCGGCGCGCAGGTCCTCGGCGATCCGCTGCGCGGTCCCGGCGGGCGCGACGGGCGCCGGTGGCGCGGTGGAGGTCAGCAGGGCGACGGCGCGGTCGCCGGGGTCGGCGGGAGCCAGGCGCCCGGTCAGCCGCACGCGGGCGCCGGTGGGCGCCCGGGTCCAGTCGGCGGCGTCGGCGAAGACGAGGACGGGGGTGCGCGCCGAGCGGGTGCGCCCGCGGCCGGTGACCTCGCGCACGAGGACGTCGACGACCACGCGCTCCGGACCACCGGGGCGGGACGGGCCGACGCGCCGGGGGTCCCCGCGGGGCTCGGCCACCACCTGCACCGCCGCGCGCTGGGCGGCGAGCTCTGCCACCGGGCCGGTGCGGGCGAGCGCGCTGTGCGCCAGGCCGGCGGCCAGGACGGTCGCGACCGCGGTGGCGGTCAGCGGAGCCGCGGTGCCGCGCCGGCGGCGCACGAACGCGGTCAACGCGACGGCGAGCGCCAGGCAGGCGACGGCCACCGCGACGGCCTGGTCGGGCACGGGGCGGGTCAGCGCCCACCAGGCGGCCGCCCAGGCGAGGAGCGCGGGCGGCAGCAGCCGCAGGTCCAGGAGCGGCGGGGGCACCGCGGCGCCGGTACCCCCCGCGACCGCGCCGCCGGCCGGGGCGGCGGCGGTGGCGCTCACGCGGTCACCAGGTCCCGCAGCCCGTCGAGGACCTTGGGGCCGATGCCGTGCACCTCGGCCAGCTCGTCGACGCTGGTGAAGCGGCCGTGCTCCTGGCGCCAGGCGACGATCCGTCCGGCGAGCACCTCGCCGACACCAGGCAGGTCGTCCAGGTCGGCCTCGGTGGCGGTGTTCAGGTCCAGCGGGCCATCGGCGGCCGGGGGCGCGGACCCGCCCGCGGCCGGCGCGGGTGCGCCCGGTGCCGGCGGGAGGACCTCCCCGGGCGCCGGGACGAGGACCTGCTCGCCGTCGACGAGGGGGCGGGCCAGGTTGAGACGGTCCAGGTCCGCGTCCGCGGCGGCACCGCCGGCCGCCGCGAGGGCGTCGGCGACCCGGCTGCCCGCGGCGAGCGTCACGACCCCGGGCGCGGCGACCCGCCCCGCCACGTGCACGACGACCACGCCGGTGGGTGCCGCGGCCGGCTCCCCGGCGACGGGCGGTCCTCCCGGGACCCCGTCCGTCCCCGCACCCGGTTCCGCGGCGGGCGCCGCGGTCCCCGGCGCAGCGGCCTCCGGGCCGGGGGTGCCGGTGCGGGCGGGAACCACCTCGCCGGCGACCGCCCCCGGCGCCGCGCCGGGGGCGGGCCAGCGCTGCCAGGTCCACCACGCGGTGGCGGCCACCACGAGCAGGGCGAGCGCGAGGGCGCCGGCGACGGCCGGGCGCGAGACGCGCCACCGCACGGCGCGCAGACCCGGGGGCAGCCGGTCGGCCACCCGCTGCCGCAGCTCCTCGCCGAGGGGCACGAGGCCCGCCCGGTGCCGCGGCCGGGAGCCCTCCTCCGGCTCACCGGCGTCCGCGCCCCTGCCGGTGAGGACGTCGTCCCGGGCGGGGGGTGCGGACAGCTGCCGGGCGGCGAGGGCGCGCGCCCGCGCCACCGCGCGGTCGCGGTCGGCGCGGCGAGAGGTCGGGGCGGGCACGCGGCGGACGCTAGGCCGGGGCCACCGCTCCTCCCCCACCCGCGGCCGCCCCCTGTGGACGGCCGGGGCCCGGTCCGCCTGTGGACCCCTCGCCGCTCGTGCGGCAGTCGGCGCACCGGGACGGGCACGGAGGGCGGGTGGACGACGGGACCGGACGACGGGTCTGGACGAAAGAGGTGCAACCGTGGTTGCATCACCGCGTGGTCGAGGGTGAGCGGGACGACCAGCGCGGGGAGCGGCTGGCCACCTCAGCGGAGCAGTGGGTGCTGCTGAGCTACCGCGTGCCGCGCGAGCCCTCCACCGCGCGGATCGCGATCTGGCGCAAGCTCAAGCGCTGCGGCGCCGCGCAGCTGGGCGACGGGTTGGTGGCCCTGCCGGCCGACGCGCGCACCCGCGAGCAGTTCGACTGGCTGGCCGAGGAGGTCGTGCAGGCGGGCGGCACGGCGGGGGTGTGGCTGGCCCGCCCGGTCACCGCCGCGCAGGAGCGCGCCCTGGCGCAGCGGATGGCCGACGCGCGGGCCGAGGAGTACTCCGCGCTGACCACCGGTGCCGAGCAGGCGCTGACCTCGACCGGCGCAGAGCGGGCGCGGGCGCTGCGCCGGCTGCGCGGGCAGTGGCGCGAGATCACCCGTCGCGACTTCTTCCCCCCACCGCAGCGCGGGGCCGCGGAAGCGGCCCTGCGCGAGCTGAGCGCTGCCGCGCAGGAGCGCGGCCAGGCGGTGGGTCCGTGAAGTGGGCCACCCGCGCCGGGATCCACATCGACCGCGCCGCCTGCGCCTGGCTGATCCGCCGCTTCGTCGACCGGCGCGCGGAGTTCCTCTTCGTCACCGACCCCGCCCAGGTACCGCCCGACGCCACACCCTTCGACATGCGCGGGGTGGAGCTGGGTCACCACGCCGGTGGCTGCACCTTCGAGACGGTCCTGCGCCGCTACGAGCTGGACGACCCGGTCCTGTGGCGCCTGGCGGAGATCGTGCACGAGGCCGACCTGGACGACGGCCGCTTCGACGCCCCCGAGGCACCGGGGCTGGACGTCGTGCTGCGCGGCCTGTCGCTGATCGGCGACGACGAGGCGACGCTGGCCGTGGCCGGCCCGGTCTTCGACGGTCTCTACGAGTTCCACCGCCGCGCCCTGCTGCTGGGTCGCGAACCCGCCTGAGCTCGGTCCCGGCCGTCCCGCCGACCGCGGGCCGCGCACCTCCAGCCCCGCCACCCGCCCGAGCGACGAGGACCACCGTGACGACCGACGAGACCACCGACGACACCGGCAGCGCCGGCACCGGTCGTCCCAGCACCCGCCCCGGCGGGGACACCCCCGTCCGCGGGAGGGCGCCCGGTCCCGACCTGGTGCCCTTCCCCGAAGCGGTGCGGACCTGGACCGCCATCTCGCTGCAGACCTTCGGCGGGCCGGCCGGGCAGATCGCCGTCATGCAGCGCACCCTGGTCGAGGAGAAGCGCTGGATCGGCCCGCAGCGCTTCCTGCACGCGCTCAACTACTGCATGCTCCTGCCCGGCCCCGAGGCGCAGCAGCTGGCCGTCTACACCGGCTGGCTGCTCAACGGCACCCGCGGAGGACTGGTCGCCGGGACCCTGTTCGTCCTGCCCGGCGTCGTGGCGCTGCTGGCGCTGTCGGCGCTGTACGCCGCCGCCGGCGACACCGCCCTGGTCGCCGGCCTGTTCGCCGGCCTGGGCCCCGCGGTCCTGGCCGTCGTCGTCCAGGCTGTGGTCCGCGTGGGCAGGCGGGCGCTGGCGCACCGCGCCCTGCTGGCCCTCGCCGTCGGGGCGTTCACCGCCCTCGCCGCGTTCTCGGCGCCGTTCCCGCTCGTCGTGGCCGTGGCGGCCCTCGCCGGGTGGGCCCTGCACCGGTGGGCGCCGCACGTCCTGGCCGCTGCCGGCGGCCGGCACGGCGGGGTCGCGGACGGTCCCGCGCCGGTCGTCCCCGACGACGTCCTGCACACCCAGAAGCCCTCCACCGCCCGGGCCGTGAGGATCCTCACGATCGGCCTGGCGGCGTGGGCGCTGCCCGTGGCGGCGGTCGCGCTGCTCACCGGCGCGGGCAGCACCCTGACGCAGCAAGGACTGTTCTTCTCCGGCACCGCGCTGGTCACCTTCGGCGGCGCCTACGCCGTGCTCGCCTTCGTCGCCCAGCAAGCCGTCGAGCGCTACCACTGGCTGGCTCCGGGAGAGATGGTGCGCGGTCTGGCGCTGGCCGAGACCACCCCGGGTCCGCTCATCATGGTGGTGCAGTTCGTGGCGTTCCTGGGCGCCTACCGCGACCCGGGCGGTCTGGAGCCGTGGGTGGCCGCGGTGCTCGCCTCGCTGCTGACCACCTGGGTCACCTTCGTGCCCTGCTTCCTCTTCATCTTCCTGGGCGCCCCGTACGTGGAGCGCCTGCGCACGAACCGGTCCTTGTCGGCGGCGCTGAGCGGCATCACCGCCGCCGTCGTCGGCGTCATCGCCAACCTGGCCCTGTACTTCGCGCTGCACACGCTGTTCGCCGGCACCACGCGCTGGAGCGCCGGTCCGGTGCACCTGGAGCTGCCCGTGCTGGCCTCACTGCGCTGGACGGCGCTCGTCACCGCCGCCGCGGCCGCCGTCATGGTGTTCCGCCTGAAGTGGTCGGTGCTGCGCACCCTCGGCGCGTGCGCGCTGATCGGGCTGGCGACCCTGCCCCTCACCTGACGGGCAGCCCCCGGTGGGCACCGCTCGAACGGCGCTGGTCGCGCCAGGAGCACCCGCGGGGTCCCGCCCGGACCCCTCGGTCCTCACTCGCAGGCGACCCCGTCGCCGTCGCGGTCCAGGCGGGCGGCGTAGCCGGGCTCGCCGGCGCGCAGCGGAGCGGCGCCCGCGGCGCGCGCGGCGGCGCAGTCCTCGAAGACGACGAGCTCACCGGGGTCGGGCTCGTCCGGCTCGGGCGGCAGCGGCGCCTGCTCCTGGTCCTGCGGGGACAGGACCTCGGGGTCCGGGCCGTCGGGCACGGGACCGTCCGGTTCGGCGGGCCCGCGCTCGTCGAGGTCGGCGGGCGGTTCGGCGCCGGGGTCGAGGACCGGGGGCACGCTCGCGTCGGGCAGCGGCTCGCCGGGGCAGCCGGCGAGCACCTCGACCATCGCGTCGCGCTCGGCGGGCTTGACCCACAGCCCGTAGGCGGCCTTCACGGCGATCTGGCGGGCCACGTACGGGCAGCGGGAGGAGCGCACCGGCGGCAGCCAGGTGGCCGCGTCGGCGTCGCCCTTGGCCTGGTTGAGGGGGCCGTCGACGGCCAGGAGGTTCAGCGGGTCGTTGGCGAAGGCGGTCCGCTCGGCGGTGTCCCACGCCTGCGCGCCGGTCTGCCAGGCGTCCGAGAGCGCGACGACGTGGTCGACCTGCACGGCGGAGCTGGTGTCCGGGCCGCGCTCGAAGGCGATGGTGCGGCCCGAGTAGGGGTCGCGCAGCTCGCCGGAGGCGACGACGCAGCCCTGCGAGCCGGGGCGCACGACGAAGGTCGCGAGGTCGCGCTGCAGGACGTCGTTGCGGGTGTCGCAGCCGTTGCCGTCGACGTCGGCCCACGCGGGGCCGAAGCGCTCGCGGTCGTACCCGGCGCGGGGGGCGCGGCCCTTGACCGGCAGGGTCGCCAGGACGGCCAGGGCGTCACCGGCCTCCTCCGCGGGAGGCGGGCTGAACGGCGACGGGGCGGCCGGCGCGGACGTCGACGGCGACGCGGACGGCGACGCCGAGGACCCCGACGCCGACGGCCCCGACGCCGAGGACCCGCCCGGCGTGCAACCGGCCAGCAGGGCGGCGGCGAGCGCCAGCGCGGCGGCGCGCGGTCGGGACGTCACCCGGCCATCCTCACCCCTGCCCCCCGTCGCCGTGCCCCCGGCCGTCCGACCGCGCGGCGCGGGCGGCCGCGAGCTCGGTGTCGAGGTGCCGGCGCACCTCGGCGGCCATGTCGACGTCGCCGGGCTCCAGCAGCCACTGCACCTGCAGGCCGTCGAGGAGGGCGACGAGGCGGCGGGCGGCCGGGCGCGGGCCGGGGTGCCCGGCGTCGGCGAAGGCCGCCGCGAGCTCGTCGACGGTGCGCCGGTAGCGCGCGGCGAAGAAGGCGTGCGCGGGGTGGTCGGGCGCGGTGGCCTCGGCGGACAGGACGGTGAACAGCTCGACGACGGCCCGCTGGTCCGCGTTGCGGCGCACCAGCTCCACGAGCGCGTCCAGGCGGTTCCCCGCGCCCACCTCGGCGGCGGCGAGCTCGTCGCGGCGGGCGAGGACGGCCAGCAGGAGGGACTGCTTGTCGCCGACGTGGTGCAGCAGGCCGGGGTGGGACAGCCCGCAGCGCTGGGCGAGCTCGCGCAGCGAGGCGCCCCGGTAGCCGACCTCGCCGAACAGGCGCACGGCCTCGTCGAGGATCAGCTCGCGGCGCGCGCGTCCCTTGGCGTAGCCGTCGCCCCTGCTCGTCACCGGTGAACACCTACCACCTGGTCGGCTTTCGGGCTAGCCTCCCCGCCATGAGCGACGACGCCCCCACCCCCGGACCCGGCGACCGCGTGGACGAGCTGCTGCGGCAGCTGACCCTGGAGGAGAAGGCCTCCCTCCTGGACGGTTCCGACTTCTGGCGCACGCAGCCCGTCGAGCGCCTCGGGATCCCCGCCGTGATGGTCACCGACGGCCCGCACGGCCTGCGCAAGCAGCGCGAGGGCGGCGACCACCTCGGCCTGTCCGACAGCGTCCCGGCGACCTGCTTCCCGCCCGCGGCGGCCCTGGCCTCCTCCTGGGACCCGGACCTGCTGGAGCGCATCGGGCGCGCGCTGGGCACCGAGTGCCGCGCCGAGGACGTCGCCGTCCTGCTCGGGCCGGGCGTCAACATGAAGCGGACCCCGCTGTGCGGGCGCAACTTCGAGTACTTCTCCGAGGACCCGCGCCTGGCCGGGGAGCTGGCGGCCGCGCTCGTGCGCGGGGTGCAGAGCCGCGGCGTCGGCACGTCGCTGAAGCACTTCGCCGCCAACAACCAGGAGACGCAGCGGATGACGATCTCCGCCGACGTCGACGAGCGCACGCTGCGCGAGGTCTACTTCCCCGCCTTCGAGCGGGTCGTGCGCACCGCGCAGCCGTGGACGGTCATGTGCTCCTACAACCGGATCAACGGCGTGTACGCCTCCCAGGACCCGTGGCTGCTGACCGACGTGCTGCGCGGCGACTGGGGCTTCGAGGGCCTGGTCGTCTCCGACTGGGGCGCCGTCGACGACCGCGCCGCCGCCGTGCGCGCCGGCCTGGACCTGGAGATGCCCTCCTCCGGCGGCGTCGGCACCCGCCGGGTCCTGGCGGCCGTGGCCGACGGCACCCTCACCGAGGCCGAGGTCGACGTGTGCGTCCGCCGCGTGCTGGAGCTCGTCGAGCGCGCGCGCCCCGCGCTGGGCACGGGCGCCGGGTTCGACGCCGACGCGCACCACGCGCTGGCCCGCGAGGCCGCCACCGCCGGCGCCGTCCTGCTGCGCAACGACGGCGTCCTGCCGCTGGCCGCCACCGGCGGGCCGGTCGCCGTCGTCGGCGAACCCGCCCGCACGCCCCGCTACCAGGGCGCCGGGTCCTCGCAGGTCAACCCGACCCGCCTCGACGACGCGCTGGGCGCGCTGCGCACCGCGTTCGACGGCGCGCGCGAGGTGCTGTTCGCCGCCGGGTACGACCCGGCGAGCGAGGAGCTGGACGAGGCGCTGGCCGCCGAGGCCGTCGAGACCGCCCGCCGCGCCGAGGTCGTCGTGCTGTTCCTGGGCCTGCCCGCCCACCACGAGTCCGAGGGCTGGGACCGCGAGCACCTGCGGCTGCCGGCCGCGCAGCTCGCGCTGCTGGAGCGGGTCGCCGACGCCAACCCCGACGTCGTGGTCGTGCTGTCCAACGGTGCCGTCGTGGAGCTGGAGCCGTGGCAGGGGCGCACCCGCGCGGTGCTGGAGACGTGGCTGCCCGGTCAGGCCGGCGGCGGCGCGACCGCCGACCTGCTCACGGGCGCGGCGAACCCGTCCGGGCGCCTGGCCGAGACGGTGCCCGTGCGGTACGCGGACACCCCCACCATCGGGAACTTCCCCGGCGAGGCGGGGCACGTGCGCTACGGCGAGGGCCTGCTCATCGGCTACCGCTGGTACGACGCGCGCGACCTGCCCGTGGCGCACGCGTTCGGCCACGGCCTGTCGTACACGACGTTCTCGTTCGCGGACCTGCGCACCGCGCCGGCCGCCGACGGCGGCGTGGACGTCACGGTCACCGTCACCAACACCGGCGAGCGCGCCGGGACGGAGACCGTGCAGGTGTACGTGCGCGACCCCGCGTGCAGCGTCTTCCGCCCCGAGCAGGAGCTCGCCGGTTTCGCCCGCACGACGCTCGCGCCGGGCGAGGCCGCCGACGTCGTCGTGCACCTGGAGCGGCGCGCGTTCGCGTTCTGGCACACCGGCGCCGGCCGGTTCGTCGTCGAGGGCGGGGAGTTC
The DNA here is from genome assembly GCF_041020755.1 of Kineococcus terrestris. NCBI lineage: Bacteria > Bacillati > Actinomycetota > Actinomycetes > Kineosporiales > Kineosporiaceae > Kineococcus > Kineococcus terrestris. Next base: position 56,239 of record NZ_JBEUEI010000011.1, on the reverse strand, counting down.
GAGCTGCGCGTCGGGGCGTCCTCGCGCGACGTGCGCCAGCGCGCCGTCGTCGTCCTCGACGGCGACGACGTGCCGGTGGTGCTGGCCCCGGACGCCGAGGCCGGCGACTGGCTGGCCCACCCGGTCGCGGGCCCGCGGCTGCGCGAGGCCCTCGGCGACGGGGAGTGGGCGCGGATGCTCGCCGACCCCGCGCACGGGCAGATGATGCGGGCGATCCCCCTGGTGCGCCTCACCCGCTTCCCCGGGTTCCCGCTGGCCGAGGAGGACCTCCCGGCGCTCGCCGAGGGCTGAGGCGCCCGCACGCGCGACGGGCCGGCACCCCCGCGGGGGTGCCGGCCCGTCCTGCTCCCGCCGTCAGGCGGGCACGACGTTGACGAGCTTCGGCGCGCGCACGACCACCGTGCGCAGCGCCGCGTCGCCGATCGCCGCGCGCACCTTCTCGCTGGCCAGCGCCAGCTCGCGCAGCGCGTCCTCGGTGATGTCCGGGGACACCTCCAGGCGGTCGCGGACCTTCCCCTTGACCTGCACGACGCACGTCACCGTGTCCTGCACCAGCAGCGCCTCGTCGACGGCCGGCCAGCCGGCGCGCGCCACGCCGGGCTCGTGGCCCAGCAGCGACCACATGTCCTCGGCGGTGTACGGGGCGAACAGGCTCAGCACGACCGCGACGGCCTCGACGGCCTCGCGCACGGCCGGGTCGCCCGGTCCGGCGCCGGTGTCGACGACCTTGCGGGTGGCGTTGACCAGTTCCATGAGGCGGGCGACGGCCACGTTGAACCGGTACGCCTCCACGTGGCCGGCCACGTCGTGCAGCGTGCGGTGGGTCACCGCGCGCAGCGCCGCGTCCCCGGCGGCCGGGTCCGCACCCGGGGGCGAGGTGACGTCCCGGGCCAGCCGCCACGCGCGTCCGAGGAACTTCGCCGACCCGGACGGCGACACGTCCGCCCAGTCGATGTCGTCCTCGGGCGGGCCGGCGAAGGACATCGTCAGGCGCACCGCGTCCACGCCGTGCTCGTCGAGCTGGTCCGACAGGCGCACCAGGTTGCCCTTGGACTTGCTCATCGCGGAGCCGTCCATCTGCACCATGCCCTGGTTCAGCAGCCGGGTGAACGGCTCGTCGAAGGGCAGGTACCCCAGGTCGTGCAGCACCTTGGTGATGAACCGCGCGTACAGCAGGTGCAGGATCGCGTGGGTCACGCCGCCGACGTACTGGTCGACCGGGCCCCACTGCGCGATGAGGTCGCGGTCGAAGGGCTGCGCGTCGTCCCGCGGGGAGACGAACCGGAGGAAGTACCAGGAGGAGTCGACGAAGGTGTCCATCGTGTCCGGGTCGCGGCGCGCCGGCGTCCCGTCGACGGGGCTGGGCACGTTCACCCACTCCTCCGCCGCGCCCAGCGGGCTGGTCCCCTTGGGCGTGAGGTTCAGCCCCGCGCTGTCGGGCAGCAGCACCGGCAGCTGCTCCTCGGGCACGGGCACCTCGCCGGTGGCGGTGTGCACGACCGGGATCGGGGTGCCCCAGTACCGCTGGCGGGAGATCAGCCAGTCGCGCAGCCGGTAGTTCTTCGCCGCCCGGCCGGTGCCGCGCTCGGCCAGCAGCTCCACGGCGCGGGCGACGGCCTCCTCCTTGCGCAGGCCGTCCAGCTCGCCGGAGTTCACCAGGACGCCGTCGCCGGCGGTCGCCTCCCCGGAGGTCGCGGGGTCCGGCAGCGGGTTCCCGTCGGCGTCGCGCACGTCGACGACCACCCGCACGGGCAGGCCGAAGGCGCGCGCGAAGTCCAGGTCGCGCTGGTCGTGGGCGGGCACGGCCATGATGGCGCCGGTGCCGTAGTCGGCCAGCACGTAGTCGGCCGCCCATATCGGCAGCCGCTCGCCGTTGACGGGGTTGACGGCGTACCGGCCCAGCGGCACCCCGGTCTTCTCCCGGTCGGTGGCCAGCCGGTCGATCTCGGCGGTCTCCTGCACGCGGGTGCGGTACTCCTCGAACGCCGCCCGCACGTCCGGCTCGGCGTCGGCGGCCAGTTCCGCGGCCAGGTCGGAGTCCGCGGCCACCACCATGAACGTCGCGCCGTGCAGGGTGTCCGGGCGCGTGGTGTAGACGGTGACGGGCTGCTCGCGGCCCTCGATCGCGAAGACCACCTCGGCGCCGTGCGAGCGCCCGATCCAGTTGCGCTGCATGCTGATCACCTTGGAGGGCCACTGCCCCTCCAGGCGGTCCAGGTCGTCCAGCAGCCGGTCCGCGTACTCGGTGATGCGGAAGTACCACTGGGTCAGCTTCTTCTTGACGACCTTGGCGCCCGAGCGCTCCGACGTGCCGTCGGGCAGGACCTGCTCGTTGGCCAGCACCGTCTGGTCGACCGGGTCCCAGTTGACCAGCGAGTCCTTGCGGTAGGCCAGGCCCCGCTCGTACAGCTTGAGGAACAGCCACTGGTTCCACTTGTAGTACTCGGGGTCGGAGGTGTGCAGCACGCGGTCCCAGTCGAAGGAGCACGCGTAGCGGCGCATCGACGCCCGCTGCTGGGCGATGTTGTCGTACGTCCACGCCCGCGGGTCCAGGCCGCGCTTGATGGCGGCGTTCTCCGCCGGCAGGCCGAAGGCGTCCCAGCCGATGGGGTGCATGACGTCGTACCCGCGCTGCACCCAGTACCGGGCGATGACGTCGCCCAGCGCGTACGCCTCGGCGTGACCCATGTGCAGGTCGCCGGAGGGGTAGGGGAACATGTCGAGCACGTACTTCTTGGGCCGCTCGTCGCCGGGCGCGCCGCTGCGGAACGGCTTGAGCTCGTCCCACACCGGCAGCCACTTCTCCTGCAGGGCGAACGCGTCGTAGCGGTCGGCCTGCTCCTCGGGCGCCGCGGTGCGCTGACCGGTGCCCTCGTGCGTGCTCGTCATCTCGTCCTCCCGGTGCGGCCTGCGCGCCCGCTGCCCGACGTCCTCGGAAAACGCCCCCCGACGTGGAAGAACCCCTCGCACGTGGAGGGGTTCCGCGCCGGCGCTGCTCGTGGCAGCCGTCAGCGCGGTCCGAGGAGGAGTCGGCGCGTCAGCACCCCACCAGCCTAGCGCCCGCCCGGGTGCGCCGCGGTCGGGCGTCAGCCGGCCTCGCCGGGGCGGTCGCCGGACGGCTCGCCCGAGCGGTCGCCGCGGCGCCGGCCCCAGCCGTGCACCGGGCTGCTGCGGCGCAGGGCCCGGCGCTGCTGCAGCGCCTGGTCGGCGGCCAGCAGCAGGTCCTCCACGCCGCCCTCGTCCCAGGGGGCCAGGACGGCGACGCCCACCTCGACCGCCAGCCGCGCCGAGCGCTGCCCGCCGGCCTCCAGCCGTCCCTGCGCCAGCCCGACGCGCACGCGGCGCTCCAGCTCCTGCGCGTGCAGCCCGGCGCCGGGGCCGACGACGAGGAAGCGGCCCTCGTCCTCGCGGGCGACCACGTCGGTGGCGCGCGTGGCCGCGCGCAGGGCCGCGGCGGTGGCCCGCCACTCCTCCAGCCGCTGCGCGGCCACGTCCTCCTCGCTGGGACGCGCGCCCAGCCGGACGGCGGGGGTCACCTCGACGACGCAGCCGTGCACGGCGCCGCCGGAGCGGCGGGCCGAGGCCAGCACCTGCTGGGCCACGAGGACCAGTCCGCGGCGGTTCAGCAGCGCGGTGGCCTCGTCGCTGACGGAGGCGCCGCGGGCCTCGTCGAGGGCGGCCAGCAGGTGCTCGACGGCCTGCTCGGCGGCGAGGCGGCCGCGCCGCGCGTCGGCCAGGACCAGCCCGGCGGCGGCCGCGGCGGCCAGCACGGCGACCACCGCGGTCACGGCCAGCACCGCGCCGGGGGCCAGCCAGGCGGTCGCGCCCACGACGGCCGCCCCGGCCAGGGGCAGGGCGAACAGGCCCGCGGTGCGGGCCCGCGCGTCGGGGACGGCCCGGGGTCGGGGCGCTGGGGAGGTGCTCACACGGGCGCATCGGCGTCCGCGGGGCGCGGCTGGATGCGGCGGTCGGGTGATCCGGCCCGGGGGCGCCCGGGCGGGGCGCTCAGGCCGGGTGCGGCTCGGGCCGGCGACCGGGCGGGGTGCGCCGGGAGAAGGCCGAGGCGCGGCGGACCTGGTCGGCGGTGGGCCGCACCCCGGTGTAGCGGGCGAACTGCTCGGCGGCCTGCAGGGCGGCGACCTCGACCCCGGTGACGACGTCGCGGCCCAGCTCGCGCGCCAGCCGCACCAGCGGCGTGTCCTCGGGCACGGCGACGACCTCCAGGACCGCGGCGGCCGCCTCGACGACCTCCCGCGGCACGGGCAGCTCGTCCTCCTCCGGCCCGCCGGCCATGCCGACGGGTGTGGCGTTGACGAGGAGCGCGGGGCGCAGGTCGCCCGCCGTCGGCGTCCAGCGGGCGTCGTAGGCGTCCGCGAGCGCCCGTCCGGTGGCCTCGTTGCGCGCCACGACGGTGACCTCGCGCGCCCCGCCGTCGCGCAGGACCGCCACGCACGCCTTGGCCATGCCGCCGCTGCCGAGGACGACGGCGTCGGCCCCCTCCGGCACCCCGCGCTCGCGCAGCAGGGCGGCCACGGCCAGGTAGTCGGTGTTGGCGGCCACGAGGTGCCCGTCGGTGTTGACGATCGTGTTGACCGAGCCGATGGCGGCCGCGGACGCCTCGACCTCGTCCACCAGCGGCAGCACGGCCTCCTTGAAGGGCATCGACACCCCGCACCCGCGGACCCCGAGCGCGCGGACACCGGCGACGGCGGCGGCGACGTCCGTCGTGGTGAACGCCTTGTAGACGAAGTCCAGGCCCAGCTCGGCGTACAGGTAGTTGTGGAAGCGGGTGCCCAGGTCGCTGGGGCGTCCCGACAGCGAGATGCAGAGGCGGGTGTCCTTGCTCAGGGCGTCCTCGAGGTGCACGGCGCGCGACGCTACCGGGTGGTGCCGGGCCGGCCGGGAACACCCGCGAGAGGTTGAAGGTTGAACCGTCCGTGAAGCGCATCGGGTTCCTCTCCTTCGGCAACTGGACCCCCGCCCCGGGGTCGCGGACGCGCACGGCGCGCGACGCCCTGCTGCAGACGGTCGAGCTCGCGGTCGCCGCCGAGGAGCTCGGGGTGGACGGCGCGTTCGTGCGCGTGCACCACTTCGCCCGCCAGCAGGCCGCGCCCTTCCCCGTGCTGGCGGCGGTCGCCGCGCGCACCGAGCGCATCGAGATCGGCACCGGCGTGATCGACATGCGCTACGAGAACCCCCTGTACATGGCCGAGGAGGCCGCCCAGGTGGACCTGCTGTCCGGCGGCAGGCTCCAGCTCGGCGTGAGCCGGGGATCGCCGGAGCCGGCGCTGGACGGCCCCGCGACCTTCGGGTACGTGCCCGCCGAGGGCACCACGGGCGCCGACATGGCCCGCGCGCACACCGAGCTGTTCCGGGCCGCGATCGCCGGCGCCGGGCTGGCCGAGGCCGACCCCCGCACCGCGGGCACCTCGGCCCGGCTGAAGGTGACGCCGCAGGCGCCCGGGCTGTCCGAGCGCGTGTGGTGGGGGTCCGGCACCCGCGAGACGGCCCGCTGGGCCGGGCGCGAGGGCATGAACCTCATGAGCTCCACGCTGCTCACCGAGGACACCGGCGTGCCCTTCGACGAGCTGCAGGCCGAGCAGATCGAGGGCTTCCGCCGGGCGTGGGCCGAGGCCGGGCACCGGCACGAGCCGCGGGTGTCCGTCAGCCGCAGCGTGCTGCCCATCACCACCGACGAGGACCGCTGGTACTTCGGCGCCCGCGCCGAGCAGGACTCCCGCGACCAGGTCGGCTACGTCGGCGGCGTGGAGCTCGCGCGCTTCGGGCGCAGCTACGTCGGCGAGCCCGACGTCATCGCCGAGCAGCTGGCCAAGGACGCGGCCGTGCGCGAGGCCGACACGCTGCTGCTGACGGTGCCCAACCAGCTCGGCGTGGACTTCAACGCGCGGATGCTGTCCACGATCGTCGAGCACGTCGCCCCGGCGATCGGCTGGGAGCGCCGCAGCTGAGAGCACCGTCCGGCCCGGCGCCCCGCGGGGTGCCGGGCCGGACGCGCGAGGGGCCCGGTCGCGGATCGCGACCGGGCCCCTCGTCGTGCGGGTGGAGCTGAGGGGACTCGAACCCCTGACCCCCTCCATGCCATGGAGGTGCGCTACCAGCTGCGCCACAGCCCCGCGTCGTCCACCGGCTGTTCACCCGCGGCGACGAGATCCAGCATAGACCACCCGGACGGGTCCTCCGCACCACCCCGTGGCGGGGCGCTGCCGGGCCCGCGCGCAGCCCGGTCTCAGCCCTCCGCGCCGACGCCCCCGCCGGGCGGGCCGACGTTGTACTCGGCCAGCGACCAGCCGCCGCTGACCGGCACGAGGACCGCCCAGTGGGCGTTGCGGAAGCCGGCCAGCACCGACCAGCCGGTGACGGCCAGGCCGAGCAGCTGCAGCACGGCGCCCTTGAGCGCGGCGCCGTGGGCGGCGACGACGAGGGTGCCGCCGTCGGGCACCGCGGCCGCGTGCCGCTCGACCGCACCGGCCGCGCGGCGCGCGACCTCGCCGCGGGTCTCCCCCGTGTCGCCGATGCGCACGTCGTCCCCGCGCCGCCAGGCGGCGTAGGTCTGCGGCCAGCGCGCGGTGATCTCGGTGTGCAGCAGGCCCTGCCAGGCGCCGGCGTGGACCTCGCGCAGCGCCGGGTCCGGCACCGCGGGCAGCCCGGTCACCGCGCTCAGCGCGGCCGCCGTGTCCGCCGCGCGCGACAGGTCGGAGGTGACCAGCGCCGCCGGCTCCAGCGCCGCCAGCTCGGCGGCCGCCGCCGCGACCTGCGCGCGGCCCACCTCGTCGAGCGGGACGTCGAGCTGGCCCTGGAAGCGCTGCTCGGCGTTGGCGCGGGTGCGCCCGTGCCGCCACAGGACGACGCGCGCGGCGCTCACCCCTCCGCGGCCCCGTCGGCCGCCGCGGCGGGCGCGGGCAGCTCGATGGGCGGGCAGTCCTTCCACAGCCGCTCCAGCGCGTAGTACTCGCGCTCCTCGGCGTGCTGGACGTGCACGACGACGTCGATGAAGTCGAGCAGGACCCAGCGGCCCTCGCGCTCCCCCTCGCGGCGCACCGGCTTGGCGCCCAGCGGCAGGAGCTGCTCCTCCACGGCCTCGGCGATCGAGCGGACCTGCCGCTCGTTGGGGGCCGAGGCCAGCACGAAGGCGTCGGTGATGAACAGCTGGTCGGAGACGTCGAGGGCGACGACGTCGGTGGCGAGCTTCTCGACGGCGGCCGCTGCCGCCGTCCTCACGAGCTCGAGGGCGCGCTCGGTTGCGGGCACGGGGACTCACTCCTGGCCCGGGCCCACGGCCCGGTCGACGACGTGTGGTGCGCCGGTCGCTGCGGCGCCCGGCCCCCTCAGTCTCCCACGGGCGCGCCGGGACCCGGCCCGCCCGCGCTCCCCGCGTCGGCGCCCGCCCCGGGGGACGCGTACAGCCCGTGCTTGCTGATGTGCTGCACGACGCCGTCGGGGACCAGGTACCAGACGGGCAGCCCCGCGGCGACGCGGCGGCGGCAGTCCGTGGAGGAGATCGCCAGCGCCGGGACCTCCAGCAGGCTGACGTGGTCCATCGGCAGGCCGTCGTCGCTGAGGGGGTGGCCGGGCCGGGTCACGCCGACGAAGTGCGCCAGCGACCACAGCTCGGCGACGTCCTTCCACTGCAGGATCTGCGCCAGGGCGTCCGCGCCGGTGATGAAGTACAGGTCGTGCCCGGGGCGCTGCTCGGCCAGCTCGCGCAGCGTGTCGATGGTGTAGGTGAAGCCGCCGCGCTCGATGTCGATGCGCGAGACGGTGAACCGCGGGTTCGAGGCCGTGGCGATGACCGTCATGAGGTAGCGGTGCTCGGCGGGCGCGATGTCGCGCCGCGACTTCTGCCACGGCTTGCCGGTGGGCACGAAGACGACCTCGTCGAGGCCGAAGCGGGCCGCGACCTCGCTGGCGGCCACGAGGTGGCCGTGGTGGACCGGGTCGAAGGTGCCGCCCATGACCCCCAGGCGGGGCCGGGCGGCGCCCGGGGGCGAGGTCAGTGCCGCTGCCCGACGCTGCGGAAGGCCCAGGTGACCAGCAGCATGGACATCAGGATGCAGATGGCGACGATGCCGAAGGCGGTGGGCGGGATCGGCAGCGACCCCGAGTGCTCCTCGGACTGGTTGGCGACCTCGGCGGCCAGGGCGAGCAGCATGGTGGGCGTCCTCCTCCTCGGCGCGGCGACCCTCGCACCGCACCGGAGGAGTCTGCCACGGCGCGCGCCGGGCGGCAGCGGCCGGGCCCGCGCCGCGGCGTGCGGCAGGATCGGTGCGTGCCCGCCAGCCCCGCCGACCCCGGCGTCGAGGTGAGCGTGGTGGTGCCCGCCTACCAGGAGGCCGAGGTGCTGCCCCGGCTGGCCGAGCGGCTGCGCCCCGTCCTGGACGCCGCCGGCCTGGCCGGCTACGAGGTGCTCGTCGTCGACGACGGCAGCACCGACGCCACGCCCGTGGTGCTGGCGCGGCTGCGCCGGGACTGGCCCCAGCTGCGGGTGGTGCGCCTGCGGACCAACGCCGGGCACCAGGCGGCCCTGTCCGCGGGGCTGGCGCGCGCCCGCGGCCGGCGCGGCGTCGTGACGATGGACGCCGACCTGCAGGACCCCCCGGAGGTCGTGCCGCTGCTGCTGCAGGCCGGCCGCGACGCCGACGTCGTGTACGCCGTGCGGGCGGACCGCTCGGTGGACCCGCTGCTCAAGCGCGCGAGCGCGGCCCTGTTCTACGGCCTGCTGCGGCGCCTGGGCGGCACCGGGCCCGCGCAGGCCGGCGACTTCCGCTGGACGAGCCGGGAGGTCGTGGACACCGTGCTGCGCCTGCCCGAGCAGCACCGCGTGCTGCGCCTGGTGGTGCCGGAGCTGGGGTTCCCGGCCGCGGAGGTGACCCACGCGCGCGGCGCGCGGGCCGCCGGGCGCACCCGGTACCCGCTGCGGCGGATGCTGCGGCTGTCCCTGGACGCCATCACCGGCTCCAGCACCGCCCCCCTGCGGCTGGCGACGCTGTTCGGGCTGGGCGGGGCGCTCGTCAGCGCGCTGCTGCTGCTGTACGCGCTGGGCTCGTGGGCCTTCGGCTCAACCGCGCCCGGGTGGACCTCCACGGTCGTCGCGGTGGCCGTCACCGGCACCCTGCAGCTGCTGTGCCTGGGGGTGCTGGGCGAGTACGTCGGCCGGCTGCACGTGGCCGCGCAGGGCCGGCCGGCGTACCTCGTGGCGCGCGACAGCCTCGACGACGAGCGCAGCGACCCGCCGGACGGCCCGCCGGGCGGTCCCGCGGGCGGCTGAGGGCGCTCAGCCGCGCACGTGCCCGTCGCCGAGGACCTGCCACGTCGTGGTCGTCAGCTCGGCCAGGCCCATCGGCCCGCGCGCGTGCAGCTTCTGGGTGGAGATGCCCACCTCGGCGCCCAGCCCGAACTCGCCGCCGTCGGTGAAGCGCGTGGAGGCGTTGACGGCCACGGCGGCCGCGTCCACGGAGGCCAGGAAGCGGTCGGTGACGCGCACGTCGGTGGCCAGCACGGCCTCGGTGTGCTGCGAGGACCAGCGGGCGATGTGCTCCACGGCCGCGTCCACGTCCGCCACGACGCCCACGGCGATCTCCAGGCCGTGGTACTCCGCGGCCCAGTCCTCGTCGGTGACGGGCACGGCCGGCAGCCCGGCCGCCCGCGCCGCGGCCAGCGCCGCCTCGTCGGCGTGCAGGACGACACCGGCGCCGTGCAGCGCGCCCAGCAGCGTCGGCAGGAAGTCCGCGGCCAGCGCCTCGTGCACGAGGACCGTCTCCGCGGCGTTGCAGACGCTGGGCCGCGACGTCTTGGCGTCCAGGACCACCCGGACCGCCTGCTCGAGGTCCGCGGAGGCGTCCACGTAGACGTGGCAGTTGCCCACGCCCGTCTCGATGACCGGCACGGTGGCCTCGCGCACGACCCGCTGGATGAGGTCGGCGCCCCCGCGCGGCACGAGCAGGTCGACCAGGCCCCGCGCGCGCAGCAGGACGCCCACGCCGTCGCGGCCGTGCTCGTCGACGCTGGTGACCGCGTCGGCGGGCAGGCCGGAGGCGGCCAGGGCCTCGCGCAGCACCTCCACGAGGACGGCGTTGGTCTCCGCGGCCGCCGACCCGCCGCGCAGGACGACGGCGTTGCCGCTCTTGAGGGCCAGGACGGCCACGTCGACGGTGACGTTGGGGCGCGCCTCGTAGACGACGCCGAGCACGCCCATGGGCACCCGCAGCTGGCGCAGCCGCAGCCCGTTGGGCAGCGTCGAGCCGCGCACGACCTCCCCCACCGGGTCCGGCAGGGCGGCGACCTCGCGCACGGCCGCGGCGATCGCGGCGATCCGCGTCCCGTCGAGCATCAGCCGGTCCAGCAGGTGCGGGGAGGTGCCCTCCGCCCGGCCGCGGTCCAGGTCGCGGGCGTTGGCGGCCAGCACGCGGCCGGTGGCGTCCTCCAGGGCGTCGGCGACCGCGAGCAGGGCGGCGTCCTTGGCCGCGCGGGTGGCGGTGCGCAGGGGGCGGGAGGCGGCCTTGGCGCGCCGGCAGGTGGCCAGGACCTGCTCCGCGAGGTCCCCGGGCGTCCCGGGGGCGACCGGGGCGGTGTGCTGGGTGCTGTCCGGGGTGCCGTCGGCGAGCAGCGTCATGGTCCCAGGCTACGCGGACCGCCCGCGCGGGCGGGCGGCCTCACCAGGGGGCGATGTCCCCCACCAGCTCCACGGGCGCCTGGCCGGGGCGCGCGCGCCGGGCCGGGCGCCAGCGGCCCCCGCTGCGCTGGGCGGCCCGGTGCTCCACGGTGGCGCGGTCGACGACCTCCACGCCGACGACCGACCAGTCGGGCAGCTCGGCGCTGCCGCGGTGCTCGGCCCACAGCCGCAGCGCCATCGCGGCGGCGTCGTCGACGTCCTCGGCCTCGTCCCAGTAGCGCAGCTCGGCGCGCTCACCGCTGTAGCGCACGCTGGACAGGAACGGCGACTGCGCCAGGAGGCGGTCCAGCCCGGCGCGGACCGCGCACGGGTCCGTTCCCGCCCCGGCGACGGTGAGGGTCACCGACCACAGCGGTGGCGGGGCCGAGCCCCCGCCGTCGCGGTCGCCGGACCCGTCGTCCGCCACGTCGCGCACCGCCTCCGGCACCCCGCCGCCCTCCGCTCAGGCCCTGCCCAGCAGCACCAGGTGGTCGCGGTGGACCACCTCGCGCTCGTACGCCGGGCCCCAGCGCCGGGCGAGCTCGCGCGTCGACCGGCCGAGCATGTCCGGCAGCTCCTCCGAGGAGTAGTTCACCAGCCCGCGCGCCAGCGCGTCCCCGTTTCCGTCGACCAGGTCGACCGGATCACCCGCGCCGAAGGCGCCGACCACGGCCGTGACCCCCGCCGGCAGCAGGGAGGAGCGCCGCTCGCGCACCGCGCGCACGGCCCCGTCGTCCAGGACGAGGCGCCCGGCGGGCGCGGCGGCGTGCGCCAGCCACAGCTGGCGGGTGCTGCGCCGGCCCCCCTCGCGCGGCACCGGGAACCAGGTGCCGACGTCGGCGCCGGCCAGCGCGTCGCCGGCCAGCGCCGCCGACGTCACCAGCGCCGGCACCCCGGCGGACACCGCGATCTGCGCGGCCTCCACCTTCGTCGTCATGCCGCCCGTGCCGACGCCCGCGGCGCCCGCGCTGCCCACCGTCACCCCGGCCAGGTCGCCCGGCCCGCGCACCAGCGGCACCCGGCGCGCGCCGGGGCGCGAGGGCGGGCCGTCGTAGAGGGCGTCGACGTCGGAGAGCAGGACGAGGGCGTCGGCGCGCACGAGGTGCGCCACGAGCGCGGCGAGGCGGTCGTTGTCGCCGAAGCGGATCTCGTGGGTGGCGACGGTGTCGTTCTCGTTGACCACCGGCAGCACGCCGAGCACCAGCAGGCGCTCCAGGGTGCGCTGGGCGTTGCCGTAGTGGGTGCGGCGCACGACGTCGTCGGCGGTCAGCAGCACCTGCCCGACGGTCAGCCCGGCCCGGGCGAAGGCGCGCGCGTACTCGGCGACCAGCAGCCCCTGCCCGACGCTGGCGGCGGCCTGCTGGCTGGCCAGGTCGCGGGGGCGCTTGGCCAGCCCGAGCGGGGCCAGACCGGCGGCGATGGCGCCGGAGGAGACGAGCACGACGTCGCTGCCGGCCAGGCGGCGGGCGGCCAGGACGTCGACGAGGCCGTCCAGGCGGGCGGCGTCCAGCCCGCCGCCCGCGGTGGTCAGCGAGGAGGAGCCGACCTTGACCACGACGCGGCGGGCGGTGCCCAGCACCTCCCGGCCGCCGCCGCGCGGGGTGCTCACCGGCCGTCGTGGCCGGACTCGGCCGCCGCGGCGCCGGCGGTCGCGTCGTCGGCGGTCGCGTCGTCGGCACCGCTGGGGTCGTCGGCGGTCCAGTGCCCGGCCAGGCGCTCGGCCTCCAGCTCGGCGCGGGCCGCGGCCCGCCCGGCGCGCCGGTCGCGCTCCTCCTGGCGCTTGGTGGCGCGCGTGGGCCGGTTGCTCTCCTCCAGGCGGATGTCGCTGCCGCGCTGGCCGAGGACCTCGGCGCCGGCGACCATCGTCGGCTCCCAGTCGAAGACGACCGCGTCGTCCTCGGCGCCGATGACGACCTCGGCGCCGGGGGTGGCGCCGGCCTTGAACAGCTCGTCCTCCACGCCGAGGCGGGCCAGCCGGTCGGCGAGGTAGCCGACGGCCTCGTCGTTGGTGAAGTCGGTCTGGCGCACCCAGCGGCGCGGCTTCTCCCCGCGCACCCGGAACCGGACGCCGTCGGCGTCCTCCTCGCGCTCGACGCTGAAGCCGGCCTCGTCCACGGCCGGCGGGGACAGCACGATGCGCGTGGGCACGGCCTCGGGGGCCTGCGCGCGGGCGGCGGCGACGAGCTCGGCCATCGCGAAGGACAGCTCGCGCAGGCCCGTGCGGGCCACGGCGGAGACGACGAAGACGGGCGCGCCGCGCCGCTCCAGGTCCGCGCGCACGATGTCGGCGAGGTCGCGCGCGTCCGGCACGTCGGCCTTGTTGATCACCACGAGGCGGGGGCGGTCCTGCAGCGGGACGGTGCCGTCGTCGACGCGGTAGGCGGCCAGCTCGGCCTCGATCGCCTCCAGGTCGCCGACGGGGTCGCGGTCGGTCTCCAGGGCCGCGCCGTCCAGGACGTGCACGAGCGCCACGCAGCGCTCGACGTGGCGCAGGAAGTCCAGGCCCAGGCCGCGGCCCTGGCTGGCGCCGGGGATGAGGCCGGGCACGTCGGCGACGGTGAAGCGCACGTCGCCGGCCTCGACCACGCCGAGGTTGGGCACCAGCGTGGTGAACGGGTAGTCGGCGATCTTCGGCCGGGCGGCGGACAGCGCCGCGACCAGGCTGGACTTGCCGGCGCTGGGGAAGCCGACGAGGGCGATGTCGGCGAGGGTCTTGACCTCCAGCACGACGTCGCGCGAGTCCCCCGGCTCGCCGAGCAGGGCGAAGCCGGGCGCCTTGCGGCGCGGCGAGGCCAGCGCGGCGTTGCCGAGGCCCCCGCGGCCGCCGGCGGCCACGGTGAAGCGGGTGCCCGGCCCGACGAGGTCGGCCAGGACGTCGCCGTCGGCGGTGCGCACGACGGTGCCGTCGGGCACGCCGATGACGAGGTCCTCGCCCTCGGCGCCGTTGCGGTGCCCGCCCATCCCGAAGCGGCCGGAAGCGGCGTGGCGGTGCGGGCGCCGGTGCAGGTCCAGCAGGGTCGTCACCTGCGGGTCGACCTCGAGGACGACGTCGCCTCCGCGGCCCCCGTTGCCGCCGTCGGGGCCGCCGAGGGGCTTGAACTTCTCGCGGTGCACGGAGGCGCAGCCGTTGCCGCCGTCACCCCCCGCGGCGTGCAGCACGACGCGGTCGACGAACGTGGCGGACATGGGTTCCTCCTGGGGTCCTGCGGTGGTGCGCGGTGGTGCGCGGCCCGGCCGGGCCGGGGTGGAACGCGAGGAGGGGCGGGCCGGTCGTCCCGGCCCGCCCCTCCTCGGCTCACGCTGGAGCCGGTGTCACTCGCCCGCGGCGACGATGTTGACGACCTTGCGCCCGCGGCGGGTGCCGAACTCCACGGCACCGGGGACCAGGGCGAACAGGGTGTCGTCCCCGCCGCGGCCGACGCCGGCGCCGGGGTGGAAGTGGGTGCCGCGCTGGCGGACGAGGATCTCGCCCGCGTTGACGACCTGGCCGCCGAAGCGCTTCACGCCGAGGCGCTGCGCCGCGGAGTCACGACCGTTGCGCGAGGAGCTCGCGCCCTTCTTGTGTGCCATGAGGTGACGTCACTCCCCGATGCTGGTGATCTTGACGCGGGTCAGCTTCTGGCGGTGACCCTGGCGCTTGCGGTAACCCGTCTTGTTCTTGTACTTGAGGATGGTGATCTTGGGGCCCTTGGCCTCCTCCACCACCTCGGCCGTCACGCGGACACCGGCGAGCTTCCCGGCGTCGGAGGTGACGTCGGTGCCGTCGACGAGGAGCAGCGGCTGCAGCTGCAGCGTCTCACCGCTGCCCGCGGCGACGCGGTCGATGGTCAGCACGTCGCCGACCGAGACCTTCTCCTGCCGGCCGCCGGCGCGGACGATCGCGTAGACCACAACGAACCCGTTTCTCTCGTTCCGAACTGTCCAGAGCGCCGCTGGACACCCGGGGCGTCCGCGGCACGCGCACGACGGCGCACCAAGGGTCAAGCGTACGGATCCGGGGAGACCGGGTCAAAACGACCCGGTCCCCCGGCCGCCTCAGGCCTTCGGGGACCCCGGCCCGCCGGGGGCCGTGGTCCGCGCCGCGGCGGCGACCGCGGCGATGGCCGCCATCACCGCGGCCTCCTTCGCGGGGTCCTTGGCGGGCGCGGGCGCCTGGTCGGCGTCGCCCCCGCGCCCGGCCTGCTCGCCGGCCTCGCCGGACGCGCTGTCGTCGCCGCCGCCGGAGCCCGAGCCGCCGCGACCGCGGCGGCGCTTGCCGCCGCCGCCGTTGCCACCGCCGCCGTTGCCGCCGCCGTTGCCGCCGCCGTTGCCGCCGCCGTTGCCGCCGCTGCCGCCGTCACCGCGACCGCCGCCGTTGCCGCGGCCGCCGCCCTCGTCGCGGCCCGAGCGCTGCGGCTCCTCGGGCGCCTGCAGCTCCTCCAGCACGGCCGCCAGGCCCTGCCCGGTGCGCTTGCGGGTCATCTGCACCAGGCCCAGGGAGGTGACCTCCGCGACCTGGTGCTTGGTGCGGTCGCGGCCCAGGCACTCCACCAGCCGGCGCAGGACCAGGTCGCGGTTGGACTCCAGGACCATGTCGATGAAGTCGATGACGATGATCCCGCCGATGTCGCGCAGCCGCAGCTGCCGCACGATCTCCTCGGCCGCCTCGAGGTTGTTGCGGGTGACCGTCTCCTCGAGCGTGCCGCCGGACCCGGTGAACTTGCCGGTGTTGACGTCGATGACGTGCATGGCCTCGGTCGGGTCGATGACCAGCGAGCCGCCCGAGGGCAGCCACACCTTGCGGCCCAGCGCCTTCTGCAGCTGCTCGTCGACGCGGGTCTCGGCGAACACGTCCGCCTCCGACTCCCAGCGCTCCAGGCGGTCCAGCAGGTCGGGCGCCACGTCGGAGACGTAGCCGTGCACCGTGCGCCAGGCCTCCTCGCCGGAGACGACGAGCCGGGAGAAGTCCTCGTTGAAGACGTCCC
This sequence comes from Kineococcus terrestris, assembly GCF_041020755.1. Classification (NCBI taxonomy): domain Bacteria; kingdom Bacillati; phylum Actinomycetota; class Actinomycetes; order Kineosporiales; family Kineosporiaceae; genus Kineococcus; species Kineococcus terrestris. Next base: position 40,606 of record NZ_JBEUEI010000011.1, on the reverse strand, counting down.
GCACGACCCGGACGGTCAGGTCGGGCTCCCCGTGCAGCAGCAGCGGGGCGCCCTTGGAGCCGGCCTTCTCCTGCACCGCCTCCCAGGTGGCCTGCAGCCGGCGCACGTCCGCGGCCAGCTCCTCCTCCGAGACGCCCTCGGCGGCGGTGCGCACGATGACGCCTGCGCCCTCGGGCACCACCTGCTTGAGGACCTTCTTCAGGCGCGCGCGCTCGGTGTCGGGCAGCTTGCGGGAGATGCCGGTCATCGACCCGCGCGGCACGTACACCAGGTAGCGGCCGGGCAGCGAGATCTGGCTGGTCAGGCGGGCGCCCTTGTGCCCGACGGGGTCCTTCGTCACCTGGACGAGGACGCTGTCGCCGGACTTCAGGGCCGCCTCGATGCGCCGCGGCTGACCCTCCAGGCCCGCGGCGTCCCAGTTGACCTCGCCCGCGTACAGGACGGCGTTGCGGCCCCGGCCGAGGTCGACGAACGCCGCCTCCATGCCGGGCAGGACGTTCTGCACCCGGCCGAGGTAGACGTTGCCGACCATGGTCGTCTGCGCCTTCCGGGCGCCGTAGTGCTCGACGAGGATGCCGTCCTCGAGGACGCCGATCTGGGTGACGCCGTCCCGCTCGCGCACCACCATGACGCGCTCGACGCTCTCGCGGCGGGCCAGGAACTCCGCCTCGGTGAGGATCGCGCGCCGGCGGCCCTGCTCGCGCCCCTCGCGGCGGCGCTGCTTCTTGGCCTCCAGGCGGGTGGAGCCCTTCAGCGCGGTGATCTCGTCCTCGCCGGTGCCGCCGCCGCCGCTGCCGCGGGAGCGGCGGGGCTCGCGCACCCGCACCACCGTGTTCGGCGGGTCGTCCGGCGACGGCTCGTCGCCGTCCGAGCCGCCGCGGCGGCGCCGGCGACGGCGGCGGCGCGAGGAGGACGACTCCCCCGCGTCCTCGCGCTCGTCGCGCTCGCCCGCGCGCTCGGCGTCCTCGTCGGCGCCCTCGTCGTCGGCGCCGGTGGCCGCGCCGTCCGCGGGACGCGCGTCGTCGCCGTCGCCGTCCTCGCCCTCGCCCTCGCCGCGGTCGTCACCTCGGTCGTCACCTCGGGCGCGGCTGCGCCGGCCCCGGCCACCCCGGCGACGGCGGCGGCGCGGGGCGCCGTCGTCGTCCCCCTCGTCGTCGCGGTCGTCGTCGCGGTCGTCGTCACCGGCCGCGTCCGGACCGTCCTCGTCGTCCGCACCGGTCGCGCGACCGCCGGCGAGGTCCCCCGCCAGGTCGTCGGCCAGGTCGTCGGCCAGGTCGTCTTCCCGGTCCTCGGTCAGGTCGTCGGCGGGCTCGGCCGCGTCGTCCCAGCCGCGCGCCACCCCGCCGTCGTGCTCGTCGCGGTGGCGGGGCGGACCGGCGGGCGCCGACGCCCGGCGGCGGCGCGGCTGCTCCACGTCGGGCGCCTGGAAGAAGACGGCGGTCGCGCGGGCCGCGGCCTCGGCGGCCCGGTCGGCGCCGGTGCTGCCGCCGCTGCGGGCGAACCCGGCGGCGCGCAGCAGCACAGGGTCGTCCATGAGGTCGTCGACGGCGGCGCGACCGCGCTCGGCGCGCTCGTCGCGCTGCTGCGCGGGCTCCTGCGCCGAGAGGCGGGGGGCGGCCTGCTGCGGGGCGGCCTCCTGCGCGGCGGGCCCGGGGACGGGCTCGGGCTGCGGAGGGGTCTCCGGCACGGCCGCGGCGGCCTGCTCGGCGTCGGCCTCCGCGGCGGGCTCATCGGCGAGCGCGGGCTCGGGCTCGGGCGCCACCTCGGCGACGGGCTCGGGGGAGGCCGCCGCCCGCGTGGCGCGACGGCGGCGGGGCCGCGCCGGGGCCGCGGGCTCGGCGACGGGCTCGGCGACGGGCTCGGCGACGGGCTCGGCGACGGGCTCGGCGACGGGCTCGGCGACCTGGTCGCTCGCCGGGTCGACGGCCGGCTCCGCGGTGGGCTCGGCGGCTGGCTCCACGGTGGGCTCGGCGGCCACGGCGGTCTTGCGGGTGCGGCGGGCCCGGCGGGGCCTGGTGGGCTCCGCGGGCTCGGCGAGCGCGTCACCGGGCTCCTGCGCGGCTGGCGACGCGGTGACCGCGGGGATCTCCGCCGGGGTCTCAGCTGGCGTCTCAGCGGGCGCCTGCGCCGGCGGCGCGGCGGTGTCCGCGGGCGCCGGGTCCTCCGCGCGCACGGGCGGGCCGGCGGGCCGGCTGGCGGCGCGGCGCCGGCGCGCGGGGCGGGCCGGGGCGGTGGTGCTCTCGCCCGCCGCCGCCGCAGCGCCGTCGGTGTTCTCGTCGGGGGTCGTCGTCACGGGTCTCCGTCGCCCGCGGCGGCCGCCACACCGGTGCCCCTGCGACCGCCCGGGCGTCTCGTCGGGCTCGCCGGGCGGGATCGGTCCCGACCGGCGGAAGTCCAGTCGTCCACCCCGGCGGTTCGCGGTCGGTCCGCGGCGGCCGCCGGGGCGTCACCGGCGCTCGCCGCCCGTCGCGCGGGCCCGGGGCGCCGGCCGGGCCCTCGGGCCCCGGCGCGGCCCGGACTCCCCGGTGGGGCGTCGGTCACGTCGGCGGGCCGGGCGCCCGGTGTGAGGGGACGCACGACCGCGTGCAGTGTCTCACAGCGCCCGCGGACCGGCCCGGAGCTCGTGCCGCGCGCCCCACCGCGCCGACAGGCCGGTGGAACGGTCCACCGCGGGTCCTCCCGCGCGGCCGCACCGTCCGCTACGCTCGCCGCACACCCATCCAGAGTGGCCGAGAGACCTGGCTCGACGACGCCACAGCAACCACCGCGGGCTCCCCCGCGGCAGGTGCTCCCGCCAGGGACGATGGAGGCAGCTGTGCGCCCTGGAGCCCTGTCCGCCCGCACCCGGCTGGTGCGGCGGCTGCACGTCGACCTCGCCCGCACGAGCTCGGCGACCTGTCGGCCGCCGGCGGCCTGACCCCCGGCCGCACCGGCCACCTCCCGGGCTCCCACCGCCCGGTCCCACCACCCCGCACGGACACCCGCGTCCGCGACCCCCGGAGACCCCGCATGCCCTCGTTCATGTCCCACCAGCCCCGCACGCCCCACGAGCCCCACCAGTCCCGTCCGCCGCGCGCCGTCGACGCGCTCCTGCGCGCCCGCACCTCCCGCCGCCGCCTGCTCGGCGGCGCCCTCGGCCTCGGCGGCCTGGCCGCGACCGGTTCCCTGAGCGCCTGCGGCGGCGCCTCGGGCAGCAGCGCCCTCGCCGCTGAGCCCGCCGCCGCCCTGGACGGCGCCACGATCAAGCTGATGGTCAACCAGCCGCACCGGCTGGCCTTCACCGAGCTGCTCGGTCCCGCCTTCGCCGAGGAGTTCGGCGGCACGCTGGACGTCACGGCGGTCCCCTACGACCAGCTGACGAGCCAGCAGGTCCTCGACGTGCAGGGCGGTGCCGGGGAGTTCGACGTCTTCGACTACTTCTACTTCGGCCTGGGCGACCTGGTGGAGGCCGAGGCGCTGGTCGACCTGACGGACTGGGTCGGCGCCAACGAGGACATCGCCACCGGCGACTTCCTGCCCGCGGTGTACGACCCGTACACGCTGCTGGACGGGCGCCGCTACGGCCTGCCCTTCGACGGCGACACGCACGTCCTCTACTACAACGCCGAGGTGTTCGAGCGGTACGGCGTCGCACCGCCCGCCACGTGGGACGAGTACGACGAGGCCGCCGCGAAGATCACCCGGGACTCCGGCGGCAGCGTGTACGGCGCCGTCGTGCAGGCCCAGCAGGTGCCGATGATCCTCGGCTGCTCCTTCGTCAACCGCCTCGCCGGCTACGGCGGCACCCTCGTGGACGAGTCGGGCCGGCCCACGCTGACGAGCGAGGCGGCCGTGGCCGCGCTGCAGCACCTCGTGGACGTGCAGCCGCACGCGCTGCCCACCCCCCTGCAGACGGGCTTCGACCAGGCCAACTCCGCCTTCCTGGCCGGACAGGGCGCCATGATCGACACCTGGACCGACCTGGGCCTGAAGGCGCAGGACCCGGAGAGCTCGCAGGTGGTCGACAAGTGGGGCGTCGTCACCCTGCCGGTGGGCGGGTCGAACACGACGCCCCGCACGGCGCTGGAGGCCGGCTTCGGCCTCGGGGTGTCGAGCGGGTCGGGGCAGCCGGAGGTCGCCGCGGCCTTCGTGAAGTGGGCGACGGACCGCGAGCGCAACTTCCTGCTGGCCTCCACCGCCGGCTCGGGCATCGACCCGGCCCGCACGAGCGTGCTGGAGTCGCCGGAGTACGCCGAGGCGGCGGGCGCCGCGACCGACGTCATCCGCGAGGGCCTGACCAGCGACGCGCTGGCCTGGCCGCGCCAGGCGGGCGCGCCGAAGCTGCTGCAGGACCTCGTCGACCAGCTCGCGCTGGCGATGCAGGGCAGCCAGGACGTCGAGACGGCGCTGGGCACCGCGCAGGAGACCTGGGAGCGCGAGCTCGGATGAGCAGCGGTCTCGACGTCCGCCGCGTCCCGCGCCAGGGGCGCGGGACCGCCCCCGGACGCGGCCGCCCGCGGCGCGCGGTCCCCGGGCGGCACCGCCCCGGTCACGTGCCGGGCTGGCTGGCCGCGCCCAGCCTGCTGGGGCTGCTCGTCATGCTCGCCTACCCCACGGTGTTCGTCGTCCTGCTGGCGTTCTCCGACTCCTCGCTGGCGCGGCCGCTGCGGGGGTTCACCGGCGTCGCGAACTTCGTCGAGGCGTGGCGGTCGGTCGCGTTCGCGGGCTCGCTCGTGCGCTCGGTCGTGTTCGCGGTCGCGGCGGCGCTGGGGACGACCGCGCTGGGCACCGCGCTGGCGCTGCTGCTGCACGCGCGCGGCAGGCGGTTCGGGGTCGTGGGCACGGTGCTGCTGCTGCCGCTCGTGACCCCGCCGGTGATGGTGGGCGTGGCGTGGAAGCTCATGCTCGCCCCCGTCGGCGGCGCGTTCGGCGGGGTGTTCAGCGCCCTCGGGTTCCCGGGGGCGAACCCGCTGGGCGACAGCGTCGGGGCCTTCGCCGCGCTCGTCGTGATGCACGTGTGGCAGTGGACGCCGCTGGTGACGCTGGTGGTGTTCGCGGCGCTGCTGGGCGTGGACGAGGAGCTGCGCGAGGCCGCGGCCCTGGACGGCGCGGGCCGGGTGCGCACGTTCACGCACGTCGTGTGGCCGGTGGTCCTGCCCAGCGTGCTCGGCGTGCTCCTGGTCGAGCTCGTCGTCGGGCTGAAGGTGTTCGACCTCGTCGCCGTGGTCACCCAGGGCGGGCCCGGCCTGTCGACCGTCGTGACGAGCTTCGAGATCTACCGCACCGGCATGCGCGGCAGCTACGAGATCGGGGTGGCCGCCGCGCAGACCCTCGTCTTCGCCCTGCTCGTGGGCCTGCTGACGACCGCGGTGACGCTGCTGCGCGCCCGCGCCGTGAAGGCGGACCGGTGAGCGCCGCGGTGCTGCGCCGCAGCGGTCTGCGGCTCGTGCTGGCGCTGGTGGCGTTCGTGGCGCTGGTGCCGGTGCTGTTCCTCGTCTCGCTGTCGCTGCGCAGCGTCGACGACATCGCCAACGGCGGCTGGCTGCCCACCCGGCTGGTGCGGGACAACTACCCGGCCGCCTTCGCGACGGTCGACCTGGCCTCGATGCTCGCGAACTCCTGGGTCGTCGCGGTCGGCGCCACGCTCGTCACCTGCCTCATCGCGGTGCCCGCGGCGTACGTCACCGCCCGCGCGGGCGCGCGCGGGGAGCGGCTGCAGACGCTGCTGCTGGCCAGCTACTGCGCGCCGCCGGTCGTGGCGGTCCTGCCGCTGTACTACCTGCTGAAGTCCGGCGGGCTGACGAGCAGCGTGACCGGCCTGGTCCTCGTCAACGGCCTGGCGAACGTGCCGGTGGCCGTCTGGCTGCTCGACGGGTTCGTGCGCCGCGTGCCGCTGGAGGTCGAGGAGGCCGGCTGGGTGGACGGGCTGGGCACCACCGGCGGGCTGGTCCGCCTCGTGCTGCCGCTGCTGGCGCCCGGCCTGGTGGCGGCCCTGCTCATCTGCCTGTTCCTCAGCTACAACGAGTTCCTGTTCGCGGTCTCGTTCGCGAGCAGCAGCAGCAGCCAGACCCTGACGGTCGGCCTGTCGCTGTTCCAGGGCGACCGCACCGTGCAGTTCGGCCAGCAGGCCGCGGCCTCGCTCGTCGGCATCGTGCCGATGTACGTGCTGGCCGTCGTCGCGCAGCGCTGGCTCGTCGGCGGCCTGTCCGCCGGCGCCGTGAAGTGACCCCGCAAGCTCCACCGACCCCGTCCCCGGGAGGCCGACGTTGACCCGCCGCATCCACCTGAACGCCTTCGACATGACCTGCGTGGCGCACCAGTCGCCAGGGCTGTGGCGCCACCCCGACGACCAGTCGCACCGCTACGACGACCTGCGCTACTGGACGGACCTGGCGAAGCTGCTGGAGCGCGGGCGGTTCACCTCCCTGTTCGTCGCCGACGTCCTGGGGATCTACGACGTGTACCGCGACGGCCCGGAGACGGCGCTGCGCGAGGCGGCGCAGGTGCCGGTGGGCGACCCGCTGATGGCGGTCTCGGCGATGGGCGCCGTCACCGAGCACCTCGGGTTCGGGCTCACGGTGTCCCTGACCTACGAGAAGCCGTACGCGTTCGCCCGCCGGATGGCCACGCTCGACCACTACACGGACGGCCGCGTCGGCTGGAACGTCGTCACGTCCTACCTGGAGAGCGCGGCGCGCAACCTCGGCCTGGAGACGCAGGTCCGCCACGACCAGCGCTACGAGCTGGGCGAGGAGTTCATGGAGGTCTGCTACAAGCTGTGGGAGAGCTCCTGGGAGGACGACGCCGTCGTCCGCGACGCGGAGGCCGGGGTGTTCACCGACCCGGCGAAGGTGCACCCGGTCGGGCACCACGGGGAGTTCTTCGACGTGCCCGGGATCGGCCTGACCGCGCCGTCGCCGCAGCGCACCCCGGTGATCTTCCAGGCCGGCGCCTCGCCGCGCGGCATCGCCTTCGCCGCCCGGCACGGCGAAGCGGTGTTCAACACCGCCACCCGCCCGGAGGTCATGCGCCCGTGGGTGGACCGCCTGCGCGCCGAGGTCGCCGCCGCCGGGCGCGACCCGCGCAGCGTCAAGGTGTTCACCCTCGTCACGATCATCACGGCGCCCACCGACGAGGAGGCGCGCGCCAAGCACGAGGAGTACCTGCGGTACGTCAGCTACGACGGCGCGCTGACCCTGTACGGCGGCTGGAGCGGGCTGGACCTGTCGACGTACCCGCCGGACGAGCCGCTGGAGTACGCCGAGACGGAGGCCGTGCGCAGCGCCGTCGAGGCGTTCTCCACCGCGGACCCGCACCGGCGGTGGACCCCGCGCGACATCGCGCACCACGTCGGCATCGGCGGGATGGGCGCGGTGATCGTCGGGTCGCCGGCCACGGTGGCCGACGAGCTGGAGCGCTGGATGGAGGTCGGCGACGTCGACGGCTTCAACTGCGCCTACGCGGTCACGCCCGGCACGTTCGAGGACCTCGTGGAGCTCCTCGTGCCGGAGCTGCAGCGCCGCGGGGTGTACCCGGAGGACTACGAGGGCGAGACGCTGCGCGAGTCCGTGCACGGCAAGGGGCAGGTGCACCTGCGCGACGACCACCCCGGCGCCCGGTACCGCGCCTCGCTCGTGCACGCCCGCCAGGAAGAGGAGACCCGATGACCACCACGACCGACCCCACCACCACCGCGGACGCCACCGCGGCCGGTCCCGTCCCGGGCGACGCCGGCGCCGCGCTGGCGGCCGCCCGCGGGGTGGCCGCCCGCCTGGCCGAGGACGCGCTGGAGCGCGACCGGGCCGGCGCCGAGCCGTTCGCCGAGGCCGGCCTGCTGCGCGCGGCCGGCCTGCCCGCGCTGCTGCTGCCCCGCGGGGTGGGCGGCGGCGGGCACCCGTGGTCGCTGGCGCTGGAGGTGGTGCGCGAGCTCGCCACCGCCGACGGCTCCATCGCCCAGCTGCTCGCCTACCACTACGTCAACGCCCACAACCTCGTGTGGGTGGCCGACGACGCGGGCCGGCGGCGCTGGGGCGTGCCGTCGGCGCGCGAGCAGTGGCTGTGGGGCGACGCGGTCAACCCCGTCGACCCCGACCTGCAGCTCGTGCGCGACGGCGACGGCTACCTGCTGCGGGGCACCAAGAGCTTCGCGACGGGCGCGAGCACGGGCGACGTGACGGTGGTCGGCGGGGTCGCCGACGACACCGGCCGCGGCCTGCTGGTCGTCGTGCCGCGCGAGGCGCCCGGGTTCGTCAAGGGCGGCGACTGGGACAACCTGGGGCAGCGGCTGTCGGCCAGCGGCAGCGTCCGCTTCGACGACGTGCGCATCGCCCCCGACGCCGTGCTGGGCAGCCCGGAGGACGGCGGGCCGTTCGGCTCGCTGGTGACCCCGGCGATCCAGGCGGCGTTCGGGCACTTCTACCTGGGCGTCACGCGCGGGGCGCTGGAGACGGCGGCCGCGTACACGCGCACGACGTCGCGGCCGTGGCTGCTCTCGGACGTGCCGGAGGCGACGCGGGACCCGTACGTGCTGGCGACCTACGGCCGGCTGGTCGCGCGGCTGCGGGCGGCGGAGGCGCTGGGCCGCAGCGTCGGTGCCGCGCTGGACGAGGCGCACGCGCGCGGCGAGGACCTGACGTGGCACGAGCGCGGCGAGGTGGCCGAGGAGATCGCCGCCCTGAAGGTCGTCAGCTCCGACCTGGCGGTCGAGGCCACCTCGGCGGTGTTCGAGGTGACGGGCGCGCGCGCCACCGGCAACCGGTACGGGTTCGACCGGTTCTGGCGCAACGTGCGCACCCACACGCTGCACGACCCGGTGCAGTACAAGGCCCGCGAGGTCGGCGACCACTTCCTCAACGGCACGCACCCGCCGTTCACGCTCTACACGTGAGCCACCCCGCGCGGCCGGGCCGGGACCCGGCCGCGCGGTGGCGTCGTGGGGGACGGCGTCGTGGAGGACGCTCAGGGGGTGTGGCGCAGCAGCACGGCGCCGTGCGGTTCCAGGTGCACGGGGACCGCGGTGCTGCCCGGCGCGACCCCGCGGGTGGCGTCCTCCTGGCGGGTCACCGCGGTGGTGGGGACCTCCTGCCCGCTCCACAGCTCCCGCACGGTGCCCAGCCGGGCGGGCAGGTCGACGTCGAGGCTGTCGAGGGCGACGTCGAGCGGCTCGTCGCCCAGGTTGAAGGCCGCGACGTAGCCGGTGTCCCCGTCGCTCGCCGTCCACAGCACGAGCGGGTCCTCGCGGAACACCTCGCGGTTGCCGCTCGCCTCGAGCACCGCCAGCACGTCGTCGTTCGTCAGCAGCGCGACCGTGGCCGGGTCGGAGCTGGGCAGGTCACCGCCGACCATGAGCGGCGAGCGGGCGACGACCCACAGCGTCACGAGGGTCCGCCGCTCGGCGGGGGTCAGGCGGTCGTCGCGGGGTTCGCCGCGCTCGGCGCGGATCCCGATCCTGCCCAGCGGCAGCATGTCCCCGTCGGGCCAGCCGCGGGGGCCGGCGTGCGGGGCCCAGCGGGCGAAGCGCGCGAAGTTCGCCTCGACGTCCTGCCACCGGTCCCACAGGTCGTCGCAGATCCGCCACATCGTCGCGTGCTCGCGCAGGTGCTCCAGCCGGCTCAGCGACAGGTCGCGGCCCGGGGACAGGCTGACGGTCACCGGCCGCCCGCACCCGGCGACGGCGCGCGAGAAGGCCTCGATCTCCGCGGCCTGGTACGGCCACAGCACGTCGTCGACCTTGACGAAGTCCACGCCCCACCCGGCGTACAGCGCCAGCACGGAGTCGTAGTAGGCCTGCGCGCCCGGGTGGCGGTGGTCCAGGCCGAGCATGTGCGGGTTCCACTCGCACACGTTGGTGCGGTCGGCGACGTCGGCGGCGCTGACGTCCGCACCGAGCACCGGGGTGCCGCGCTCGGCGGCCAGGCGCGGGATCCCGCGCATGACGTGGATCCCGAAGCGCAGCCCCAGCTCGTGCACCTGCCGGGCCAGCGGGCCGAAACCCGCTCCCCCGGCCGCGCTGGGGAACCGGACCGGGTCGGGCAGCAGCCGGCCGTGCTCGTCCAGGTGCAGCGGGGCACCGGTGTTGTAGCCGTGCGCCCTCGCTGTGGGGTCGGACCAGTCGATGTCGACGACGACGGTGTCGAACCCGTGCGGCAGCAGGTGCTCGGCCAGGAACCGGGCGTTGGCGAGGACCTCCTCCTCGGTGACGGTGGTGCCGTAGCAGTCCCAGCTGTTCCACCCCTGGGGCGGCCGGGCGCTCACGCGCGCAGCGCCGGCGGCAGCAGGTCGGCGTGGGCGGCGAACAGCTCCTCGGTCATCGCGCGCGCCTGCTCGAGCGTGCAGTGCACGCTGGTCAGCGGGTCGAGGGCGACGGCGTGGTGCACGTTCTCCCGGTCGCCGGTGAGCGCGGCCCGCACGGCGAGGGTCTGCACGCCGATGTTGGTGCGGTTCAGCGCGGCCAGCTGCAGCGGCAGGTCGCCCACGGCGGTGGGCTGGACGCCGTTGGCGTCGACGAGGCAGGGCACCTCCACGCACGCCTCCGGCGGCAGGTTGCCGACCGCGCCGGTCGCGTTGGGCACGTTGCCGTAGACGACGGCGGGCACGCCGGTGACGACGGCGTTGACGATGACGGCGCCGTACTCCACCGACGGCGCCAGCTCGGCCTTGAGCGCCTCCAGCTGGGTGTCGATGTCGCCCTGGTCGTCGTGGGCGGAGCAGATCTCGTAGTAGTCCCAGCGCTCGGGCACGTAGCGCAGGACCGTCTCGGGGTCCTTGCGGAACCACGGCACGTACTCCGAGGCGTGGTGGCTGGACTCGGTCTCGAAGTAGCCGAAGGCGTTCATCAGCGTCGTGCGCACCTGCTCGTTGCCGCCCTCGTAGGTGCTGGCGCCGGCGGCCTCGCCGCTGTGGTCGCCGTCGTCGCCGAGCAGGTCCCCGGCGGCGCGCCCGACGACGTGGCGCTCGTTCATCACCTCGCGCAGGCGCGGGTAGAGGTCCTCGCCGCGGTGGCGGAAGCTGAGGATCCACGCCTGGTGGTTGATGCCGGCCGACAGGTAGCTGACCTCGTCGTAGGGGACGCCGAGGGTGCGGGCGAGCATGCGGGTGGTGCCCTGCACGCTGTGGCACAGGCCGACGGTGCGCAGGCCCTTGGCGTTGAGGAAGGCCGTCGCCATCGCCATCGGGTTGGCGTAGTTGACGAACACCGCGTCCGGGCAGACCTCGAGGGCGTCGGCGGCGATGGCCTCGTAGGCGGGCACGGAGCGCAGGAACCGGAACACCCCGCCGGGACCGACGGTGTCCCCGACGGGCTGGTCGACGCCGTAGCGGCGCGGGATCTCCACGTCGTGCCGGTAGGAGGCCACCCCGCCGACCTGGAAGGTGATGATGACGAAGTCGGCGCCGTCCAGGGCCGCCCGCCGGTCGAGGATCTCCACCACCTCGGTGCCGAAGCCGTGGTGAGCGACGAGCTTGCGGGCCGCGTCCGCGACGGGCCCGAGCTTGCCGGCGTCGACGTCCATGAGGCACAGCTGCGCCTCGCGCAGGGCGGGGAAGCTGAGCAGGTCGCCGATGAGCCGGAACGGGAAGACGAAACCACCGGCACCGATGATGGTGATCTTGGGAGAGCGCGTCGTCGCCATGCGGTCGACGCTAGGCGCGCGCCCGGGCCGGGAGCTTCCCGCGGAGGGGCGCAGCCTTCCAGGATCCTCAGGCGGTGCCGCTCCCCGCGCGGCGCCGGCGGTAGTACCGGGCGGCGCGGGCGCGCTCGCCGCACGCCCGCGAGCACCACTCCCGCCGCGGGTGGTCCCGGACGAAGTACACGACGCACCGCGGCCCTCCGCAGGCGCGCACCGCCGGCGAGTCGGTGCCGGCGAGGAGCGCAGCCGCCTCGTCGGCGACGCGCGCCAGCGCCGCGCCGGCACCGCCGTCGCCCAGCGGTTCCTCCCGCACGACACGGCCGTCCACCAGGGCGAGCCGGTCGCGCGGCCGGGCGCGCCGGTGCGCGTCCAGGACCTCCAGCGCGGCGGCGACCCCGGCCTCGCCCGCGGCGACGGTTCCCGTGGCGCGCGCCGCGGGCCGGTCGTCGCCGGTGACGTGCGCGAGCACCCGGCGCAGGGCGTCGCGCAGGTCGCGCGCCGCCGCCAGGTCGTCACGGGTGACACGCGCGACGGGCAGGCCCGACGCGGCCAGCCACGCGGACAGGCCCCGCGCGTCGTCCAGGTCGTCGTGGACCGTGCCGCGCACGGCGTGCAGCGTGTTGGCGAAGCGCACCGGCAAGGGATCCCCCACCGGCGCACCGGCGTCCGCGGGCTCGGTCACCCCCGGAAGTTATCACGCTCACAGTAGTTGCAGCCGTGAGACGAGTGGGCTACACAGTCTCATGTCAGACGCCGCTCCAGGCGTGAGAATCCCCTCCGGGAGGACTCCGTGCACGACCTCCACCACGCCACCCGCCACCTCGACCTGGAAGCCGCCGGCAGCCGGGTCGCCTACCGCGAGGCCGGACCCGCGGACGCGCCCGTCGTGCTGCTCCTGCACGGGTTCCCCGCGTCCTCGGCGATGTACCGCGGCCTCATCCCGCACCTGGCCGACCGCTACCACGTCCTCGCCCCCGACCTCGTCGGGTTCGGCCGCTCCGACGCCCCGCCCGTGCAGGAGTTCGCGTACACCTTCGACCACCTGACCGACGTCGTGGAGGCGTTCCTGGAGCGGCTGGGCGTGGACCGGTTCGCGGTCGTCGTGCAGGACTACGGCGCGCCGGTGGCCTGGCGGCTGTTCCTCCGGCGGCCGGAGCGCGTGAGCGCCGTGGTGTCGCAGAACGGCAACGCGTACGAGGAGGGTTTCGTGGACGCCTTCTGGGAGCCGCTGTGGCGCTGGGCGGCCGCGCGCGACGCCGAGGGCGAGGCCGCGCTGCGGCGCACGTTCAGCACGGAGGCCGTGCGGTGGCAGTACGTGCACGGAGTTCCGGACCCCGCCGTCGTCGACCCCGACACGTGGACGCGGGACGCGGCGCTGCTGGCCCGTCCGGGGGTGGCCGAGGCGCAGCTGGCCCTGTACGCGGACTACCCGCGCAACCGCGAGTTGTACCCGGTGCTGCACGAGGCCTTCCGCGCGCACCCCGTGCCGCTGCTGGCGGTGTGGGGGCGCGACGACGAGATCTTCGGCCCGGACGGAGCCCGGGCCTTCACGAGGGACCTGCCCGGCGCGCGCGTCGAACTGCTCGACGGCGGGCACTTCCTCCTGGAATCGCACCTGCCGCAGGTGGCCGGGCTGGTGCGCGACTTCCTGGCCGGGGCGCTGCCCCGGTGAGGTCCCGGCGCGCAGGACCTACGGTGTCCCCGTGGCGGACACCGAGGTCCTCGGGCCGGCGCTGTGGGTGCACCGCGGCGCCGCGCCGTCGATGCCCGCGTTCCACCGCCACGACGACCTGGAGGTGAACCTCGTCGTCCGCGGCCGGCTGGAGTACCTGTTCGCGGGTGCGCCGGTGGTGGTCCCCGAGGGGCACCTGGCGCTGTTCTGGGCGGCCTCCCCGCACCGCCTCCTGCCGGGGACCGACGCCGCCGGGACGCCCGCCGCCAGCGACGTGTGCTGGGTGCACCTGCCGCTGGCGGAGGTCCTCACGTGGTCGCTGCCGCCGGGCGGGCTGGCGGACCTGCTGACCGACCGGGTCGCGGTCGTCCCGGCGGCGGACGTCGGCGCGCACGTGGAGGCGCTGTTCACCTCCTGGTGCCGGGACCTCGCCGGCGCCGCCGGGGACCCCGCGGCCGTGCTGCTGGAGGCCAACGCCCTGGTGCGCCGGGTGCTGCGCGCGGCGAGCGCGCACCCGCCCGCGGCGGCCGGGGGCGACGAGGCCGGGCACGTGGTGGCGATGGCCCGCTTCGCGGCCGACAGCTTCCGCGGGCCGGTGACGGTGGCGGACGTCGCCCGGGCGGCGAACCTGCACCCGCACTACGCCGCGGCCGTGTTCAAGCAGGCGCTGGGCACCACCATCGGCGAGCACCTGACGCGGCTGCGGGTGGCCGAGGCGCAGCGGCTGCTGCTGACGACGACCCTGACGACGGCGGCCGTCGCCCACGCGGCCGGGTTCGGCTCCCAGAGCAGCCTGTACGCCCACTTCGGGCGGGCCACCGGCCGCTCCCCCGCCGCCTACCGCGAGGGAGCGACGCGCGGCCTCACTCGAACAGGGCGTTCAGCCGCTCGTTGACGCCCGTGAGCGACTCCGGCTCGGCGTTGAAGGCCATGACGTTGTCCATCGCGGACTGCATCAGGCTGTTGATCTCCGAGGCGTTCAGGACGGCCGGGAACGGGAACGTCGTGCCCTGCTCGATCTGGTCGGTGTAGGCGGTGACGTCCAGACCCGTCCTGCTCAGCGACTCCTTCGACGCCTCGGTCGTGGAGCGCAGCGCGGGCATGACGACGCCGGCGTCGGCGACGACGCTCTGGCACTCCTCCGAGGCCAGGTACCGCACCCACTCCCACGCCGCTCCCTTGACTTGCGAGGAGGTGAAGATGGAGTCGGCCAGCGAGTTCTGCATGGCCGAGCGCTCGCCGCTGGGCCCGATCGGGGTGGGGGCCAGGGCGAGGTCGACGCCCTGCAGGTTGCCGTAGGTGCCGACGGTCCAGGACCCCTCGGTGGCCATCGCGTAGCGGCCGGCCTGCATCTGCTGGTCCATCGAGCCGCCCTCGGTGAACGCCAGCGGCGGCATGTAGCCCTTCTCGATGAGCCCGCGCCACCAGGCGATGGTCTCCTGGAACCGGGGGTCGTCGTAGTTGAACTCCGTGCCCCAGGCGGGGGCGTCCATGTACCACCACCCGGTGGTCGTGACGAGGTAGGACCACTCCGTCTGCCCGTAGAAGGCGCCCGAGCTGTTCAGGCCCAGCCCGTAGGTGGCGACGCGGTCGCGGTCGAAGCCCGGCTCGTCGCCGCGCACGCCGTTCTGGTCGACGGTCAGGCGCGCGATGACGTCCTCGTAGGTGCCGCCGTCCTGCGGGTTCCAGGTGAGGGTCTCCATCTCCTCCTCGGTGATGCCCGCCTCCTGCGTCATCTCCCGGTTGTAGTAGAGGCCGATGGTGTCGAAGTCCTTGGGCAGGCCGTAGCGCTTCCCGTCGGCGCCCACCCACAGGTCGGCGCTGCCCTCGACGTAGGCGTCGAGGTCGATCCCGGCCTCCTCGACCTGCTCGTCGATGGGCACGAGCAGCCCGCGCTCGGCGAACTCGCCGTAGCGGGAGGTGTGGTTGACGAAGACGTCGGGCGCGGAGTTGGCGACGAACCCGGTGAACAGCTTGTTCCAGTAGTCGTCCCAGCCGAACTGCTCGATGAGGACGTCGATGTCCGGGTTGAGCGCCTCGAAGTCGGTGGCGCACTGCTGGTAGGCGGGCAGCTGCGCCGCCTCCCACATCCAGTACGTCACCGTCCCGCTGTCCCCGTCGGCGCCCGGGTCCACGCCGTAGGAGGCGCAGCCGGACAGCAGCAGGGCGGCGGTGGCGGCGGCGGCCGTGACGGCCGTGGACCGGCGGCGGGTGCGGGCGCGTGCCATGGGGGACCTCACTTGATGCCGGAGAAGCCGATGGAGTTGACGATCTTCCTGCTGAACACCGCGAACAGGAGGATGACCGGGAGGGCCGCGAGCAGGGTGGCGGCCATGAGGCCGGCCCAGTCGGGCGTGCCCTGCGGGGTCTGCGACCGGAAGACGCCCAGGCCCACCGTCAGGACGCGCACGCTCTGGTCGCTGCCGACGAGCAGGGGCCAGAAGTACTCCCCCCACGCCTGGATGTACTGCAGGATCGTCAGGGTCACCAGCGGCCCGGACGCCATCGGCAGGATGACGGTGAAGAAGCGGCGCACCGCGCCCGCCCCGTCGATGCGGGCGGCCTCCTCGACCTCGCGCGGGATGCCGAGGAAGAACTGGCGCAGGAAGAAGATGGCGAAGGGCGTCATGAAGAAGAACGGCAGGACGATGCCCGCGTAGGTGTTCAGCAGCCCCAGGTCGCGCATCAGCAGGAAGTTGGGCAGCTGGGTGAAGATCGGCGGGACCATGAGCGCGGTGAGGAACACGAAGAACACCGCGTCCCGGCCGGGCCAGCGCAGCCGCGCGAAGGCGTAGGCGGCCATCGCCCCGAAGAACACCTGCCCGGCGGTGATGAACGTCGCGACGACCACCGAGTTCAGCAGGTAGCGGCCGATGTCGACGGCCGCGCCCGAGCCGCCCTGCGCCTGGGCGTCGGCGGTGGAGGCCAGGCCCAGGACGCGCTCGAACGCGCCCAGGGTCGGTTCCACCGGCAGCGGGTTGGACGGCTCGGCCGCCAGGAAGGCGCCGTTGGAGAACGCCGTGCGCAGCATCCAGTAGAAGGGGAACAGGGTGACGGCCATCATGAGGACGAGGGCCGTCCAGGCGAGGACCCGGCCGACGCCGGGGCGTCCCCGGCGCCCGGGGCCGGCACCTCCTCCGGTGCCGGAGAGAGCGATCGCCTCGTCGAACGTGCTGGCGGTGGTGGCCACGTCGCCTCCTGGGTGTGGTCGCGCTCAGGCGACGTCGGACTCGTTGGCGCGCATGAGGCGCAGCTGGAAGAAGGCGACGACCGCCAGGATCGCGAACAGCACGACGGAGACCGCGGAGGCGTACCCGAACTGGTAGCGCTGGAAGGCGAGGTCGAAGATGTAGTACTGGATGACGCGGGTGGCGTCGCCCGGCCCGCCGGACGTCGTGACCGCCACCGTGTCGAAGGCCTGGAACGAGCCGATGACGGTGATGACGAGCACCAGGGCGAGGATCGGGCGCAGCAGCGGCAGGGTGATCCGCCAGAACATCTGCCACTCCGAGGCGCCGTCGACGCGGCCGGCCTCGTAGACGTCGCCGGGGATCATCAGCATGCCGGCGAACAGCAGCAGGGCGGTGTAGCCCAGGTGGCGCCAGGTGTTGACCAGCGCGATCGTCGGGATGGCCCACGCCTGGTCGCCGAAGAACGCGACGGGGTCGAAGCCCACCCAGCCCAGCACCTGGTTGGTGATGCCGATCTGCGCGTCGAGCATCCAGTAGAAGACGAGTGCGACGACGACGTTGGAGACCAGGTAGGGCAGCACGATGATGCTGCGCACGAGCGTCGACCGGGTCAGCCGGTGCAGCAGGACGGCCAGCAGCAGCGCCAGGACGGTCTGGGTGCCGATGTTGATGAGGACGTACTGCAGGGTGACCTTCATGGCGTTCCAGAAGGTCGCGTCCGCCAGGACGGCGCGGTAGTTGGCCAGGCCGACGAACTCCGGCCGGTTGAAGACGTCGTACTCGGTGAGGCTGAACCACAGCCCGCGCAGCGTCGGCCAGAAGTAGAAGACCGTGAAGCCGAGCAGGGCGGGGGCGATGAACGCCAGCGCGGTCAGCCGCTCGCGGCGCGAGCCGTTGACGTCCGGCCGCAGGGCGGGATCGGCCCGGCGCGATCCGCCGACGACGACCGGGGCGGCGCCGACGTTGTTCGTGGTGGCCATGCGGGTCACACCTTCCGGGTGCGCAGGAGGAGGAGCTGCTGGGGCTGCAGCGCGGGGGCCCGCAGGCCGGCCACCGCCAGCGCGCGGCCGCTCAGCCGCACGCCGTCCGTGAGCCAGGGGGCGGTGGAGGCCGTGCGCAGGGCCGGGGCGTCCCCGGGGGCCTGCGCGCTCACCTCGTAGACGGCGTCGGGGACCAGCCCCGGCAGCCGGACGGTGCCGGGGACCGAGGTCTCCGGGGTGGTCAGCTGCACGAGCGCGAACAGCCCGTCCGAGCCGTCCGCGGCCACGACGCCGTGCAGCGCCGAGGCGGGGTCCGGGGAGTCGGCGCGCACGACGGTGCCGCTGTGCAGCAGCGGGCGCAGCTCCTTGTACAGGGCCACCCAGCGGGCCAGCTCGGCGCGCTCGGCGGCCGGGGCGCGGGTGAGGTCCCACTCGATGCCGAAGGAGGCGAACAGCGCCGTGCCGGCGCGGAAGGACAGGTCGTTGGCGCGGTGGGTGGTGTGCGAGACGCGGTCCCCCACGTGCGAGCCGACGAGCTCCGGCGGCAGCAGCTGCGCGGTCCAGCGCTGGATCTGCTGGCGCTCCAGCGGGTCGATGCAGTCGCTGGCCCACACGCGGTCGGTGCGCTCGAGGACCTCCAGGTCGATCCGCAGGCCGCCGGAGGAGCAGGACTCGATCTCCACCCCGGGGTGGCGGGCGCGCAGCTCGTCCAGCAGGCGGTAGTACGCCAGGGTCTGCGCGTGCACGCCGGCCTCGCCGCCGGGGCCGGACCCGGCCTCCAGCAGGTCGCGGTTGTGGTCCCACTTCAGGTAGGCGATGTCGTTCTCGCGCAGCAGGGCGTCCAGGCGCTCGAGCAGGTACGACCACGCGTCGGGGTTGCCGAGGTCGAGCACCTGCTGGTGGCGCGAGGGGACGGGGGTGCGCCCGCCCGTGGCCAGGACCCAGTCGGGGTGGGCGCGCACGAGGTCGGAGTCGGGGTTGACCATCTCCGGCTCGACCCACAGCCCGAACTCCATGCCGAGACCGCGCACCACGTCGATCAGCGGGGTCAGCCCGTCGGGCCACACGTCCTCGTCGACGTACCAGTCCCCCAGCCCCGCGGTGTCGTCGCGCCGGTGCCGGAACCAGCCGTCGTCCAGGACGTAGCGCTCGGCGCCGACCTCGGCGGCGGCACGGGCCAGCTCGGTCAGCCGGCCCAGGTCGTGGTCGAAGTAGACGGCCTCCCACGTGTTGCACACCACCGGCCGCGGCGAGCGCGGGTGCGAGGGCCGCGAGCGCAGGTGCTCGTGGAAGCGGGCGGCGATCCCGTCCAGCCCGGCGGTCGAGTGCGCCGCGTACACCCAGGGCGTCCGGTACTGCTCGCCGGTGGCGAGCCGGACCTCCCCGGGCAGCAGCAGCTCCCCGCCGGTCAGGACGGCGTCGCCGGAGGACAGGCGCTCGGCCACCGCGCGGTGGTTGCCGCTGAAGGCGACGTGCTGCGCCCACACCTCCCCGTGCCGGAACCCGAACCCGGCCGTGCCGGCGGCCAGGACGAGGGGGGCGTCGGCGCCGGTGCGCCCGCGCCGGTTCTCGCGGGTGTGGGCGCCGACGACCAGGGGCAGCCGCTGCGGGCTGCGCTCGCGCGCCCAGCGGCCGGCCAGGTCGAACACCTCGGTGGCCGCGGCGGGCACGGGCAGGGCGAGCGCGAGCTGCGCGACCTCGTAGGGGCTCTCACCGGTGTTGCGCACGGTGGCGCGGTGGCGCAGCAGGCCGCTGGGCAGCAGCTCCAGCTCCAGGTGCAGCGCCAGGCCGGCCCCGGCGTCCTCGGCGTCCACCCGGACGGCGCCGCCGCCGTCCCGCTGCACGTCCACGGACGAGGGGACGAACCGGGTGGACCACGAGCGGCCGGCGCGGTGCCCGGCCAGCCCGGGCGTGCCGCGCCAGCCGCGGGACTGCTCGGGCAGCAGCGCCAGGACGGTGGGCTCGTCGAGGTCGTTGTTGACGACGGTGGTGCGCGCGGCGCTCGCGACGGCGGCCGCACCGGCGTCGTCGAGGTCGCCGAGGTCCGCGCCCCAGTGCACGACGACGGGCAGGCCGCCGGCGGGCAGGGCCAGCAGCAGGGACGTCCCGGCGGCCCGCAGGTGCAGCAGGTCGGCCGGGCCGCCCGGGCGGGCGCCGGTCACCGCCCCGCGGTCGGCCGGGGCAGGTTCGGTGAGGGTCACGGGGGCTCCATGCGCACGTCGTCGTGGTCAAGCCGCTTTCGTGGTGGAAGTTCTACGCCGTCGCGCTGCGCCCGTCAACCACTCGGGAGCGACTTCTCCGACACTTTCGTGCCTCCGGGTTTTCGCTGCGATACTCCGACGGGGGGCACGGCGTCGTGGTCCCCGACGCGGAGGAGGAGGACGCCGTGGTGCGAGACCATGCGGTCGTGCGTGCGGACCGGGACGAGGCGGCCGTCGGCGGCCGGGTGCTGACCGCCGGGGACGGCGCGCGCCCGCGCACGTCGTGGACCCCGCTGACCGGCCCGGCCCACGAGATCGCGCTGGAGGTGCTGCTCGACGGCCCCCTGCCGCGCAGCGAGCTGGCCCGGCGCCTGGACCTGTCGCCCGGCAGCCTGACGCGCCTGTCCAAGCCGCTCATCGACTCCGGCCTGCTGCGCGAGATCGGCAGCGCGCAGGACCCCGTGTCCGGCCGGCCCACCCGGCCGCTGGACGTCGACGAGGACGCCCACCACTTCGTCGGCGTGAAGCTGACCGGCGACACCGCCCACGGCGTGCTCACGACGCTGCGCGCGCACGTCGTGGCGCACCGGGACACCGTCCTGCCCGAGGCGTCCCCCGCGGCCGTCGTCGACGCCGTCGTCCACCTCGTGCAGAGCCTGCGCGACGACCTGCGCGAGGCGGTGCCCGACCCCGACCGCGGGGTGCGGGCGGTCGGGGTCAGCCTCGGCGGCAAGGTGGACGCCGACGGGACGGTGGCCAGCGCGCGCTACCTCGGCTGGCAGGACGTCCCCCTGGGGCGGCTGCTCGAGGACGCGCTCGGCCTGCCCGTCGTCGTCGACAACGACGTGCTGTCCCTGACCCGCGCCGAGCAGTGGTTCGGCACGGCCGCGCGCTGCGACCACTTCGCCGTCGTCGTCGTGGGCACCGGCGTCGGGTACGGCCTCGTCGTCCACGACGAGGTCGTCGACCGCCCCGACGCCGGGGTCGGCCTGCTCGGGCACTTCCCCCTGGACCCGAACGGCCCGCTGTGCCCGGAGGGGCACGCCGGCTGCGCGGACGCCGTGCTGCCGCGCGCGGCCGTCGAGGCGCGCGCCTCCGTCGCCCTGCGCCGGCCGGTCTCCTTCGAGGAGGTGCTGGAGCTGGCCGGGGCCGGGCAGCCCCTGGCGCGGCGCGTCGTGGACGACTCCGCCCGCGCGCTCGGCACGCTCGTGGCGGCGATCGCCAACACCACCATGCCCAAGAAGGTCGTCCTGTCCGGCGAGGGCGTGCGCCTGGCCGAGGTGGGCCGCGACGCCCTGTGGGACGGCATCACCCGCCACCGCAGCGTCCACGCCTCCCCGCTCGACGTCGACGTCCAGGTCACCGGGTTCGCCGAGTGGGCGCGCGGGGCGGCCATCACCGCCGTGCGCACGTTCGTCCTCGGGCAGCGGCGCTGACGCGCGCCTACCCTGGGAGGGTGACCGGTCCCGCAGCGCACGAGCGCGGCGCGCTGCTCGTGCGCCGCCGCCACGTGGACCTGTGCCGCACGCACGCGGCCACCTGTCCGGCCTGACGAGCCCGCCGGCGCGCCCCCGCGCGCGCCGCCCCCCGTCGCCCGAGCAGGAGCCGCCCGTGACCCGCGTGCCCGCCGCCCGCACGTCCCCCCGACCCGTCCCCGTCGCGTCCACCTCGCCCGCCGCGCCCGGCGACCCGCTGCGCGTCGCCCTCGTCGGCGCCGGCCCGCGCGCGCTCGGCGTCCTGGACCGCCTGGGCGTGCACGCCGCCGGGCTCGAGCGGCCGCTGCGGGTGCACGTCGTCGACCCGCACCCGCCCGGCGCCGGCCGGACCTGGCGCCCGGACCAGCACCCCCTGCTGTGGATGAACTCCCGCGCCGCCGACGTCACCGTCTTCCCCGACGAGACCTCCACGCTCACCGGTGAGCTGCGTCCCGGGCCCACCCTGTTCGCCTGGCTGGACGAGCACCGCGACCGCCTGGCGCGGGAGTTCGCCGCTGCCGGGCAGGAGGAGCTGCGCCGGGAGGTGCTCGCCGTGCGCGAGGGCACCTTCGTCTCCCGCGCCCTGGGCAGCCGCTACCTGGCGGCGGCCTGGCGGCGGGTGGCCGACGGCCTGCCCGCCACGGCGTCGCTGCGCGTGCACGCGACCTCCGCCGTGGACCTGGTGGACGCGGACGGAGCGGCGGACGGCGGGCAGGTGCTGCACCTGGCGGACGGGACGGCGCTCGCGGTGGACGCGGTGCTGCTGGCGCAGGGCCACCCCGACGTCGAGCCCGGCCCGCGCGAGCGGGAGCTGCAGCGCCTCGCGGCCGCGCACGGCCTGACGTACCTGGCGCCCGCGTACACCAGCGACCTGCACACGGCCGGGGACCTGGACGCCCTGCGCCCCGGCGAGGACGTCCTCGTCCTGGGGATGGGGCTGGCCTTCGTGGACCTGCTCGTGCTGGTGGGCGAGGGCCGCGGCGGGCGCTTCACCCCCGGCCCGGACGGCGGGCTGGTCTACGAGCCGTCGGGCGCGGAGCCGGTCCTGCACGTCGGCTCCCGGCGCGGCGTCCCGTACCGCTCGAAGATCACGTACGAGCTGGCCGAGCGGCCGCCGCTGCCGCGCCACTTCACCGTCGAGGCCGCGCGGGAGCTCGCGGGCCGGCTCGGCCGGCCGCTGCGGCTGCGCGCGGACGTGTGGCCGCTGGTGGCCCGCGAGCTCACCGGCGCCCACCACCACGAGCTGTCCGCCCGCCACCCGGAGCGGACGGGGGTGCCCGCGGCGGAGTTCGAGCGGGCGTTCGCGGCCGCGCCGTGGGGCAGCGCCGAGATGGACGCCCTCCTGGTGCGGGCCGCGCCGGCCTGCGAGGACCGCCTGGACCTGCACCGGCTGGACCGCCCCCTGGACGGCTGGTCCGGCGCGGACGCGCAGGCGGTCGGTGCGCGGGTCGCCGAGCACGTCGCCGCCGACGTCGCCCGCCGCGGCGACCCGCGGCACTCGGCCGACGCGGCCGTGTTCGCGGCGCTGCTGTCCTGCTACGTGACGACCGCTGAGCTGGCCCGGCAGGGCCTGCTGGACGCGCGGTCGGCCGCGGTGGACGTCGACGGCTGGTGGCACGGGTTCTTCAGCTACGTCGCCAGCGGCCCGCCGCCGCAGCGGCTGCAGCAGCTGCTGGCGCTGCACCGCGCGGGCCTCGTGCGGTTCCTCGGCGCGGACGCCGACGTGGACCTCGACCCGGCGACCGGCACCTGGCGCGGCCGCGCCGGCAGCGGGCCCGGCGTCGTGCACGCACGCGCCCTCGTCGACGCCCGCCTGCCCTCCCCCAGCGTCGCGCGCACCACCGACCCGCTGCTGCGGGCGCTGCGCGCGCGGGGGGAGGCGGCCGAGCAGGAGTTCCGCGACCCGGACGGCGCGGTCGTCACCGGTGGCCGGCTGGCCGTGGACGCGCACCAGCGCCTGGCGCGGGCCGGCGGCGGTGCGCACCCGCGGCGGTTCGCCGCCGGGCCGTGGGTGGCCGGCGGCGGGTGGGCGGCGGCGTTCGCGCGCCCGCGCCTGGACGCGGGGTTCTTCCGGCTCAACGACGCCCTGGCGCTGGACCTGCTGGCCGCCGCCGGGTCGGGGGACCCGGCGGCGGGCGGCCTCAGCGCCGCAGGGCGTCCTCGAGGTCGCTGAGCAGGTCCTCGGGGTCCTCCAGGCCCACCGACAGGCGCAGCACCCCGTCGGTCAGGCCGATGGCCGCACGGCCCTGCTCGCCCAGGCGGCGGTGCGTCGTCGTCGCCGGGTGCGTCGCCAGGGACTTCGCGTCGCCGAGGTTGTTGGAGATGTCGACCACGCGCAGCGCGTCGAGCACCTCGAACGCGCGCTCCTTCGCGCGCCCGGCGGGGGCGTCGACCTCGAACGTGACGACGGTGCCGCCCAGCCGCATCTGCCGGCGCGCCAGTTCCGCCTGCGGGTGCGAGTCCAGCGTCGGGTAGCGCACCCAGCGCACCGCGGGGTGGCGCTGGAGGTGCTCGGCCAGCCGCAGCGCCGTCGCCGCCGAGTGCCGCACCCGCAGGCCCAGCGTCTCCAGGCCCTTGGCCAGCACCCACGCGTTGAACGGGCTGAGGGACGGGCCGGTGTGCCGCGTGAGCTCCTTGAACCGCCCGGCCAGGAACTCCTCGCTGCCCAGGACCGCGCCGCCCAGGACGCGGCCCTGCCCGTCGATGTGCTTGGTCCCCGAGTACACGACGACGTCGGCGCCCAGCTCCAGCGGCCGCTGGGCGACCGGGCTGGCGAACGCGTTGTCCACCACGACCGTCGCGCCGGCGGCGTGCGCCAGCTCGCTGACGCGCTCGACGTCGACGAGGGACTGCATCGGGTTGGCCGGCGTCTCGAAGAACACCGCCTGCGCGGGCGTGGACAGGGCGCGCTCCCACTGCTCCGGGTCCTCGCCGTCGACGAACTCGGTGCTCACGCCCCAGCGGGGCAGGAACTCGTCGAGCACGACGAAGCAGGAGCCGAACAGGCTGCGGGCGGCCACGACCCGGTCACCCGCGCCCAGCAGCGCCGCCAGGGTCGTGAACACCGCCGACATCCCGCTCGACGTGGCCGCGCAGGCGGCCGCGCCCTCGAGCAGCCGCAGCCGCTCGGTGAACACGGAGTTCGTGGGGTTGCCGTAGCGGGAGTAGACGTAGCGGTCGACCTCGCCCGCGAACGCCGCCTCGGCCGCGGCCGCCGACTCGTACACGTACCCGCTGGTCAGGTACAGCGCCTCGGCCGTCTCCTCGAACCCCGAGCGGGCCAGGCCGCCGCGCACGGCCAGCGTGTCCGGGCGCAGCGCGCGGTGCGCGTCCCCGTCACCGGCAACTCCCCTGGCTGCTCCCCCGGCCGGTCCCCCGGCCGCTCCCCCGTCAGCGCTCACGACTGCCGCCACGGCAGGCCGTCGGCGCGCCAGCCGGCGCCCCCGCGGTGCCCGTGCTCGTCCAGCGGCCCCTCGAAACCGTCGAGCACGTTGAGGGCCCGGCCGAACCCCGCGGCGGTCGCGGCCTCCGCCGCCGCGACCGAGCGCACGCCCGAGCGGCACAGGAACACCACGGGCCCCTCGTGGTCGGCGGGCACACCGGCCGCGGCCAGCTGCTGCAGGAACGTGCGTCCCGGTTCCTCCCCGGGCACCGGCAGCCAGGAGACCAGCACCGGCTCCCG
The DNA here is from genome assembly GCF_041020755.1 of Kineococcus terrestris. NCBI lineage: Bacteria > Bacillati > Actinomycetota > Actinomycetes > Kineosporiales > Kineosporiaceae > Kineococcus > Kineococcus terrestris. Next base: position 15,799 of record NZ_JBEUEI010000011.1, on the reverse strand, counting down.
CCCCAGGCTCGACAGGTCCGGCACCCCGACGAAGCGGTGCTCCGCCTCGGTGCGCACGTCGACGAGGACGGCGGTCGCGTCCTCGCGCAGCAGGTCGTAGGCGTCCCTCGGCGTGAGGTCCCCGGCGTACGGCACGTCTCCTCCATCGGTCCCGGCGTGAGCACCCGTTCCTCCGGGTTGCTGCGGCGTCGTCGAGCCAGGTCTCTCGGCCGCTCTGGATGGTCCGGCCACCCTAGCCCGCCGCGGGCGCCCGCACGGCGCTCCCGGCGCGCTACCGGCCCAGCCGGCGGTGCATGACGTGCAGGCCGACCAGCCCGTGCTCGGGGTGGTCGAAGGCCTCCGGCACGGTCGCCAGCACCGCGAAGCCGAGGGAGCGCCACAGCGCCACGGCGGCCGTGTTCGTCTCCACGACGGCGTTGAACTGCACCGCGCGGTACCCGTCGGCGGCCGCCGCGGCCACGACGTGCTCGCCGAGGGCGCGCCCCACCCCGCGACCGCGCGCCGCCGGGGACACCATGAAGCTGGCCGTGGCCACGTGCGCGCCGCGACCGGGCCGGTTCGGGCCGCTCTTGGCCGTGCCCAGGACGGTGCCGTCCTCGTCGACCGCGACGACCGTCCGCCACGGCGGCGGCTGCACCCACAGCTCGCGCGCCGCCTCGGAGGTCAGGCCGCCGGGCAGCGCGTACGTCTCCCCCTCGGCGACGATCTCGTCGAAGAAGGGCCACACCCGCGGCCAGTCGTCGTCGGTCAGGTCGCGGATCAGCACCCCGGGAGGGTAGTCGGTCAGCCGCCGGCGCCCGCGCGGCGGCGGGGCGGGCGGCGCCGGCCGACCAGCTGCCAGCTGCGCGCCACCGGCACCAGCTCCGGGCGCTCGCACAGCGCCCGCTCCAGCGCGAGCAGGTCCTCGTAGTACCCGCGCTCGCCCTTGCGGGCGTCGGGCAGCAGGTCGGTGACCACGCGCACCCCGAAGCGGAACTCCACGGGCGTCCCGGCCGCGGCGAGCGCCTCCTCCACCCGGCCGGCGGGCAGCGGCACCCCGCCGTCCGCCCCCGCGGCGTCCTCCCCCGCCAGCAGGCGCCGCGCACCGCGCAGGTCGTCCTCGCGCACCGCCGCCCGCAGCGCGGCGGCGGCCGTCCCGGGGCCGAGCACGGACAGGCAGCCGCCCGGGCGCACCCGGGAGGCCAGCGCGGCCACGTCCGCCGCCAGGCCCTCCGGCGAACCGGCGTGCGGGCGGTGCTGGAGCACGTCGTGGCACAGGACGAGGTCGAAGGTGCCGCCCCCGCCGCCGGTCAGCGCCGTCAGCGCCACCACGTCCCCGAGGTCGGCCTGCACCGCGCGCACCCGGTCGGCGACGCCCGCGCGGCGGGCGGCGGCGCGGGCGCGCTCCAGCACCAGCGGCGCGGAGTCCAGGGCCGTGACCTCGGCGCCGGTGCGCGCCAGGGCCACCGCGTCGCTGCCGTCGCCGCAGCCGACGTCCAGGACGCGCAGCGGCCGGCCGGAGACGGTGCGGCAGACGACGGCCAGGGTGTGCTCGACGAGCGTGTGGCGCAGCCGGCCCCACGGGGCGCTGCGCCAGGCGACCGCGGCCTCCTCCGGGTGCGGCGGCTCGCTCACCGCCGCCTGCCGACGAGGTGGAGGTTCCCGTCGCCGTCCACGGCCCGGTGCACCACCGCACCGCCGGCGGCGACCACGGCGGCCGCCAGCAGGTCGGCGGCCAGGTGCAGGTGGCCCGCCGAGGCACTCGAGGGCCCGGGCGGCGGCGGCACCGCCAGCGACAGGTGGCCGCCGGGGCGCAGGGAGCTGGTCAGCGCGGCGACGTCGGCCTCGGCGCGCGCGACGCTGCCGCGCAGGTGCAGCACGTCGTGGCAGCAGACGACGTCGAAGGAGCCCGACCCGCCGGCGCGGTGGCGGGTCAGGGCCGCCAGCGCCGCGAGGTCGTCGAGGTCGGCGGCCACGGTGCGGACCCGGTCGGCGACCCCGGCCAGCGCCGCGGCGGTGCGGGCCTGCTCCAGGGCCGCCGGCAGGCGGTCCAGCACCGTCACCTCGTGCCCGAGGGCGGCGAGGACGACCGCGTCGCGGCCCTCGCCGCCGCCGGCGTCCAGGACGCGCCAGGGGGCCGGCCCGAGGTCGGGGCCGGCGGCGCGCACGAGCGCGGCCACCGGCCCCGACACGTCGTGGGCCGTCCCCGTCACCTCTCCGGGCCGACGGCGACGGGCACGCGGACCGCGTTGCCCCACTCCGTCCAGCTGCCGTCGTAGTTGCGGACGTCGCGCAGGCCCAGCAGGTGGGTGAGCACGAACCAGGTGTGGCTGGAGCGCTCGCCGATGCGGCAGTAGGTGATGGTCGGGGCGTCGGCGTCCAGGCCGGCCTCGCCCAGGTAGATCTCCTCCAGCGCGGCGCGGTCCTTGAACGTGCCGTCCTCGGCGGCCGCGCGCGCCCACGGCACGCTGGCCGCGCCGGGGACGTGCCCGCCGCGCACGGTGCCCTCCTGCGGGTAGTCGGGCATGTGGGTGCGCTCGCCCGAGTACTCCTGCGGGGAGCGCACGTCGATCAGCGCGCCGCCGATGTGCTCGCGCACCTCGGGCAGGAACGCCCGCGCGGTGCGGTCGTCGCGCTCGACGACGGGGTAGTCGGCCGGCTCGGGCTGCGGCACCTCGGTGGTCAGCTCGCGGCCCTCGGCCTGCCACTTGGCGCGGCCGCCGTCCAGCAGGCGCACGTCCTCGTGGCCGAACAGGGTGAACACCCACAGCGCGTACGCGGCCCACCAGTTGCTCTTGTCGCCGTAGAACACGACGGTGTCGGTGCGGCGGATCCCCTTGGCGGACAGCAGGCGCGCGAACCCCTCCCCGTCGAGGTAGTCGCGGGTGACGGGGTCGTTGAGCTCGGTGTGCCAGTCCACCTTCACGGCGCCGGGGACGTGGCCGGTCTCGTACAGCAGGACGTCCTCGTCGCTCTCGACGACGACGAGGCCCTCGCGGCCGAGGTTCTCGGCGAGCCAGGTGGTGCTCACCAGGCGCTCGGGGTGCGCGTACCGCTCGAACTTCGGCTCGGACGTGTCGGCGGGCAGGGACCCGGTGGACGTGGCGGCGGGGGTGGTGCTGGTCATGGTCGGCTCCGGTGCGCTGGGGTGGTCGGGTGGTCGCGTCGCGGGGTGCCGCACCGGCCGTGGCCGGTCGGCGGTCCGGGGCGACAGGCCGCCGAGGTGCGCCGGCACAGGTCGACGTGGCGGCGCGACCAGGACCGGAGCGTGGTGGCGCGCCAGCGGGCGCGGTCGTCGTGCATGAGCGTGGGCCCTCTCCATCGGCCCTGGCGGGAGCACCCACGCCCTCCGGGGAGGGGGGTTGCTGCGGCGTCGTCGAGCCAGGTCTCTCAGCCGCTCTGGATGGTGTGCGGGCCCAGCGTGGCGGGCCGCGGTGCGGGTTGTCAACGCCCGCGGCCGGTCCCGCGGGGGACCGGCCGCGGGGTCCTAGCGGCGCAGGACGGAGCGCGCCAGGCGGTTGCCGATCAGCTGCCCCACCTGCACGATCACGATGATCGTGGCGACCGTGACGTAGACGACGCCCCAGTCGTAGCGCTGGGAGCCGTACGTGATGGCGTAGTTGCCCAGCCCGCCGCCGCCGATGAGGGCGGCCTGCGCGGACATGTCGACGATGCCGACGTAGATGAACGTGTAGCCCAGGATCAGCGGGCCGAGGCCCTCCGGCACGAGGACCGTGAACAGGATCCCCAGCCGCGAGCCGCCCGCGGCGCGGGCCGCCTCCACGACGCCCGGGTCCACCGAGACGAGGCTCTGCTCGACGATGCGCGCCACGGCGAACGCGGCCGCCAGGGAGATCGCGAAGGTCACGGCGTTGTTGCCCACGGTTGTGCCGACGGCCAACCGCGAGAGGGGGGCGACGGCGGCCAGGAAGATGACGAACGGGATGGGCCGCACCACGTTCACCAGCAGGCCCACCACGGCGAACACCGCGCGGTTGCCCAGCAGGTTGCCCGGGCGGGTGGCGTACAGGGTCAGGCCGATGCCCAGGCCCAGCACGCCGGAGAACACCATCGAGACGAGCGTGATGAACAGCGTCTCCCAGATGGCGGTCCGGTAGACGTCCAGCGTCGCGAGGAAACCGTCCACGTCACTCCTCCTCGTCGACGCGCACGCCGGCGCCGCGCAGGGCGGCCACGGCCGCGTCCGCGGCACCGGGCGGGCCGGTCAGCTCGTACGTGAGGGAACCGATGCGCCGCTCGCGGATCTCCCCGATGCCGCCGTGCACGAGCTCGGCGCTCACGCCCGCGTCGCGCAGGACGCCGTCCACGCGCGCCAGCAGCCCCGGCTCCTCGGTGATCTGCACGGACACCAGCCGGCCCGGGTGGTTGGCGCGCAGGCGCTCCAGCACGTCGGCGTCGGGCCGGTCGTGCAGGGCGCTGCGGACGAACCGCTTGGCGGCCGCCGAGGTCGGGGAGGTGAACACGTCGTACACGTCGCCGACCTCGACGACGCGGCCGTGCTCCATGACCGCGACGCGGTCGGCGATCTGGCGCACGGCGTCCATCTCGTGGGTGATGACGACGACGGTGACGCCCAGCTCGCGGTTGACCCGACGCAGCAGGGACAGCACCTCGGTGGTGGTCTCCGGGTCCAGCGCGCTGGTGGCCTCGTCGGCCAGCAGCAGCGGCGGGTTCGTGGCCAGGGCGCGCGCGATGCCGACGCGCTGCTTCTGCCCGCCGGACAGCTGCTCGGGGTAGGCGTGGGCGCGGTCGAGCAGGCCCACGAAGTCCAGCAGCTCGGCGACCCGGGCGTCGTGCTCGCGCCGGGGCACGCGCGCCACCTTCAGCGGGTAGGCGACGTTGCCGGCCACGGTGCGGGAGCGGAACAGGTTGAACTGCTGGAAGATCATCCCGATGCGCTGCCGGGCGCGGCGCAGGTCCCTCTCCCCCAGCGTGGTCAGGTCCTGCCCGGCGACGACGACCCGGCCGCCGGTGGGGGGCTCCAGCGCGTTGAGCAGGCGCACGAGCGTGGACTTGCCGGCGCCGGAGTAGCCGATGACGGCGAGGACCTCGCCCTGCGCCACCTCGAGGGTGACGTCGTCCACGGCGCGGACGACGTCACCCCCCGGGCGCCGGTAGTGCTTGGAGACACCCTCCAGCGAGACGATGGCGGCCATCTCAGCCCTGCGCCGCCCGGGCGTCCTCCTCGATGGCGGCCAGCTGCTCCTGCAGGGTCGCGGCGTCCACGTCGCGGACCACGCCGCCGGGGTAGTCCTGCGAGAAGGCCTCCAGGACGGCCGGGTCGTGGAACAGGGCGGCCAGGTCCAGGTAGGTCTGGTCGTCGGCGTCCTCGGCGCGGGTGACGAACAGGTTCACGTACGGGGCGGCCTCGGGGCTCTCCGGGTCGTCGGCGAAGACGACGTCCTCGTCGGCCAGGTCCGCGCTGGTCGCGTAGTTGTTGTTGACGATCGCCGCCGCCACCGAACCGCTCTGCAGCGCGTTGGCGGTCTGCGAGGCGTCCAGGGACACCAGCTCCACCCGCGAGTCCTCCACGTCCTGCAGGTCGGAGAACGGCGTGCCGCCCTCGCGCAGGGTCAGCAGGCCGGCGGCCTGCAGCACGAGCAGGCCGCGGGCCTGGTTGATGGCGTCGTTGGGCAGCGCGACCTGGGCGCCGTCGGGCAGCGCGTCGGCGCTGTCGGCGGTGGTCGAGTACAGCGACAGCGGGTAGACGGCCGTGGCGCCGATGGGCTGCAGGTCGTCGCCGGCGTCGACGTTGTAGTTCGCCAGGTACTGGGTGTGCTGGAACTGGTTGATGTCCACCTCGCCCTGCGACAGCGCCGGGTTGGGCAGGCTGTAGTCGGTGAAGTTCACCAGCTGCACGTCCACGCCGAGGCGCTCGTCGGCCAGCTCGGTGTAGGTGCGCCAGAACGGCAGCGCCTGGTCGGACACGCCGATGCGCACGGTGCGCTCGCTCGCCGCGGTGGTGGCCGAGCCGCCGCCGCGGGTCAGCAGGACGCCGACGACGACCGCCACGACGACGACCGCGGCGACGATCCCGGCGATCAGCGGGGTGCGGCTCCTGGGCTTGTCGGGCAGGGAGGGGGTGGTGCTGCTCACGGTCTTCTCCTGGGGTCGGCGCCGTCCCCCGCAGTGGCGACGACGTCGTTGGGCCGCAGGACAGCTGGTCCGTCGAGGACCGGTTCACACGCTTGCGGGGCGACCCCGCCGGGCTTCCACCTGGGGCACCCCACCGCGGACGAGGGTTGCCGGTCAGCAAGCCAGGGCTTGTCGCTGACGCTCGATGCCGTGCAGGACAGTAGGCAGGCGCCGCTCACGCGGTCAAATCGGCGCTGAGAACCTCGCGGCGAGCGCGCGGGGAGGCTCCGCGGGGACCGCGGCGGACGGTGTTCAGGCGCGCTGGACGGCGTCGGCGAAGGCCGCCCAGCTGAGCAGGGCGCACTTGACCCGGGCGGGGTAGCGCGCCACCCCGGCCAGCGCGACGCCGTCGCCGAGGACCTCCTCGTCGCCGGTGTCGGCGCCGCGGCTGGTGAGCATCGCCTGCATCGCCGTGCGCACGGCCAGCGCCCGCTCGAGCGGCTGGCCGACGACGAGCTCGTGCAGCACCGAGGCCGAGGCGCGGCTGATGGAGCAGCCCTCCGCCTCGAAGGAGACGTCGCGCACGACCTCCCCGCCGGGCGCGCCGGCCAGGTCCAGGCGCAGCGTCACCTCGTCCCCGCACACGGGGTTCACGTGGTGCACCTCGGCGGAGAACGGCTCGCGCAGGCCGGCCCCCTGCGGGTGCTTGGAGTGCTCGATGATCAGCTGCTGGTACAGGTCCATCAGGCGAACACCTCCCGCGCGCGGTGCAGCTCGCGCACCACGGCGTCCACCTCGGCGGCGGTGTTGTACGGGCCGAAGCTGACCCGCGTGGTGGCGGCCAGGCCGAGGGCGCGGTGCAGCGGCCAGGCGCAGTGGTGCCCCGTGCGCACGGCGATGCCGGCGTCGTCGAGGACCTGCCCGACGTCGTGCGGGTGCACGCCCTCGACGGCGAAGGAGACCAGCGAGGTGCGCTCGGCGGCCGCGCGCGGGCCGACCACCCGCACCCACGGCAGGTCGTCCAGGGCGTCGAGCAGGCGGGCGGTCAGCGCGCGCTCGTGGGCCTCCACGCGCGCCATCCCCCAGCCGGTGAGGTAGTCGACGGCCGCGTGCAGGCCGACGGCCTGCGCGGTCATCGGCACGCCGGTCTCGAACTTCTGCGGCGGGGGCGCGAACGTGGAGCCCTCCATCCGCACCGTCTCGATCATCGAGCCGCCGGTGAGGAACGGCGGCATCGCCTCCAGCACCTCCCCGCGCCCCCACAGGACGCCGATGCCGGAGGGGCCGAGCATCTTGTGCCCGGAGAACGCGGCGACGTCCACGCCGAGGGCGGGCAGGTCCACGGGCAGGTGCGGGACGGACTGGCAGGCGTCCAGGACGCTCAGCGCCCCGGCGGAGCGGGCGGCGGCCACCACCCGCGGCACGTCGGTGAGGGCGCCGAGCACGTTGGAGGCGTGGGTGACGGCGACCACGCGGGTGCGCGGGCCCACCAGCGCCTCGAGGGCGTCCAGGTCCAGGTGGCCGTCCTCGCGCACCCCCGCCCAGCGCAGCACGGCGCCCGTGCGCAGGCACAGCTCCTGCCAGGGCACGAGGTTGGCGTGGTGCTCGGCCTCGGTGACGAGCACCTCGTCGCCCTCGCGCAGCACGAACGCCGGGTCGACGGGCCGGGCGGAGCGCTGGGCCAGCGCGGTGGCGGTGCTGAAGGCGTGCGCGACGAGGTTCAGCGACTCGGTCGCGTTCTTGGTGAGCACGACGTCGGCCGGGCGCGCGCCGACGAAGCCGGCCACGGCGGCGCGGGCTCCCTCGAAGGCGTCGGTGGCCTCCTCGGCGAGCTGGTGGGCGCCGCGGTGCACGGCGGCGTTGCGCTGCTCGTAGAAGTCGCGCTCGGCGTCCAGGACCTGCCGCGGCTTCTGCGAGGTGGCGCCGGAGTCCAGGTAGACCAGCGGCCGGCCGTCGCGGACCGTGCGGGCCAGGACGGGGAAGTCCGCCCGCAGGCGGGCGACCTCGTCGTCGGTGAGGGGTTCCGCGACGGTGCCCGTCGTGGTCCCCGCGCTCGTCGTGCTGGCCGTCGTCACCGCTGCTCCCCGTCCGCCGCCTCGCCGTCCACGGTACGCGCCGCGGGGACCGGCAGGCCGAGGTGGTGGCGCAGCGTGGGGCCCTCGTAGGCGGTGCGGTGGGCGCCGCGCTCCTGCAGCAGCGGGACCACCCGGTCGACGAACTCGTCCAGCCCGGTGGGGGTCAGGCTGGGGATCAGGATGAACCCGTCGCAGGCGTCGGCCTGCACGTACAGGTCGATCTCGGCCGCCACCTGCTCAGGGGTGCCGACGAACTGCTGGCGCTGGGTGACCTCGACGACGAGCTCGCGCACGCTCCAGCCGTGCTCGGCCTGCAGCTGCCGCCAGCGCTGCGCGGTCGCGACCGGGTCGGTGGTGTGCCGCACCCGCCCCCGCGTCACGGTGGCCGCCGGGTCGGGGTCGCTCGCGGGCAGCGGGCCGTCCGGGTCCAGCCCGGGCAGCTCGCGGCCCCACAGGGCCTCGACGTGGGCGACCGCCTGCTCGGGGCCGACCTGCAGGAACCGCGTCTCGCGGGCGCGCTCCAGCGCGTCGGCGGGGGTGTCGCCGAGGACGAACGTGGCGCCGGGCAGGACCTTGAGGTCCTCGGGCCGGCGGCCGTGCGCGGCCAGCCGCCCCTTGACGTCGGCCGTGAACGCCTGCCCCGCCTCCAGCGTGCCGTGGACGGTGAAGACCGCGTCGGCCAGCGCCGCGGCGGTCTCGCGCCCCTGCGGCGAGTCCCCGGCCTGGAAGAGGACCGGGTGGCCCTGCGGGGGGCGCGGCAGCAGGCCGCGGGCGCGGGCGCGCACGTGCTCGCCGCGCGCGGCGACCTCGGCGACCCGGTCGGCGCGCACGAACGTCCCGGCCGCCGCGTCGGCGACGAGGGCGTCGTCGGCCCAGCTGTCCCACCAGCCGCGCACCGCGCCGACGACCTCGCGCGCCCGCGCGTAGCGGTCCTCGTGGGCCAGGTACCCGCCGCGGCGGAAGTTCTCGCCCGTGAACGCGTCGGAGCTCGTGACGACGTTCCAGGCCGCCCGGCCGCCGGAGAGGTGGTCCAGGGTGGCCAGCTGGCGGGCCAGCTCGAACGGCTCGTTGAACGTCGTGTTCAGCGTGCCCGCCAGCCCCAGGTGCGTCGTGACGGCCGCGAGCGCGTTGAGCACGGGCAGGGTGTCCGGGCGGCCGACGACGTCGAGGTCGACGATCCGGCCGCGGTGCTCGCGCAGCCGCAGCCCCTCGGCGAGGAAGAAGAAGTCCATGAGGCCGCGCTCGGCCGTGCGGGCCACGTGCGCGAAGGAGGAGAAGTCCGTCTGGCTGCCCGCGCGCGGGTCGCGCCAGACCGTCGTGGAGTTCACGCCGGGGAAGTGCGCGCCCAGGTGCACGCGCTTGCGGTGCCGGCCCTCGCGGCGGGGGGCGGTCAGGTCGGTGCCGGACGGGGTGGTGCTCACGCGGTGGCTCCGGAGGTGCTGGGGGCGTCGACGGGGGTCGCGAACCGGTTGGCGGGGCGGGGCAGGCCGAAGCGCTCGCGCAGCGCGGGCGCGGGACCTGCGGCGCCCGGGCGCAGACCGCGCCCGCGCAGGGCGGGCACGACCTCGGCGGCCACCGGCTCCAGGCTGGCCGGCAGGTCCAGCGGGACGAGCACGGCGCCGTCCAGGTCCGCCCCGGCGGCGATCCCGGCGAGCAGCGCGACCAGGTCGGCGGGGGTGCCCGCCAGGCGCAGCGAGCGCGCGGGGTGGCCGGGTGCCCAGCCCTCCAGGCGGTCCAGGACCTCCGCGGCCCGCGCCCGCTCGCGGCGCAGCAGCACCTCGACGTCCAGCAGGACGGCGGGGCGACGGTCGCCCGCCTCGCGGCGCACCCGCCGGGCCAGGTCCGCGGCGGCCGGCAGGTCCGGCGCCGCCACGCGCACGACGTCGGCGTGCCGGGCCGCCACCCGCAGCGAGGGCCCGTCGCCGGCCGCGACGACCACGAGCGGCTGCCCCTGCGGGGGCCGCGGGGTGATCGAGGGGCCGCGCACGGAGAAGCGCCGGGCCACGACGTCGACGTGGTGCAGCTTGTCGCGGTCCACGTAGCGGCCCGTGGCGACGTCGCGCACCACGGCGTCGTCCTCCCAGCTGTCCCACAGCAGCCGCAGCGCCCCGACGGTGTCGGCGGCCTCGTCCCACAGGTCGTCCGGGTCGGGCGCCTCGTCCGCGCCGCGGCCGGGCTCGCCGGTGCCCGAGCGCACGAACGCCCGCGCCTCCTGCGCCGTGCGCGAGACGTCCAGCTGCACCCCGGCGCGGCCGCCGCTGACGATGTCGAGCGTCGCGATCGCCTTGGCCGTGTGGAAGGGCTCGGTCCAGGTGGTCGTCACCACCGGCACCAGCCCGGCGCGGGTCGTCAGCGGCGCCACCCGCGAGGCCAGCGCCACGGCGTCCAGCCGCCCGCGCTGCTCCCCGTCGCTCGAGGAGCGGTCCGCGAAGGCGTCGGGGTGGACGACGAGGTCGGCGTCGGCGGCGTCCGCCAGCTGCGCCAGCCGGACGTGGTGGGCGGCGCTGAAGAGCCCCGCCGGGTCGGCGCCGGGCAGGCGCCAGGCCGCGGGGTGGCGGCCGGCGCCGTCCAGTTCGATCGCGAGGTGCAGCACGTGGGCAGCAGCGCCGCGCGGGCGGCGGGTGTTCCCGGCGCGCTCGCCGTCCGGGCGGGCCCGGGCGCGTCGGTAGCCTCAGCCCCCATGAGCGAGCGCCGCGCCCCCGCCGCGACCGACGTGCCCGTCTACCCCCCGCCGCCGGCGTTCGCCGCCCGCGCCAACGTGGGGCCCGGCGAGCACGAGCGCGCCGAGGCCGACCCGTTCGCGTTCTGGGCCGAGAAGGCGCAGCGCCTGCAGTGGGACGAGCCGTGGGACGAGGTCTTCGACGGTTCCACGATGCCGACGGCGCGGTGGTTCACCGGCGGGAAGCTCAACGTGGCCGTCAACTGCGTGGACCGGCACGTGGCCGCCGGCCGCGGCGACAAGGTCGCCCTGCACTGGGAGGGCGAACCCGGCGACAGCCGCACCCTCACCTACGCCGACCTGCAGGACGAGGTGTGCCGGCTGGCGAACGCGCTGGAGGAGCTGGGCGTCGGGCACGGCGACCGCGTCGTCCTCTACCTGCCCGTGCTCGTCGAGACGATCGTCACGACGATGGCGTGCGCGCGGATCGGCGCCGTCGTGTCGCTGGTGTTCGGAGGTTTCTCCGCCGAGGCGCTGCGGTTCCGGGTGGCCGACACGGGCGCGAAGCTGCTGGTCACCACCGACGGGCAGTTCCGCCGCGGGAAGGCCGTCGGGGTCAAGGCCGCCGCGGACGAGGCCGTCGCCGGGCTGGACCACGTCGAGCACGTGCTCGTGCTGCGCCGCACCGGGTCCCGCACGCCCGACGTGCCGTGGACGCCCGGGCGGGACGTGTGGTGGCACGAGCTCGTCGACCGGCAGAGCGCGCAGCACGTGGCGCCCAGCTTCGACGCGGAGAACCCGCTGTTCATCATCTACACCTCCGGCACGACCGGCCGGCCCAAGGGCCTGGTGCACACCAGCGGCGGGTACCTCGTGCACGCCTCGTGGACGCACTGGGCGGTGTTCGACCTCAAGGACGACGACGTCTACTGGTGCCAGGCCGACCTGGCGTGGGTCACCGCGCACACGTACGAGATGTACGGGCCGCTGTCCAACGGGGCGACGCAGGTCATCTACGAGGGGTCCCCGCTGACCCCGCACCCGGGCCGGCACTTCGAGGTGATCGAGAAGTACGGGGTCACGACGTACTACACGGCGCCGACGCTCGTGCGCACGTTCATGAAGCACGGGCCCGAACTGCCCGCGCGCTTCGACCTGTCCTCGCTGCGGCTGCTGGGCACCGTCGGGGAGGCCATCAACCCCGAGGCGTGGCGCTGGCTGCACGAGCACGTCGGCGGGGGGCGCTGCCCGATCGTCGACACGTGGTGGCAGTCCGAGACCGGTGCGGCGGTCGTGGCCCCGCTGCCCGGGGTGACACCGCTCAAGCCCGGCTCGGGCACGGTGCCGCTGCCCGGGCTGGCCGCCACCGTCGTCGACGACGCCGGCCGCGAGACCGCCCCCGGCGAGGAGGGCGTCCTCGTCATCACCCGCCCGTGGCCCGGCATGGCCCGCACCGTCTGGCGCGACCACGAGCGCTTCGTCAAGAGCTACTGGGAGCCGTACGCGGAGCGGGGCTGGTACCTGGCGGGCGACTCGGCGTCCAAGGACGCCGACGGCTACATCTGGATCGGCGGGCGCATCGACGACGTCCTCAACGTCTCCGGGCACCGGCTGTCCAGCATCGAGCTGGAGTCGGCGCTGGTCTCGCACCCGCGGGTGGCCGAGGCCGCCGTCGTCGGGGCGCCGGACGACACCACGGGCCAGCGGATCGTCGCCTTCGTCATCACCCGCGGCGCGCCGGACCCCGGTGACTCCGACGACCCCGGCGACGCGCGGCTGGCCGCGGCGCTGCGCGAGCACGTGGCCGAGCGCGTCGGCCCGGTCGCCAAGCCGCGCGACGTCGTCGTGGTGCCCGACCTGCCGAAGACCCGCTCCGGCAAGATCATGCGCCGGCTGATGGCGGACATGACCGCCGGGCGCGGCGGCGGGGACGTGACGTCGCTGCAGGACGAGACGGCGCTGGCCGCGGTCGAGGAGGCCTGGGCGCGCTACGCCGCTTCCCGCCCCTGACGACCGGGCCTCCTCGCGACGCCCTCCCCCGCCGTGATCACGGATGGGTGAAGCCTCCACCACCCATGATCACGGGGGGAGGTCAGGCGGGCACGGAGGCCGGGTCCATCCAGGACGCCTCCCAGACGTGGCCGTCGGGGTCGCGGAAGCTGGTCCCGTACATGAACCCGAGGTCCATCGCCGGGGCGTACTCCGCCCCGCCGCCGGCCAGGGCCTTCGCGCGCAGGTCGTCGCACTCCTCGCGGCTGCCGGCGGACAGCGCGAGCATCACCTCGGTCGTGCCGGCGGGAGCGGCGTCCGAGTGCAGGAACTGCTTCCACTTCTCCGGCGTGTGCACGAGGACGACGATGTTCTCCTCGAGCACCACGCACGCGGTGCCCTCGTCCTCGAAAGCCGGGTTCAGCGCGAAGCCGAGCCCTGTGAAGAAGCTCTTGCTGCGCTCCTTGTCGGCGACGGGCAGGTTGACGAAAATCATGCGGGCCACGGTCGGCTCCCTCGGGTCGTCGCCGCCCCGTGCGGGCGGTCCTGCCCCTGGTGACCGGCGCGACCCGCGGGACTCATCGCCCCGCGGGCGGCGTCAGCAGCCGAAGTCGGGGAACCATAGCCCGATCTCGCGGCGCGCGGACTCGTCCGAGTCCGAGCCGTGGACGAGGTTCTGCTGGACCTTCAGCCCCCAGTCGCGGCCGAGGTCGCCGCGGATCGTGCCGGGGGCGGCGGTCGTCGGGTCGGTGGTGCCGGCCAGGGAGCGGAAGCCCTCCACGACGCGGTGCCCCTGCACGACGGCCGCCACGACGGGGCCCGACATCATGAACTCGACCAGCGGCTCGTAGAAGGGCTTGCCCTCGTGCTCGGCGTAGTGGCCGGCCAGCAGCTCGCGGTCCGCGTGGCGCATCTGCAGCGCCACCACCTCGTAGCCCTTGGCCTCCACCCGGCGCAGCACCTCGCCGGTGAGGCCGCGGCGCACACCGTCGGGCTTGACGAGGACGAGGGTCACCTGCGCGTCGGTCTCAGCCACGCGCCGCACCCTAGCCGAGCGGGCCCGGGCACCGGGTGGCAGGATGCCCCGGCCCGCACGACGGGCGACAGCACCGAGGAGGAGGTCCCGCCCGTGGCCCTGCGCAGCGACCGCGAGGACACCAGCGCCCAGGAGAGCGCGCTGCGCGCCGCCCGGGACGAGGCCGCCGAGGTGCTGGCAGAGCTCGCCGCGGAGGCGAGGTCGCTGGCGAAGGCCTACGCCTCCCGCTCGGCGCGCGTGCCGGACGGGGCGGCCCTGGCCGGCCTCGTGGACGCCGCGCGCCGCGCCGAGGAGGCCGTCGACCTGGCCGCCCACGACCTGGCCACGGCCCGCGGCGAGGACGCCTGAGCGGCTCCGGTCGCGCGCCGCCCCGACCGGGCGGACCATCGGTGTCGCTGCGCAACGATCATGAGGAGCGGTATGTCAGACACCCGTGACGACGCCGGTGGCACCACCACCAAGGTCGTCCTCATCTCCGTGGTCGCCGCCATCGGCGGCTTCCTGTTCGGCTACGACACCTCCGTCATCAACGGCGCCGTCGGCGCCATCACCGAGCAGTTCGGCCTCAGCGACCTGCTCAGCGGCTTCGCCGTCTCCTGCGCCCTGCTGGGCGCCGCCCTCGGCGCGTGGTTCGCCGGCCGGATCGCCGACCGGTACGGCCGCAAGATCGTCATGATCGTCGGCGCGGCGCTGTTCGGCATCAGCGCCGTGGGGTCCGCCTTCGCGTTCGGCGTGTGGGACCTGATCCTGTGGCGGTTCGTCGGCGGCGTCGGGGTCGGCGTGGCCTCCGTCATCGCCCCGACCTACATCGCCGAGGTCGCCCCGGCCCGCATCCGCGGCCGGCTGGCCTCGCTGCAGCAGCTGGCCATCACCGTCGGCATCTTCGTGGCGCTGCTGTCCAACGCGTTCATCGCGAACTCCGCCGGCGGCGCCGCCGAGTCCGCGTGGTTCGGCTGGGACGCCTGGCGCTGGATGTTCCTCGTCGAGGTCGTCCCCGCCGTCGTGTGGGGGCTGCTGGCGCTGGAGATCCCCGAGTCGCCGCGCTACCTGGTCGCCCAGGGCGAGACGCAGAAGGCCGGGCAGGTCCTCAAGGAGGTCCTGGGCACCCGCAGCCTGGACGCGGTGCAGCGCAAGGTGTCGGACATCCGCAAGAGCCTGCAGCGCGAGGACAGGCCGAGCCTGCGCGACCTGCGCGGCCCGAAGCTGGGGCTGCTGCCGATCGTCTGGGTCGGCATCCTGCTGTCGGTCTTCCAGCAGGCCGTCGGCATCAACGTGATCTTCTACTACTCCACGGTGCTGTGGCAGGCCGTCGGCTTCCAGGAGCAGGACGCCTTCACGACGTCGGTCATCACCTCGGTCACCAACGTCGTCGTCACCTTCATCGCCATCGCGACCGTCGACAAGATCGGCCGCAAGCCGCTCCTGCTGGCGGGCTCGGCGGGCATGGTCGTCTCGCTGACCGCCATGGCGATCTCCTTCGCCCAGGCCACCGGCTCGGTGGAGGACCCCTCGCTGCCCCAGCCGTGGGGCACCGTCGCGGTGGTCGCGGCGAACCTGTACGTCATCTCCTTCGGGGCGACGTGGGGCCCGGTCGTGTGGGTCCTGCTCGGGGAGATGTTCCCCAACCGCATCCGCGCCGCCGGCCTGGCCGTGGCCGCCGCCGCGCAGTGGCTGGCCAACTTCGCCGTCTCCACGACCTTCCCCGCCCTGGCCGGGATCGGCCTGCAGGTCGCCTACGGCCTGTACGCGACGCTGGCGCTGCTCTCGCTCGTGTTCGTCTGGCGCGCGGTGCGCGAGACGAAGGGCCGCGAGCTGGAGGAGATGGGCTCCGAGGAACCCGCCCGCGCGGGCTGACCCCTCCCCCGCCCGCACCGCCGCGGCACAGGGGGGGGGGGCCCCCCCCGCCCGGGCGCGGGGGGTCGCGCGGGGGGGGGGGGGGCGGGGGGGGTGAGAGGGGCGGGGGGG
>NZ_JBEUEI010000010.1:0-120999 GCF_041020755.1 Kineococcus terrestris | reverse complement strand
CCCCCCCCCCCCCCCCCCCCCCCCCCCCCCCCCCCCCCCCCCCCCCCCCCCCCCCCCCCCCCCCCCCCCCCCCCCCCCCCCCCCCCCCCCCCCCCCCCCCCCCCCCCCCCCCCGGGGGAGGGGGGGCGGGGAGGGAGATGGCCTACGCTCGGCGGGCGTGACCAGCGCGACCGCCGGAAGCCCCGGGACCACCCGTCCCGACCCCGCCCCGTACCAGCGGCCCGGCGGGTTCCCCGTCGTCGGCGTCGTCGGCGGCGGCCAGCTCGCGCGGATGATGCAGCCGGCGGCCGTCGCGCTCGGCCTGCGCCTGCGCGTGCTCGCCGAGGGCCCCGACGTCAGCGCCGCCCAGGTCATCACCCCCGCCCCCGTCGGCGCCGCCGGGGACGTCGAGGCGCTGCGCGCCTTCGCCGCCGCGTGCGACGCCGTCACCTTCGACCACGAGCACGTGCCCGCCGAGGGCCTGCGCGCCATGGCGGAGCTGACCAGCGTGCAGCCCGGCGAGGCCGCCCTCGTGCACGCCCAGGACAAGCTCGTCATGCGCGAGCGCCTGAGCGCCCTCGGCGTGCCGTGCCCGCGCTGGGCGCCCGTGGCCGGCCGCGCCGACGTCGAGGCGTTCGCCGCCGACGCCGGCTGGCCCGTCGTGCTGAAGACCCCGCGCGGCGGCTACGACGGCAAGGGCGTCCTGGTGCTCGACGGCCCGGACGACACCGGCTGGGCCACCGCCGACGCCTGGTTCGCCGACTGGGCCGGGCGCGGGCCGCTGCTGGCCGAGGAGCACGTCGCCTTCGTCCGCGAGCTCGCCGCGCTGGTGGCGCGCAGCCCGTCGGGGCAGGCCGCCGCCTGGCCCGTCGTGGAGACCGTGCAGCGCCGCGGCGTCTGCCACGAGGTCACCGCCCCCGCCCCGGACCTGGACCCCGGCCTGGCCGCGCAGCTGACCGACGTCGCGCTGCGCATCGCCGGCGGCCTCGGCGTCACCGGCGTCCTCGCCGTGGAGGTCTTCGAGGTCGAGCGCGGCGGGCGCCGCGAGGTCCTCGTCAACGAGCTGGCGATGCGCCCGCACAACTCCGGGCACTGGACCATCGACGGGTCGGTCACCAGCCAGTTCGAGCAGCACCTGCGCGCCGTCCTGGACCTGCCGCTGGGCGGGACCGCCGCCCGCGCGCCGTGGACCGTCATGGTCAACGTGCTGGGCCCCGACGCGGTCGAGCCGCGCCACGAGGACCTGTACCGCTCGTACCTGCACGTCATGGCGCACGACCCGGACGTCAAGGTGCACCTGTACGGCAAGGAGCAGCGGCCCGGCCGCAAGCTCGGGCACGTCACCGCCTACGGCGAGGACCTGGACACCGTCCGCGCGCGCGCCCGGCACGCCGCGGCCTTCATCGCGGGGGAGATCGACGAGTGAGCGAGCAGCAGCGGGCCCGGGTGGGCCTGGTCATGGGGTCCGACTCCGACTGGCCCGTCATGGAGGCGGCCGCGCAGGCGCTGGAGGAGTTCGGCGTCGCGCACGAGGTGGACGTCGTCTCCGCCCACCGGATGCCGCACGACATGGTCGCCTGGGGCGCCTCGGCCGCCGAGCGCGGCCTGCAGGTGGTCATCGCCGGTGCGGGCGGTGCCGCGCACCTGCCGGGGATGCTCGCCAGCGTCACCCCGCTGCCGGTGATCGGCGTGCCCGTGCCGCTGCGGCACCTGGACGGCATGGACTCGCTGCTGTCGATCGTGCAGATGCCCGCCGGCGTGCCCGTGGCGACCGTCTCCATCGGCGGCGCGCGCAACGCCGGCCTGCTGGCCGTGCGGGTGCTGGCCGCCACCGACGAGGGCCTGCGCGCCCGGATGGTCGAGTTCCAGGAGTCGCTGCGCCAGGTGGCTGTGGACAAGGGCGAGCGGCTGCGCGCCCGGGCCGGCCGGTCCGTCGGGTTCGGCGGCTGAGGCCGGTGGCGCTGGTCACCGAGTCCCACCGCGTCGACGGCCACGACGTCCACGAGCACCGCCTCGAGGTGCCGCTGGACCGCACCGGGCGGGTGCCCGGGACGGTGAGCCTGTTCGCGCGCGAGTACGTGCGCGACGGCGGTGCGGACCGCCCGCACCTGCTGTACCTGCAGGGCGGGCCCGGGCACGGCGCCGACCGCCCCGAGCAGGTCGGCGGCTGGCTGGACCGGGCGCTGGAGGACCACCGCGTCGTCCTGCTCGACCAGCGCGGCACGGGCGCCTCCTCGCCGCTGGACGCGCAGACGCTCACCGCGGTCGGGGACGCCGCCGCGCAGGCGGACGTCCTCGCCCTGCACCGCGCCGACGCGATCGTCGACGACGCCGAGCAGCTGCGCGAGCACCTGACCGGCGGGGCGCCGTGGAGCGTGCTGGGGCAGAGCTACGGCGGGTTCGTCATCACCTGCTACCTGTCCCGCGCGCCGCGCGGGCTGCGCGAGGCGTACGTGTTCGCCGGCCTGCCCGGGCTGCGCGCGAGCGCCGACGACGTCTACCGCGCCACCTACCGGCAGACCGCGGTGCGCAACGCCGAGTTCTTCGCCCGCTACCCGCGCGACCGCGCCACCGCGGCCGCCGTGGCCCGCCACCTCGACGACGCCGAGGAGCTCCTGCCGACGGGGGAACGACTGTCCGGCAGGCGGTTCCGCACCCTCGGGATCGCCCTGGGCGGGCAGTCGCGCTTCGACGCGCTGCACTTCCTGCTCGAGGACCCGTTCACCACCGTGCGCGGGCGGCGCCGGCTGCGCAGCGGGTTCCTCGCCCGCGTCGGCGCGCAGCTGTCCTTCGCCGGGCACCCGATGTACGCGGCGCTGCACGAGAGCATCTACGCGCAAGGGCCCCTCACGGGCGCCACCGCGTGGTCGGCGCACCGCGTGCGGGAGGAGTTCGCGGAGTTCTCCCTCGACGCGCCGGGGTTCGCCTTCACCGGCGAGCACGTCTACCCGTGGCAGTTCGCCGAGGACCCGGCGCTCGTGCCGCTGGCCGCCGCGGTCGACGTCCTCGCCCACCGCGAGGACCTGCCCGTGCTGTACGACACCGACGTCCTCGCCGAGAACCGCGTGCCGGTGGCCGCGGCCGTCTACGTCGACGACATGTTCGTCCCGTACGAGCTGTCGCGGGCCACGGCCGCCGCGGTGCGCGGGGCGCGCACGTTCGTCACGAACGAGTACCAGCACGACGGGATCCGCCGCGACGGGCGGCGCATCTACGACGTGCTCCAGGGGCTGCTGCGCCGCTGAGGGCGGCCCGGACGCGTCCCGCCGCGGCCGGGCGGTATCCCGGCCGCCCGGGACGGGTGCCCGGTGCGGCCGGGACGCGCGCCGCCGCACGCTCGCGGTGATCCCGCGGCGAGGGCCGCGGGGCGCCCGACCGAGGAGCCGTCGTGCACGAGCCCGCCGCACCCGCACCCGTCCCCGTTCCCGCACCCGGACCCGTCCGCACCCGCGGCACCGCCCGCGCGCTGGCCGCGCTCGCGGTGCCCGCCGTCCCCCTCTTCGTCCTGGTCCTGCCCACGGTCCTCGGCGGCGCGGGGGAGCACGCCACCGCCGAGAGCCAGCTGCTCGAGTGGACGCGCACCCGGGCGCCCTACGAGCTGGCGCTGCTGCAGGCGGTGGGGTTCGCCTGCCTCGTCCCGGCCTGCCTGGGCGTGCTCGCCGTCGCCCGCGAGCGAGCGCGCGGGACCGCGCTGGCCGCGGTGACCGCCGTCCTCGGCTGCCTGACCGCCTTCGCGATGCTGCTCGTCATGGGCGCCGAACTGGCCCAGCTGTTCTTCACGGTCACCCTCGACCCGCCGCGGGCGGGCGTCGACGCGGCCCTGCTGCTCAACGACGCACCGGGGTTCGTCGTGACGCTGCTGACCGGGCTGAGCACCACCGTGCTGACGCTGCCCCTGCTCGGGACCGCCCTGCGGCGCAGCCGGGTCCTGTCCACCGCCGGGCTGCTGTCCTTCCTCGTCCCGCTCATCGTCAGCTTCCTGCCGCTGCCGCCGGCCGGGGCCGAGCTGGCGCCCGGGCTGGGCCTGCTGGTGCCGTGCTGCTGGATCGCCGTCCGGGTCGCCGCGACGCGCCCGGCCGGGACGGTGGTCGTCCCCGCCGGGGACCGCCCGGCGCGCCGGGTGCGGGTGTAGCGTCCCCGCGACGCTCGAGCGGGACGGTGCGAGGTGCATCAGCAGCCGGTGGTGCGCGCGGGACGGCGGTGGCCCCCGTGGTGGTGGACGCTCCCCTACGCCCTGCTCGTCCTCACCGCCCTGCTCACGGCCCCGCGCACCCTCGCGGCGCACCGGCGCCTCGGCGAGCTGGACCTGCCCGACGAGCGGTGGTCCACCGCGCAGCTGCGCGCGGCGCTCGCGGACCTGGGGGTCCCCGAACCCGCGTACGCGGTGGCGGTCGCGCTGAGCGCGCAGGTCGTCGCGGTCGTCTTCCTGGCCGTCGCCGGCCTCGTCGGCCGGCGGCGGCCGGGCGACCGCGGCGCCCTCGTCGTCTCCCTGCTGCTCGCCGCGGCCGGCTGGGGCACCGCGGGGGTCCCGGTGGTCTGGGAGGAGGTCTGGCCGGCGGCGGCGCCCGCCCTGCGCGCGACCTCCGTCGCCGCCTTCGGCTGCCTGGGGCTGCTGCTGTTCGTCGTCCCCGACGGCCGCTTCCGCCCCCGCTGGACCGCCTGGGTCGCCCTCGCCGGCCTCGCCGTGCCGGTGCTGTCCGTCCCCGGCCTGCTGCGCCCCTCCGGCGAGGTGCTGCCCCCGCCGGCCCGGTGGGTCATGGACGTCGCGGTCGTCGCCGTCCCGCTGTGGGCGCAGGTGCGCCGGTTCCGCCGCTCCGGGCCGGTGGTGCGCCGCCAGCTCGCCTGGGTCCTGTGGAGCCTGGGCGTGCTGGCCGTGGGCTGGGCCCTGCTGTCCGCGGTCACCGCGCTGGCGCCCGGGCTGAGCGCCCCGGGCACCGGCGGGCTGCTGTTCGTCACCGCCGTCAACGTCCTCCTGGCCCTGCTGGTCACCACGGTGCCCGTGGCGGTGGGGGTCGCGGTCCTGCGCCACCGCCTGTGGGACGTCGAGCCGCTCGTGGGGCGCACCCTCGTCGGTGCCGCGCTGACCGTCGCGACGGCCGGGACCTACCTCGTGGTGGCCGCCGCGGTGAACGGGGCGCTGCGCAGCCAGGACGACGTCGCCGGGGCCGTCGTGGCGGCGGCCGTCGTCGCCGTCCTCTTCGAGCCGGCGCGGCGCCGGGTGCAGCGGGCCGTCAACCGCGTCTGCTTCGGCGACCGGGACGTGCCGCACCTGGTCACCGCCCGCGCGCTGCGCGCCGTGGAGGCGGCCGCCACCCCCGAGGACGTGCTGCGCGCCGTGGCCGTGGCGCTGCGGACGGCGCTGCGCTGCCCGTGGGTCGCGGTGGAGCTCACCGGTCCGGACGGCCGCGCCGCGGCCGCCGCGCGCGACCCCGCACCGGACGCGGCACCCGGGGCCCCCGCGGCGCGGGAGGTCGACCTCACCGACCGGGGCGAGCAGGTCGGCAGGGTCCTGCTCGCCGCCCGCGCGCCCGGCGAGGGCTTCGGTCCGCGCGACCTGCGGCTGCTCGACGAGGTCGCCCGGCACGTCGCGCCCGCCCTGCACGCCGTGCGCAGCGCCGGCGAGCTGCAGCACGCGCGGGCCCGCCTGGTCGCCTCGAGCCAGGAGGAGCGGCGGCGCCTGCGCCGCGAGCTGCACGACGGGGTGGGGCCCGCGCTGGCCTCGGTCGCCCTGGACCTGGAGGTCGCCGGGGAGGTCCTGCGCACCGACGCCGCGGCCGGGGGCGAGCTGCTGGAGGGCGCCCGCGAGCGCGTGCGGGAGACCGTCGCGGCGGTGCGCGGGCTGGCCTACGGGCTCTACCCGCCCGCGCTGGAGCGCTCCGGCCTGCTGGGCGCGGTCCGCGAGCTGGCCGAGGAGCACCTGGCGCGCACGGGGACGCGCGTGGAGCTGGACCTGCCCGGTGAGCTGCCGCCGCTGCCGGCCGCGGTCGAGGTGGCCGCGCACCGCGTCGCGGCCGAGGCGGTGCTCAACGTCGCCCGGCACGCGGGGGCGCGCACGTGCCGGGTGCGCCTGGCGCTCGTGCCCGCCGCCGGCGCTCCGGTCCTGGAGGTGGAGGTGCGCGACGACGGCGGGGGCCCGGGCGGGGCGCGGCCGGGGGTGGGGCGCCTGGCCATGGCCGAGCGCGCCGAGGAGCTGGGCGGGACGTGCGCGGTGGAGCCGGCCGCCGGCGGCGGCACCCGCGTGCTGGCGCGGCTGCCGGTGCGGGAGCAGCCGTGAGCACCGCCGCGCTGCGGGTCCTGGTGGTCGACGACCACCGCGCCTTCCGCGAGGGGCTGCGCCGGCTGCTGGGCCTGCTGGAGGACGTCGAGGCCGTCGGGGAGGCGGCCAGCGGTGAGGAGGCGCTCGCGCAGGTCCTCGCGCTGCAGCCCGACGTCGTCCTCATGGACCTGGCGATGCCGGGCGCCGGCGGGGTGGAGGCGATCCGCCGGCTGCGCGAGTCCCACCCCCACCTGCCGGTCGTCGCGCTGACGATGTCCGGGGACGACGCCTCGGTGCTGGCGGCCGTGCGCGCCGGGGCGCGCGGCTACCTGCTCAAGGGGTGCTCGCGCTCGGAGCTGGAGCGCGCCCTGCGCGCCGTCGCGGCGGGCGACGCCCTGTTCACCGCGCCCGTGGCGCAGCTGCTGTCGCGCTCCCTCGCCGACGCCGAGCGCGACGGTGGGCGCGACGGGAGCCGCGACGGGAGGCGCGACGGTGGGCGGTGGGCGCCGGCCGAGCCGTTCCCGCAGCTGACGGCCCGCGAGCGGGAGGTCCTGCGGATGGTCGGCCAGGGGCTGCCGACCGCGGTCATCGCCGCCCGGCTCGGGCTGGCGCCGAAGACGGTGCGCAACCACGTCTCGAGCGTGTTCGTGAAGATCGGGGTGGGCGACCGCACGCAGGCCGCGCTGCGCGCCCGGGAGGCCGGGCTCGGCCCGCCGCCCTGAGCGCCGGTCTCAGGCCAGCGCGCGCAGCGCCCCGGTGTCGTCGCGCCGCAGGGCGTCGAACATCGCCAGCGCCCGCTCGGTGTCCCACTTCACGGCCAGGCCCGAGGAGGTGCGGTAGTTCGGGTCGGCCACCGGCACCGTCATCGAGATCCCGTCGGCGCCCGTGGCCGAGCGCATCCCGAGGGCGAAGCGGGCCAGCTCCAGCGGGGAGGCGCCGTCGTCGACGGTCAGCGCCGAACCGGCCGAGGAGGCCAGCGGGAAGGTCCGGAACGGGTTGACCAGCGTGCCCGGGCTGGTGGCCCTCGCCGTGATCGCCGCCAGCAGGTCGCGCTGGCGGTTGGCCCGGCCCAGGTCCCCCAGCGGGTCGGAGTAGCGGTAGCGGGCGTAGCCGAGGGCGGTCGCGCCGTCCATGTCCTGGCAGCCGGCCTGGATGTCCAGCCCGGCGCGCACGTCCTGCACCGCGACCTCGGGGCACATCTCGACGCCGCCGACGGCGTCGACGATGCGGGCGAAGCCGATGAAGCTGGTCTCCACGTAGTGGTCGACGCGGATCCCGCCGACGTCCTCCAGGGTCTGCGCCAGCAGCGGCGCCCCGCCGATCGAGTAGGCGGCGTTGACCTTCTGGCTGCCGTGCCCGGGCACCGGCACCCACGAGTCGCGCGGCACGCTGATGAGCGCGGCCGGCCCGCCGCCGGCCGGCACGTGCAGCAGCATGATCGTGTCCGTGCGGCGGCCGGAGATGTCGTCCCCGCCCGCGGAGTACTGCGCCTTCTCCTCCTCGCTCATGCCGTCGCGGCTGTCGCTGCCGACGACGAGGTACGTGGTGCCGGGGGTGTCCGCGGGGCGCTCGCCGGGCGAGGTGGCGGCCACGGGGGTGACGGCCGACCAGCCGCGCCAGGCCAGCGCCGCGGGGTAGAGCACCGCCAGCACGAGCGCCACGGCGACGGCCGCGGCCAGCAGGCGCCGGCGGCGGACCCGGCCACCGGGACGGGACGCTGCGGCCGGGCGCGGCGCGGACCCGCGGCGGGGCCCGGACGGGGGAGGGGGCGGGGGCGGCTGCTCCCAGCCGCGCCCGGGCGGGACGGCGGTGCGCGCGCGACCCGCGGCCGCGCCGCTCGTCGCGCCCGCCGCACCGGCCGGGCGCGCCGGCGGGGCCAGGCGCTGCTCCTGCCCGGCGGGACGGTCGGTGCGCCGGCGCACGGGCTTGCCGTAGGTGGTGGAGTTCCAGCCCGCCGGGGCCGGGCGCGCCTGCGGGCGCGGTCGCGGCTCCTGCTCGGCGGGGACGTCGCCGCGCCCGGTGACGGGCATCGCCCGGGTGCCGCCGTCAGCGGGCCGGCGCGCGCCGGCGGGACGGCCGCCGGCGCGGGGGGCGCGCTCGTCGCGCGGCGGTTCCTGCTCGGGCACCCGACCACAGTAGGGGCGCCCCCGCGCCGCGGGGCGCGAGCGCGCAGCGACACGGCGAGGTCACCCGGGGATCACCCCGGGGTCTTCACACGCCGCGCCGCGCCGTACCGCGCGTCAGGCGCGCGGGCGGCCCAGGGCCCGGTACGCCCAGCCGGCGGCGCGCCAGCGGGCGGGGTCCAGGGCGTTGCGCCCGTCCAGGACCCGCTTGGCCTTGACCAGCGAGCCGAGGGCGGCCGGGTCCAGCTCCCGGTACTGCTTCCACTCCGTCAGCAGCAGCACCACGTCGGCGCCGCGGACGGCCTCCTCGACGGTCTCGGCGAAGGAGATGTCCGGCACGGCCTTGCGGGCGTTGTCCAGCGCGGCCGGGTCGGTCAGCACGACGTCACCGCCCTGCAGGCGAATCTGCGCGGCCACGTTGAGGGCGGGGGAGTCGCGGATGTCGTCGCTGTCGGGCTTGAACGCCGCGCCCAGCACGGCCACCCGCTTGCCGATGAGGGAGCCGTCGCACACCTCGCGGGCCAGGTCGACCATGCGGATGCGCCGGCGCATGTTGATCGAGTCGACCTCGCGCAGGAACGTCAGCGTCTGGTCGGCGCCCAGCTCCCCGGCGCGGGCCATGAACGCGCGGATGTCCTTGGGCAGGCAGCCGCCGCCGAAGCCGAGGCCGGCGTTGAGGAACTTGCGCCCGATGCGGTCGTCGTGGCCGATCGCGTCGGCCAGCTGCGTGATGTCGGCGTTGACCTTCTCGCACAGCTCCGCCATCGCGTTGATGAAGGAGATCTTCGTGGCGAGGAAGGAGTTGGCGGCCACCTTGACCAGCTCGGCGGTCTGGTAGTCGGTGACGATCAGCGGGGTGCCGCGGCCCAGCGGGGTGGCGTACACCTCGTCCAGCACGGCCTTGGCGCGCTCGCCCTCGCTCGTGCCCGGGCCGCCGGGCACGCCGTAGACGAGGCGGTCGGGGTGCAGGGTGTCCTGCACCGCGTGGCCCTCGCGCAGGAACTCCGGGTTCCACGCCAGCAGCGCGCCGGGGACCTTCTCGGCCAGCCGGGCGGACAGCCGGGCCGCGGTGCCCACGGGGACGGTGGACTTGCCCACGACCAGCTCGCCGGGGGCCACGTGCGCGGCCAGCGCGTCGGCGGCGGCGTCGACGTAGGTGAGGTCGGCGGCGAACTCCCCGCGCTTCTGCGGGGTGCCCACGCACACGAAGTGGACCGCGGACCCGGCCGCCTCGCTCATCTCCGTGGTGAAGCGCAGGCGGCCGGTGGCCATCGCGCGCTCCAGCAGCTCGGGCAGGCCCGGCTCGAAGAAGGGGGCGCGCGCCGCCTGCAGCGCCGCGACCTTCTCCGGGTCCACGTCGACGCCGACGACCTCGTGACCCAGCTCGGCCATGCAGGCCGCGTGGACCGCACCGAGGTAGCCGCACCCGATCACCGTCATCCGCATGCGGCGCAGCGTAGTGGCGCGGTAGCTCTGGGGAGAACACCCTGCGCCCGACGGGTGCTCGCCCCCGCACGCGGTGTGTGCGGGCTCACACCGTCGGGCCAGCGGGCGGCCGACCGGCCCCGGCGACGTGACAGGCTGTGCTCAAGGTTGGGCCGAACGGGCCCGAGACACCGGGCAGAACCACCCGGCCCGCGACCCACGGAAGGTCCCCATGCGCCTGCGTCCCCGCCCGCTCGCCGCCGCGGCTGCCCTCGCGCTCAGCGCCGGCCTCGCGGTCGGGAGCGCCGCGCCCGCCTCCGCCGCCGTCACCCCCAGCCGCATCGCCGGCCCCGACCGCGTCGGCACCGCCATCGCCGCGGCCACCCCCACCTTCTCCGGCGGCCGCGCCGCCGCCGTCGTCCTGGCCCGCCAGGACACCTTCGCCGACTCCCTGGCCGCCGCGCCGCTGGCCTCCGACCGCGGCGGGCCGCTGCTGCTGACGCCGAGCGACCGGCTGCCCGACGCCGTGGCCCGCTCGATCCGCGACGTCCTGCGCGCCGGCGGCACCGTGTTCCTCCTCGGCGGCCAGAACGCCCTGTCCGCGCAGGTGGAGTCCGCCGTGCGCGCCCTGCCCGGCGTCGGCACCGTGCGCCGCGTCGCCGGCGCCGACCGCTACGCCACCGCCGTCGAGGTCGCCAAGCTCCTGCCCGGCAGCAGCGACGTCGCCCTCGTCACCGGCCGCAACTTCCCCGACGGCCTGTCCGCCGGCGCCCTCATGGGCGTCGTCGGCGCCGGCTCCTCCCGCGCCCTCGGCGTCGTCCTGCTCACCGACGACGGCGTCGTGCCCGCCGTGACCCGCGACCACCTCGCCCAGCGCCGCACCCCCGACAGCGTCGTCGTCGCCGTCGGCGGCCAAGCCGTGCGCGCCGCCTCCGCCGCCGGGCTGCCCGGCGTCGTGCCGCTGGCCGGCAACGACCGCTACGAGACCTCCGCGGCCGTCGCGCAGCTGTTCGCGTCGAACTCCTACTTCGAGGACTCCACCACCGTCGTCGGCATCGCCACCGGCGAGAACTGGCCCGACGCCCTCGCCGGCTCCGCGCTCCTGGCCTACGGCGGCGGCCCGCTCGTCCTCACCGCCCGCGACGGCCTGCCGCCCGCCTCCGCGAACGCCCTGACCGCCCTGCAGCGCGACGCCCGCGGCACCGGCCGGCCCATCGCCGACGCCCTCGTCTTCGGCGGGCCCGGCGTCGTCAGCGACAACGCCGTCAGCCAGGTGGCGGCCGCTCTGCGCTGAGCCGGCGGCGCGCCTCGCCCGGCGGCTCCGCCTCGTCCAGCGCCAGGCGGCGCGTCAGCGCCGTCAGGCGCGCCTCGACCTGGCGCGAGCGGCGGTAGGACTGCACGACGAAGCCGAGGAAGGCGACCACCAGCCCGTACAGCAGCAGGTCGGTGCCCCGGCCCACGCCCACGAGCCCGGCGACGGCCGTCACCGCGCCGGGCACGAGGATGCTGGCCACCGCGAGCACCACCAGCGCGCCCAGCAGCAGCCGGCGCACCGCCTGGTGGCGCTCGCCGGCGCTGGAGCGCACCAGCAGCGCCCCCACGGCCACGACCGCCGCGATGAGCAGCGCCTGGATGACGAGCACCGGACCTCCTCCCGTCCCGCTCAGCCGAGCAGCGTCTCGACGAGGATGTTGACGCTGTTCAGCAGCGACTGCCCCTTCGAGCGCGAGTAGTCGGTGTACAGGACCGTCACCGGGTGCTCGCCCCAGCGCAGGCCGGCGCGGCCCACCTGGGCGACGATCTCGCTGGCGTGCGCCATCCGGTTGTGCCGGATCGCCAGCTGCTGCGCGCCGGTGCGCGAGAACACCCGCAGGCCGTTGTGCGCGTCGGTCAGCCGCACGCCCGTGGAGCGGTTCGTCCACACCACCGCCAGGCGCAGCACCACGCGCCGCAGCCGGTCCAGCTCGGTGCTGCCGTCCAGGAAGCGCGAGCCGAAGACCACGTCGAGGTCCTCGGCGACCAGCCGCGCCACCATCGCCTCCGCGTCCTCGACGCGGTGCTGCCCGTCGGCGTCGAAGGTGACGACCGACGTCGTGGACGGGTCGCGCAGCGCGTAGTCCACACCCGTCTGCAGCGCCGCGCCCTGCCCCAGGTTCACCGCGTGGCGCACCACCACGGCGCCCGCGGCCGCGGCCACCCGCGCCGAGTCGTCCGGGCTGCCGTCGTCGACGCACACCACGTGGTCGAAGCGGGTCCGCAGCCGGCGCACCACGTCGCCCACCACGGCCGCCTCGCGGTACAGCGGGACGACCACCCACGTGCCGGGGTGCCCGTCGCGGACCGGCGCCGGGCCGGACGTGCCCGCGGGGCTCGGCGTGGTCGTCACCGCCCCATCATGACCGCCGCCCCGGTGCTGCGCCGCCACCACCGCGCCCGCGATCGGGGAGGATCGCGCGGGTGAAGTCCCTGCTCGCGACGGTCCGCGCGCTGCTCGCGCTCCTCCCGGCCGGCAGCGGCCGCTTCGTCGTCGCCTACAGCGGCGGCCAGGCCCTCCTGGCCGTCCTCGACGTCGTCGCCCTCGGCCTGCTGGCCCTGCTGCTGCCCGTGGCGGTGCGCGGCGGCGGTGAGCTGGCCGTGCCGCTGCCCGTCGTGGGCGCGGACGTGGACACCGCCACCCTGCTCGGCCTCGTCGTCGTCGTCAGCGTCCTGCTCGTCGCCAAGAGCCTGGCCAGCCTGCTGCTCGTGCGCTGGGGCGTCGTGCGCTTCGCCGCCCACGAGGTGCAGGTGGCCGACCGGCTCGTGCGCGCCCACCTGTCGGCGTCCTGGGCGTACCGCCTGCGCGCCAGCTCCGCCCGAGCCGTGCGCACCGTCGACGAGTCCCTCAACCAGACGTTCAACGGCTTCCTCATGCCGTTCTCCAGCCTCGTCGCCGAGGTCGCCTCCCTCGCCGCGGTCGGCGTCGTGGTGCTCGTCGCGGCCTGGCAGACCGCGGTGGTCGCCGCCGTCTACTTCGCCGCGGTCGCCGTCGTGCTCTACGCCGTCATCGCCCGCCGGGCCGCCGTCGCCGGGCGCACGGCCACCAGCACGAGCGTGGAGACGGTGCGGCTCGTGCAGGAGTCCTTCGCCGCCACCAAGGAGATCACCCTGCGCGGGCGGGCCGGGCAGCTGGCCGCCGTCGCCGCCGGGGTGCGCGAGCGCGGCGCCCGCGCCCGCGGCATGGCGTTCTTCTACTCCGTGGGCCCCCGGTACGTGCTGGAGGCGGCGCTGCTGGGCGGCTTCCTCGTCGTCGGCGCCGTCGCCGTGGCCGCGCAGGGCCTGACGGAGGCCGTCTCGGCGATCGGCCTGTTCGCCGTGGCCGGCTTCCGCGTCGTGCCGTGCCTGACCCGCCTGCAGTCGGTGTTCGCGACCATGCACGCGCACGAGGCCGACGCCCTGGAGGTGCTGCGGGCGCTGCGCGAGACCGGCGCCGCCGAGGGGCCGCCGCCCGTCCTGGACGAGCCCGCCGACGAGAGCGCCACCGGTGAGCCGCTGCCCGCCGGGGCCGTCGGCGTGCGCCTGCGGGGCGTGACCTTCACCTACCCCGGCAGCGGGCGCCCCGCCCTGGACGGCGTCGACCTCGACGTGCCGGCCGGGGCCCGGGTGGCCATCGTGGGCCGCTCCGGCTCGGGCAAGTCCACCCTCGTCGACCTCGTCCTCGGTCTGCTGACCCCCTCGGCGGGACAGGTCCTCGTCGGCGGCCGGGAGCTGGCGCGGGTGGGGGCGGCCTGGCGGCGTCGCGTGGGGTACGTGCCGCAGGAGGTCGCGCTCCTGGACGCCGACGTGGCCCGCAACGTCGCGCTGAGCTGGCGCGACGAGGACGTCGACGTCGAGCGGGTGCGCGAGGTCCTGGCCGCCGCGCAGCTCGCCGACGTCGTCGAGGCCCTGCCGCAGGGGGTGCGCACCCCGCTGGGCGAGCGCGGCCTGCGGCTGTCCGGCGGCCAGCGCCAGCGCCTGGGCGTGGCCCGGGCGCTGTACCCGCGCCCGCACGTGCTCGTCCTGGACGAGGCGACCAGCGCCCTGGACGCGGCCACCGAGGCCGCCGTCACCTCCACCGTCGCCGCGCTGCACCGGGAGGTCACCGTCCTGGTCGTCGCGCACCGGCTGGCGACGGTGCGCGACTGCGACGCCGTCGTCCTGCTGGAGGGGGGCCGGGTCGCGGCGGTGGGCACCTTCGACGAGGTCGTCGACGCCGTGCCGGACTTCGCCGTGCAGGCGCAGCTGTCCGGCCTGCGCTGACGGGCCCGCGCCGACGGGCCCGCGCCGACGGGCCCGCGCCGACGGGCTCGCGCCGGTGGGGCCGCTCAGAGCCCCAGGTCGCGGTGGACGGCGGCGAACCCGGCGGCCACGGCGGCGGGGGAGGAGCGCGCCCGCACCCGCGCCGCGACCAGCGCCGGGTCGGGCGGGTGCGCCGCCGCGGCCTGGACCGCGTCGGCCCAGTCCGCGACCGCGCGCGAGGCCACCAGGTGGGCGCCCGGCCCGGCGAGGTCGGCGGCCCCGCCGCGCGCGCCCAGCACCGCCGGGCGCCCGTGCGCCAGGGCCTCCGCGCCCGCGACGCCGAACGTCTCGTGCCGGCTGGGCAGCAGGAACACGTCGCAGGCGGCCCACTCGCCGGCGAACTCCTCCGGCGCGCGCCGGCCCAGCAGCTCCACCCGCCCGGTGACCCCGAGGGCGGCGGCGCGCTCGCGCACGGCCGCCTCCAGCGGCCCGCCGCCCACCCAGCGCAGCCGCGCGTCCCGGCCGCGGCGGACCAGCTCGGCGACGACCTCGACCGCCAGCAGCGGGTCCTTGACCGGGCGCAGGTTGCCCACCGCGAGCAGCCGCAGCACCGGCCCGGGCTCCGGTGCCGGCGGCACGAGCGGCGGGGCGGGCACGACGTTGCCGACCACGGCGACGCGCCCGTCCCGGCGGAAGGGCCGCACGGCGTCGGCGAGGTAGCCGCTGACGGCCACGACGGCGTCCGGGCGGTCCAGCGCCCGGCGCAGCCCGGCCAGCCGCCGCCACACCGGCCCGGCCGAGGCGGGGTCGGACACCCCCGACCAGTGCTCGGTGTGCACCCAGGGCACCGCCGGCCGCGGGCGCAGCGGCAGCAGCGCCAGCAGGGTCGGGAAGACCTGCGTGTGCAGGACGTCCGCGCCGCGCAGCGCCGCGCGCACCTCCCGCTGCGCGCGCGCCAGCGACGCGGGGGAGCGCCGGTCGAGGTGGACGTGGCGCACGCGCGGGTCCCGCGCCGGGTCGAGCGCCGGGTCGTGCGCCGGGACCGGCCGGGAGGACAGGTGCAGCACCCGCACGTCGTGGTCCAGGCCCAGCGCGGCCGCGTGCCGGGCCACGAACACCCCCTCCACCGGGTCCGCCGCGTGCGGGTACCAGGCGGTGACGAGCGTGACGCGCACCCGCCCAGCCTCCCAGCCGGCCCCCGCCGCGCGGGCTAGGGTGCCGCAGCGTGCCCCCCCTGGTCCGGATCGTCACGCGGACCTACCCGCCCGACGTGGGGGCCGCCCCCTTCCGCCTGCGGGCGCTGGCCCGGGCGCTGACCGCCCGCGGCGCCGGGGTGGAGGTCCTCACCGCCCGCCCGCCCGCGGACCCGCCCGGCGACGAGCCCGCCGACCCGGGCGTGCGGGTGCTGCGCGCGCCGGTGCTGCGCGACGGCGACGGCGCGGTGCGCGGCTACCTGCCCTACCTCAGCTTCGACGTGCCCGCGCTGGCGCGGCAGCTGCGCGGCCGCCGCCCCGACGTCGTCGTGCACGAGCCGCCGCCCACGACGGGCCTGTCCGTGCGCGCCGCCGCCGCCCTGCGCGGGGTGCCCTACGTCTCCTACGTGCCCGACGTGTGGTCCCTGGGCGCCGCCGCCGCCGGCGCGCCCGCTCCCGTGCTGCACGCGCTGCGCGTCGCGGAGGGGACGGCCCTGCGCGGTGCCGCGGCCGTGCTGGCCGTCACCGCCGGGATGGCCGAGGAGGTGCGCCGGGCGGGCGTGGACGCCGCGCGGGTGCACGTCGTGGGCAACGGCGTGGACACCGACGTGTTCGCGCCCGCCGCCGGGACGCCGGGCGCCGGGCCCGGCCTGGTCGCCGTCTACAGCGGGACGATGTCGGAGTGGCAGCGGGCGGAGGTGTTCGTCCGCGCCGTGGCGCTGCTGCGCGCCGAGGGCGTCGACGTGCGCCTGACGATGGTCGGCGCCGGGGTCGACGCCGCCCGCCTGCGCGAGCTGGCCGCGCGCCTGGCGCCGGACGCCGTGCGGCTGCCCGGGCAGGTGCCGGCCCGGCGGGCCGCGGAGCTGCTGGCGGGCGCCGACGTGGCGCTGGCCTCCCTCGTGCCCGGCAGCGGCTACGACCTCATGGCGCCCACCAAGGTGGCCGCCGCCGCGGCCTGCGGGACGCCGGTGCTCTTCGCCGGCGCCGGCGCCGGGCGCGAGGCCGTGCTGGCGGGCGACCTGGGCGCGGTGTGCGCGCACGACCCGGCCGCCGTGGCCGCCGCGCTGCGCTCCTGGCAGCGCCCGGACGCCGCCGCGCGGGCCCGGCTGCGGCAGTGGGCGCTGCGGCACGGCTCGCTGGCCGCGGCCGCCGACCGCGCCGCCGACGTCGTGCTGGCCGCCGCGACCGGTGCGCGCGGGCGCCGGAGCGGCGCGTGACGTGGTGGCAGGCCGCGTCGCCGCAGCTGCTCGGCGTCGTCGTCCTGCTGCTGCCCGGGCTGCTCGTGGGCGCCGCCCTGCGCCTGCGCGGCACGGCCCTGCTGGGCGCGGCGCCGCTGCTGACCGTCACCGTCCTCGCCGGCACGGGCGTCGCCGCCTCCCTCGGCGGCCTGCCGTTCGGGCCGCTGGCCGCGGCCGCCGGGACGGCGGCGGCCGCCGTGGCCGCCGGGACGGCGGGCCTGCTCGTCACCGCCGCCACCCGCCGCGGCCCGGGCGGACGGGCTCCCGCGGACCGGCCGGGGCAGCCGCGGGAGGAGCGCACCGCGCTGGCCGCCGCGGCCGGCGCGGCGGTGGCCGCCGTCCTGGCGCACCTGTCGGTGCAGCGCGGGCTGGGCCGGCCCGACGTCGTCTCCCAGACGTTCGACGCGACCTTCCACCTCAACGCCGTCCGGTGGGTCCTGGACACCGGCGACGCCTCCCCGTGGTCGGTGGCGCGGCTGACCGCGCCCCAGGGCGGCGGCTTCTACCCCAGCGGCTGGCACGCCGTCACCGCGCTGGTGTCCACCCTCGGGCCCTCGCCCGTCGTGGCCGCCAACGTCGTCGTCTGGGTGGTCGCGGGGGTCGTCTGGCCGCTCGGCTGCGCGCTGCTGGTGCGCGCGGTCGTGGGCGCCCGCCCGCTGCTCGTGGCCTCCGGCGCCGTCCTCAGCCAGGCCTTCGTCGCCCTGCCCTGGCTCGTGGACCGTTGGGGCGTGCTGTGGCCGCAGGCGCTGGGCACCACCCTGGCCGCCGCGGTCCTGGGGCTGGCCGCGCTGGCGGCCGGAACCGGCCCGGTGGGCGCCGGCGACCGCGCGCGCGCGGCGCTGGCCGCCGTCGCCGGCGCGGGCGGGTGCGCGCTGGTGCACCCCGGCGCGCTGCTGCTCCTGCTGCCGCTGCTCGCGCTGCTGCTGCTCGTCAGCGCCCTGCCGCAGGCGCTGCTCCCGTGGCGCGCGACGCAGGCCCAGCGGGCCGTGGCCGCGCTGGCGCTCCTGGGCGCCGCGGCGGCCGGCGCCGGGCTGGCGGTGCTGTGGCCGCGCACGGCGTCGGTGCGCTCCGCGGACTGGCCGGCGACGCGGTCGGTGCCGCGGGCGCTGTGGGAGTCGCTGAGCCTGTCCCCGGCCGGGGCGGGCGGCAGCGCCGCGGCCGCCGTCCTCGTCGCGGTGGGCCTGGTGGTGGCCGCCCGGCGCACCGGCTGGCGCTGGCTGGTGGCCGCGCACGTCCTGCTCGTGGCCCTCGACGTCCTGGCCGCCGCCGTCGACGCTCCGCTCAGCCAGCAGCTGACGGGCTTCTGGTACAACGACCGCTTCCGCCTGGCCGCCGCCGTCCCGCTGACGGGGGTGCCGCTGGCGGTGCTCGGGGCGCGGGCCCTCGCGGGCGCGGCGGCGCGCGCCGCCCGCCGCCCGGTCGCGGGGCGGCTGGCCGCGGGCGCGCTGGCCGCGGCGGTGCTGGCGGCGGCCGTGCCGCAGGTGCGCGGCAACGGCGACCAGCTGGGCCTGACCAACGCGCGCGCGGCCGAGTCGCCGCCGCTGTCGCTGGTCGACGAGGCCGAGCAGCGCTTCCTGGAGGACCTGCGCCGCTGGGTGCCGCCGGGCGACGTGGTCGCCGGCACGCCGTGGGACGGCAGCAGCTCCGCCTACGCCCTGTCGGGGGTGCCGGTGCTGTACCCGCACTTCCGGGGGAACCAGCCGCAGGACTGGGCGTTCCTGGCCGACCACCTGCAGGACGCCGGCGTCGACCCGGCGGTGTGCCCGGCGCTGGAGCGCCGCGGCGTGCGCTGGGTGCTGGACGCCGGCGAGCTGTGGGACCCGCCGCTGCTGGCGCCCGCCGGGTACACGGCCTTCCGCGCCTTCCGGGGCCGGCCGGGCTTCGAGCCCGTGGCCGAGGGCGGCGGGGTGACGCTGTACCGGATCACGGCGTGCCGCTGACCCCGGTGGAGGTCCGCCGCCGGCCGCCCGCGGGCGGCTAGGCTCCGGCGGGTCATGACGAAGCAGCCGCAGCCGCCCGCGCCCCCGGTGACCGAGCCGTTCGACCCCTCGAGCGCGACCGTCGTCGTCGTCACCTACGACCGCAGCGCGCTGCTGTCGCGGCTGCTGGACTCGCTGCTGGTGATGGACCCGCCGCCCGGGCGCGTGGTCGTGGTGGACAACGCCTCCACCGACGACACCCCCGCGGTGCTGGACTCCTACGCGGCCCGCTTCGCCGACGCCCTGCCCGGCGGGCTGGTGGTGCACCGCTCGCCGGTCAACACGGGCGGGGCGGGCGGCTTCTCCGAGGGCGTGCGCGTGGCGTGGGAGCTGGGCGCCACCTGGCTGTGGCTGATGGACGACGACGTCGAGGTGGTCCCGGACGCCCTGGGCCGCCTGGGCCGGTGGGCGGAGCGCTTCCGCAGCGTGCAGCCGCGCCGCTACGACTTCGACGGCAGCGAGTTCTACTGGCAGTACCGCCAGTCCACGGCGCTGGGGATCCCCATCCCCTTCGCGCCCGCCGGCTTCGACGCCTCCGGCTTCCGGGACATGAACTCCGGCTGCTTCGAGGGGATGCTCGTGCACCGCGACGTCGTCGCGCGGATCGGCCTGCCGGACCCGCGCTTCTTCATCTACTGGGACGACGCCGTCTACGGCTGGCTGGCCTCGCGGGTGACCCGCTCGGTGATCGTCGACGAGTTCGCGCTGCGCCGCACCCGGGAGATCCGGCAGTGGGACATGGGCGTGCGCCACCTCAACGCCAGCTCCGACCGCTACCGGTACTACATCCTGCGCAACCGCGGGATCATGCGGCACTACTACCGCGCGCACGGCGCCCTGAAGCCGGTGCGCTTCGCGCTGGGCACGCTGCTGACGATCGCCAAGGAGCTGGTGCGCCTGGTGGTGGTCGAGCGCACGGCGCGCGGCACGAGCAACCTGTGGCGGGGCCTGCGCGACGGCCGGCGCATCGCCCGCGACCGCTCCTTCACGACCATGCCGCCGCTCGCGCCTGCTCCGGCGCAGCCGTCCGGGCGGCTACGCTGACGGGCACCATGCCTACGAACAGCGCGCCCGCGAGCACCGCCTCGGCCGACCTCGTCGTCGTCGGCTCGGGCTTCTTCGGCCTCACCGTCGCGCGGCAGTGCGCCGAGCAGCTGGGCCTGAAGGTCCTGGTCCTGGACCGCCGCGACCACATCGGCGGCAACGCCTACTCCTCGCCCGAGCCGCGCACGGGCATCGAGGTGCACCGCTACGGCGCGCACCTGTTCCACACCTCCAACGAGCGGGTGTGGGAGTACTGCAACCGCTTCACCAGGTTCACGAACTACGTCCACCGCGTCTACACGAACTACCGCGGTGAGGTGTACCCGATGCCGGTGAGCCTGGCGACGATCAACCAGTACTTCCGCAAGGCGCTGTCGCCCGCCGAGGCGCGCGCGCTCGTGGCCGAGCAGGCCGGGGAGATCGACACCGCGTCCGCGGACAACTTCGAGGACAAGGCGATCTCGCTGATCGGGCGCCCCCTGTACGAGGCGTTCTTCCGCGGCTACACCGCCAAGCAGTGGCAGACCGACCCGCGCGAGCTGCCCGGGGAGACGGTCACCCGCCTGCCGGTGCGCTGGACGTACGACAACCGCTACTTCAACGACACCCACGAGGGCCTGCCCGTCGACGGGTACACCGCCTGGCTGGAGCGGATGGCCGACCACGAGAACATCGAGGTGCGGCTCGAGACGGACTTCCTGCGCGACGGCGCGCTGTCCAAGGACGCCGTCGTGGGCCAGGTGCCGGTCGTCTACACCGGCCCGGTCGACGAGTACTTCGACCGCGCCGAGGGCGAGCTGACCTGGCGCACGCTCGACTTCGAGCAGGAGGTCCTCGACGTGGGCGACTTCCAGGGCACCCCGGTCATGAACTACGCCGACGAGGACGTGCCCTACACCCGGATCCACGAGTTCCGGCACTTCCACCCCGAGCGCGACTACCCGCGCGACGCCACCGTGGTGATGAAGGAGTTCTCCCGCTTCGCCGCCCGCGGCGACGAGCCGTACTACCCGGTGAACACCCCCGCCGACCGGCAGCGCCTGCTGGCCTACCGCGACCTGGCGCGCGGCGAGCGCGGCGTGCTGTTCGGCGGGCGCCTGGGCACCTACAAGTACCTCGACATGCACATGGCCATCGGCGCCGCGCTGTCGATGGTCGACAACAAGCTGGCCCCGCACTTCCGCGACCGCGCCCCGCTGGTCAGCGGCGGCGTCGCCGGCGACGACACCGACGGGGGGTCGCAGCGGTGAGCACCGTCGTGACGGAACTGCCGGGCGCGACCTGGCGCACGGTCCACCGGGTCGTCATGCCCGTGGACGTCGACGCGGACGACATGCCGCTGTACGTGGACCACTCCGCGGCCGTCGTCACCGGCGCCGAGACCGCCGGGCGGGCGGGGGAGTCCCTGGACGACCTGCCGGCCAGCGCGGCGACCGGCGCCGAGCCCTCGTTCGCGGTGCACCAGGAGGGGCGCAGCGAGAACGTGCGCGGCCGCCGCGGCCTCGTCGTGGACGCCGGCTCGCGGGTGTCCTTCGGCACCTACTTCAACGCCTTCCCCGCCAGCTACTGGCGGCGCTGGACCACCGCCACCGCGGTGCGCCTGAGCGTGGAGCTGGCCGCCCCCGGCACCGTGACGGTCTACAAGTCCAACGCGCGCGGCCTGCGCCAGCGCGTGGCCTCGCGCACCGTCACCGGCGGTGAGCCCTTCACCCTCGACATGTCGCTGGCCGCCTTCGGCGACGGCGGCTGGCTGTGGTTCGACCTGGCCGCCGGCGCGGAGGAGACCCGCCTGGTCTCGGCGCACTGGCAGGTCGACGGCGAGGAGCACGCGCCGTCCTCGACGCTGTCCATCGCGATCACCACCTTCAACCGCCCCGACTACTGCCTGGCGCTGCTGCGCTCCCTGGCGGCGGCCGGCGAGGTGCGCGCCGTGCTGGACGAGGTCCTCGTCATGGACCAGGGCACGCAGCTGGTCGAGGAGGAGAAGGGCTTCGCGGAGGTCGCCGCCGACCTCGGCGCGCAGCTGCGCATCGTCCGCCAGGGCAACCTGGGCGGCTCGGGCGGCTTCTCGCGCGGGATGCGCGAGGTGCTGCGCGAGGGCCGCTCCGACTACGTCCTGCTGCTGGACGACGACATCGTCGTCGAGCCCGAGGGCGTGCTGCGGGCGCTGCAGTTCGCGCAGGCGTGCCGGCGGCCCACGATCGTCGGCGGGCACATGTTCGACATGTTCGACCGCTCCGTCCTGCACTCCCTGGGCGAGCGCGTCGACAAGTACCGCTTCTTCTGGGGCTCGGTCACCGGGGTCAAGGAGCGCCACGACCTGGCCGCGCGCAACCTGCGCTCGACGCCGTGGATGCACAAGCGCGTCGACGTGGACTACAACGGCTGGTGGATGTGCCTCATCCCCACCGAGGTGGTCCGCGAGGTCGGCCTGTCGCTGCCCGTCTTCATCAAGTGGGACGACGCCGAGTACGGCCTGCGCGCCGCCGAGGCCGGCTACTCCACCGTCAGCCTGCCCGGTGCGGCCGTGTGGCACGTGTCGTGGATCGACAAGGACGACGGCACCGACTGGCAGGCGTACTTCCACGAGCGCAACCGGCTCGTGGCCGCCCTGCTGCACTCCCCGTACGGGCACGGCGGCGCCATCTTCCGCGAGAGCGTCTTCACGGACGTCAAGCACCTCATCTCGATGCAGTACTCCACCGAGGCGCTGCGCCTGATGGCCCTGCACGACGTGCTGGAGGGCCCCGAGCACCTGCTGCGGGCGCTGCCCACGCGCACCGCGGAGGTCCGCGCGGCCCGCAAGGAGTACCCCGACGCGGGGACCTCCACCGACGTGGACGCCTTCCCGACCCCGCGGCTGCGCAAGCCGCCGCGCAAGGGCAAGGAGCCCACCGCCCCGCACCGCGCGGTCCTCGTGCCGTGGACGGTGCGGCAGGTGGCCCGCCACCTGTCGGCGCCCGCCCCCGAGGCGCTGGAGCGCCCCGAGCGCCAGGTCGCCGCGATGGACTCCAGCTGGTGGCGCCTGGCCCACTACGACTCCGCGGTCGTCTCCACGGCCGACGGCACCGGCGCCTCCTGGTACCGGCGCGACCCGCGCCGCTTCCGCGACCTGCTGCGCCGCAGCGCCGACGCCCACCAGCAGCTGTGGCGGCGCTGGGACGAGCTGGCGCGCGCCTACCGCGAGGCGCTGCCCGAGGTCACCTCCCCGCAGGGCTGGGACACCGTCTTCGACGCGCACACGACGTCGGTGACGCGGTACGGAGAGGAGCGCTGAGCGGCGTGACCGCGGCCCGTCCCGCGGGCGGCGACGCCGGCGCGGCGGACGGCTTCGTCGTCCCCGGCCGGGGTCGCGGCCTCCTCGACGTCTTCGAGCGCCGCTACCTGCTCAAGCTCCTGGTCCGCAAGGAGCTGCGCGTGCGCTACCAGGGCTCGTTCCTGGGGCTGCTGTGGAGCTACGTCAAGCCCGCCGTGCAGTTCGCGGTCTTCTACTTCGCCCTCGGCGTCTTCCTGCAGCAGCGCGACGTGGTGCAGAACTACGCCGTCTACCTGTTCTCCGGCATCGTCGTCATCAACTTCTTCTCCGAGACGTTCGGCAACGCCACCCGCGCGGTGGTCGCCAACGCGCCGCTGGTGAAGAAGATCTACCTGCCGCGCGAGCTGTTCCCCGTCTCCAGCGCGTGGGTGGCCGGGGTGCACTTCGTCCCGCAGCTGGTGGTGCTGCTGGCCGGCACGCTCGTCGCCGGGTGGCGGCCCACGCCCGTGCAGCTGCTGGCCGGTGTCCTCGGCTTCGTCACGGTGGCGCTGCTGGCGGTGGGGCTGGGCCTGTTCTTCGGCTCGATCAACGTCCTGTTCCGCGACTTCGAGAACATCGTCGACCTCATGCTGCTGGTCGTCACCTGGACCTCGCCGGTCCTGTACACGTGGAACCTCGTGCAGGCGCAGCTGCCGGAGTGGCTGTGGTTCGTCTACCAGCTCAATCCCGTCACCAGCGCCGTGGAGCTGTTCCACCACGCCTTCTGGTTCGGCTCCACCGACGGCGACCCGGCGCTGGTGCCGCCGGACCTGCTCTGGTTCGCGCTGTCCGCGTTCGGCCTGGCCGTCCTCGTGCTGGTCGCGGGCCAGCTGACCTTCCGGCGGCTCGAGGGCCGCTTCGCGCAGGAGCTGTGAGGCCGTGAGCACCCCAGCGGGCACCAGCGCCGGCACGCGCACCACCATCCGCGTCGAGGGCGTCAGCAAGCAGTTCCACCTGCGCCACGACCGCAGCCTGAAGCAGCTGGCGATCTCCGCCTTCCGCGGCAAGGACCTCGGCAACACCTTCTCCGCCCTCGACGGCGTCGACCTCACCGTCGCCGAGGGGGAGGCCGTGGCGCTGCTCGGGCTCAACGGCTCGGGCAAGTCGACCCTGCTCAAGCTCATCTCCGGCGTCATGAGCCCCGACACCGGCCGCGTCCTGGTGCGCGGGCGCATCGCCGGGCTCATCGAGGTCGGCGCCGGCTTCCACCCCGACCTCACCGGCCGGGAGAACGTCTACCTCAACGGCGCCATCCTCGGGATGGACGAGGCGACCATCGGGCGCCGCTTCGACCAGATCGTCGCGTTCAGCGAGATCGAGCGGTTCATCGACACCGAGGTCAAGTTCTACTCCTCCGGCATGTTCCTGCGGCTGGCGTTCGCCGTCGCCGTGCACACGGACCCGGAGATCTTCCTCATCGACGAGATCCTCGCCGTCGGCGACGCGCCCTTCCAGCAGAAGTGCCTGGGGCGCATCCGCGAGCTGCGCGCCGAGGGCCGCACCCTGGTCATCGTCAGCCACGACCTGAACATGGTCGAGGGGCTGTGCGACCGCGGTGTCGTCCTCGAGCGCGGCCGGGTCGTCGCCGACGAGGACATCACCTCCGCCGTCGACCGCCTGCGATGAAGGACCCCATGACGACCGCCCCCGCGCCCGGCACGACCACCGAGCTGCCGCAGGACCCGACCCCCACGACCGCCGAGCTGCGCTTCATGATCGCCGTGCAGCGGCGGCTGTCCGCGCCCGCCGTGGTGCGCACCGCCCAGCTGATGAGCCACGCCGGCGAGCACGCCGCCGTGTGGATCGCCGCCGGCGCGGTGGGCGCGCTGGCCGACCGGCCGCGCCGCCGCGAGTGGGTGGAGGCCACGGCCGCCGTCGTCGCCGCCCACGGCGCCAGCGTCGTCCTCAAGCGGTTCACCCGCCGGCTGCGCCCCTCGCACCCGGACGTCACCGTGCACGCGGGCACCCCCAGCCGCTGGAGCCTGCCCAGCTCGCACGCCACCTCCACCACGGCCGCCGCCGTCGCCTTCGGCCGCCTCGTCGGGCGCGGGCGCCTCGCGCCGCTGGTGCCCGCGATGGCCCTGTCGCGCATCGTCGTCGGCGTGCACTACCCCAGCGACGTCGCGGCCGGCAGCGCGCTGGGCGCCGGGGTCGCCGCCCTGGCCCCGCGGGTCCTGCGGCGGTGGCGGTGAACGCCGTCACCGGGCTGGTCCGCACCGCCCGCCCGCGCCAGTGGGTCAAGAACGTCCTCGTCGTCGCGCCGCTGCTGCCGGCGGGCGCGGCCCAGCTGGACGCCCAGGCGTTCCTCGGCGCGGCCGTCGCCTTCGCCGCGTTCTGCGTCGTGGCCAGCGCCGTCTACCTCGTCAACGACGCCAAGGACGTCGAGGCCGACCGCGCCCACCCGAAGAAGCGGTTCCGGCCCATCGCCTCCGGCGCGGTGTCCCCGGGCGCGGCGTACGCCACCGCCGCCGTCCTGTTCGTCGTGGGCATCGGCGGCTCGGCCCTGTGGGAGCCCGCGCTCGCCGTCGTCATGGCCGTCTACGCCGCCATCCAGCTCGTCTACTGCTTCGGCATGAAGCACGAGCCGGTCGTGGAGCTGGCCAGCGTGGCCTCCGGCTTCCTGCTGCGGGCGCTGGCCGGCGGGGTCGCCGCGGGCATCGAGCTGTCCGAGTGGTTCCTGCTCACCACGGCGTTCGGCTCCCTGTTCATGGCCGCCGGCAAGCGCTACGCCGAGGCCCGCCAGGGCGAGGCGACCGGCCGGGCCGTGCGCAAGGTCGTGCAGAAGTACACGCAGACGTACCTGCGCTTCGTGTGGACGCTGTCGGCCACCGTGCTCGTCACCGCCTACTCGCTGTGGGCGTTCAGCGTCCTGGCCGAGGAGGCGCAGCCGTGGTCGTGGGTGTCGGTCGTGCCGTTCGTGCTGGCCGTCCTGCGCTACGGCGTGGACGTGGACCGCGGGCAGGCGGAGGAGCCGGAGGAGCTCGCGCTGCACGACCGCGTGCTGCTGGGGCTGGCCGCCTCCTGGGTCGTCGTGCTCCTGCTGGCGGTG
The DNA here is from genome assembly GCF_041020755.1 of Kineococcus terrestris. Taxonomy (NCBI): domain Bacteria; kingdom Bacillati; phylum Actinomycetota; class Actinomycetes; order Kineosporiales; family Kineosporiaceae; genus Kineococcus; species Kineococcus terrestris. The sequence continues at coordinate 95,164 of NZ_JBEUEI010000010.1, read as the reverse complement.
TACGCGTGAGCGCCTTCGCGGCCATGGCCCGCCACCACCGCGTGCAGGAGGTCTTCCGCTTCCTCGTCACCGGCGGGCTCGCCTACCTCGTCGACGTCGCCGTCTTCAACCTGCTGCTGCTCGTCCTCGACGTGCCGTCGGTGTGGTCGAAGGTCGTCTCCAGCGCCGTCGCGATCCTCGTGGCCTTCCTCGGCTCGCGGTACTACACGTGGCGCGACCGGCGCACCGCCAACCCCGTCCGCGAGTACGCGATGTTCCTGTTCCTCAGCGTGGTGGCCGCCTTCATCCAGGTCGGCTGCCTGTGGGTCTCGCACCACCTCATGGGCTTCACCTCGCCGCTGGCGGATAACATCTCCTCCAACGTCGTCGGCATGGCCCTGGCGACGGTCTTCCGCTTCTTCACCTTCCGCTCGCTCGTCTTCCCCGACCGGTCGTGAGCCCGGCGCGGGCGCCGCGGGCCCCGTGGCTGCGGTGGCTGCGGTGGCTGCCGCTGGTGCTCGCGCTGGCCTGGTCCGGTGTCGTCCTGGCCACCGGGGTCACGACGCAGTGGTGGCAGCCCGGCTACGACCTGGCCGTCTACCGCGACGGCGCGCGCGACCTGCTGGCCGGCGCCGACCTGTACGAGCGGCGCACCGAGCGCGGGCACTCCTTCGTCTACCCGCCGCTGGCGGCGCTGCTGATGGTGCCGCTGCTCCTGCTGCCGCCGGGGGTGGCGCTGCTCGTCTGGGACCTCGTCCTCGTCGTCGCGCTGCTCGCGGGCGGCGGGTGGCTGCTGCGGCTGGCGGGGCTGGACGCGCGGTGGCGCCCGGCGGCGCTGGCGCTCGTCGTCGTCTCCGACCCCTTCCGCGAGTCGCTGGTCCTGGGGCAGATCAGCCCGCTGGTCGTCCTCGCCCTCGTCGCCGGCGTCGTCATCGCCGGGCGCGGCCGCCCGCGCGCCGGGGCGCTGCTGGCCGGGATGGCCGGCGCGGTGAAGGTGACCCCCGCCCTGGTGGTCCTGCTGGGCGCGGCGCGCGGCTGGCGGCGCTTCGCCGGCTGGACCGTCGCGGCGGGGGTGGCGCTGACCGCGGTGGGGGTGGCCGCCTCGCCGTCGGCGCTGCGCTCCTACCTGCTGGGGGCGCTGTGGGACTCCTCGCGCGTCGCGGCGCCGGACACGATCAGCAACAACTCCCTGGCGGGGGCCTTCGCCAGCGCGGGCCTGGGCGACGGCGCCGCCACCGCGCTGGGCGCCGCGCTGTCCGCCGTCCTCGTCGTGGTCCTCGTCGTCCTCGTCGTCCGCGCGCAGCGCCCACCGGCGGCGGCCTGGGCGGGGGAGCGGGCGCTGCACCTGGGGCTCGCGGTGAGCCTGCTGACGTGCCTGGCCAGCCCCGTGACGTGGACGCACCACGCGCTGGCCGCGCCGCTGTCCGCGCTGGCGCTGGCCCGGCACCGGCCGCTGCTTGCGGGACTGGCGGGCATGCCGTGGCTGCTGCCGGTGCTCCAGCAGGCCGACGCCCTCGGCGGCGCCGCCGGTGCCCTGCTGGCGCAGACCCGCCCGCTGTCGCTGCTCCTCCTGCTGGCCCTGACCCTGCACCGCGCCACCACCCCTCCGCCGCCGTGATCACGGACGGGTGCGCGCTCACCCTTGCGTGATCACGGCGGGAGCCGGGGGCGCCGAGGAGGGGGGCGTGGAGCGGGGACGGTCGTGATCTGTCACGGCTGGGTCTCGAGTGACGTGACCGCCTTGACGGTGCGTAAGTGGGTGATGACGCTGTGTTGGTGAGACTCCCGCGACTGCTCCCCGCCGCCGTCGGTGCCGGCGCCCTGTCCCTGCTCGGGACGCTGCTGACCGTCCCCGCCGCGCAGGCCGCCGAGACCCTGCCCGCCCCCGTGTCCGGCTCCTGGACCGTCGAGGGCCGCGGCTACGGCCACGGGTACGGGATGTCGCAGTGGGGGGCGCAGTCGCGCGCCGTCGCCGGGCAGGACTTCCGGCGCATCCTCGCCGACTACTACCCCGGCACCACCGTGGGCACCCGGGCGAACCGCGACGTGCGCGTGCAGCTGTCCCGCTTCGCCGGTCCCGAGGTGTTCCTGGAGACCCGCACCGCCTCCCCGCTGCGCGTCGGCGCCCGCGAGGTGCCCCAGGGGCAGCGGCTGCGCGTGACGTGGGACGCCGGCGCCCTGCGGCTGACGGCCTTCGCCGAGGGCTGGCGCGAGGTGTGGACCGAGCGCTGGACGAGCGTGCCCGTCGTCACCGGCGCGAGCGGTGTGTGGGTGCAGCGGGTCGACGGCTCGGGCAACCGCTACAGCGGCAGCGTCTCCTTCCCGCTGACCAGCACGATCACGCCGGTCAACACGCTGCCGCTGGAGGACTACCTGCTGGGCGTCGTGCCCCGCGAGTCGCCCGGCTGGTTCGCGCCCGAGGCCCTCAAGGCGCAGGCCGTCGCGGCCCGCAGCTACGCCCTGTCCACCCTGCGCCCGGCCGGCTCGCCCTTCGACATCTGCGACACCGAGGCCTGCCAGGTCTACCTGGGCGTGCAGACCCGCACGGCCGCCGGCGCCGTCACCGAGCTGCAGCCGGCCACCACGACCGCGGCCGTGCGCGCCACCGCCGGGGAGATCAGGGAGTTCCAAGGGGCCCCGGCGTTCACCCAGTTCTCCTCCAGCAACGGCGGCTGGTCGGCCACCGGCAGCCGCCCCTACCTGCGCGCCGGGGAGGACCCCTGGAGCTCGCCGGCCGGGAAGGTCCCGCAGGACACCGTCGCCGGCTGGACCGCGCAGCTGCCCGTGGCGACCGTCGCCCGCCAGTGCCCCGCCGGCGGGCAGGTGCGCAGCCTGAGCGTCACCCGCCGCGACGGCCAGGGCCCGTGGGGCGGGCGGATCACGGAGCTGCTGCTGCGCTGCACCAGCGGCGACCGCACGCTGTCCGGCGCCTCCGTCGCCCGCTTCTCCGGCGCGCTGCGCTCCAGCCTGTGGACGTTCGTACCCGGTGGGCGCGAGCAGGTCGACGCCCGCTGGCGCGGCCTCGGCGGCGACGCCGGCGTCCTGGGCCGGCCCACCTCGCCCGTGTGGGGGCTGCCGCAGGTGGAGGGCTCGTACCAGCTCTTCGAGCGCGGGTCGGTCTACTGGTCCCCGCGCACCGGCGCCCACCCCGTGCGCGGGGAGATCCGCGACGCGTGGGGCCGGCTGGGCTGGGAGAGCGGCCCGCTCGGCTTCCCGACGAGCGCCGAGGCCCCGCTGCGCGGCGGTGCGGGGCAGCAGTTCGCCGGCGGGTCGGTCCTGTGGTCGCCGGCCACCGGCGCCCACGAGGTGCGCGGGGCGATCAGGGACCGCTGGAGCGCCCTCGGCGCCCAGGACGGCTGGCTCGGCTACCCCGTCTCCGACGAGTGGCGGCTGCCCGGCGGGGCGTGGGAGGAGTTCCGGGGCGGCGCCGTGTACTGGTCGCCGGCCACCGGCGCGCACGCCGTGCGCGGCGCGATCCGGGGCGAGTGGGGCCGGCTGGGCTGGGAGGTCGGCCGCCTGGGCTACCCCGTCTCCAGCGAGTACGACGTCGCCGGCACCCCCGGCGCCAAGCGCACCGACTTCCAGGGCGGGTCGATCACCTGGACCCCGGCCGGGGGAGCCGTCGTCAGCTTCCGCTGAGCTCCGGCGGGGCTCGGCGGGTGTCAGCGGGGCCGCGCGTCGGGTGACGGCGGGTGCGCGGGGCTGCCATACGCTGGCGCCCCGTGAGCCAGCTCGACCGTCCCGCCGACCGCGTCGAGCCCGGCGGCCCTCCCGACAGCGCGCGCGGCGGCGCCCGCCCGGTGCCCGCGCCGGGCCGCGACGCCGTCGTCCGCGGCGGGTTCGCCCGGCTCACCGCCGCCCTCGCGCTGGCCGGGGTCGTCTCGCTGGCCGTCAGCCTCGCCGTGCACGCCGCGGTCCGGCGCACCGGCCTGGCGCAGCTGACGTCCTTCGACGCCGACCCCACCTACGCCGGGACCGCGCTGATGACCGCGGCCGTCGTCCTCGTCGTCGGTGCGGCCCTGCTCGTGGGCGTGCGCAGCCGCTGGTGGGCGGGGACGGAGGCCGTCGCCGTCGTCGCCGTCTCGGCGCTGTCCACCGCGCTGCTGGCGGTGCCGCTGGCCGGCACCCGCTACTACCTGGGCGGCAACAGCGTCGACCAGCTCTTCCGCACCCAGTTCCTCGGCCGCCTCGCCGACGACTGGCGGCTGGCGGACATGAACTACGCCGACCTGCCCTCCTTCTACCCCTCGGGGTGGTTCTGGCTGGCCGGCCGCTACGCCGCCCTGACCGGCACCCCCGCCTGGGAGGCGTTCCAGACCGCCGGGATCGCCACGGCCGCCGTCGTGCCGTGCCTGGCGCTGGTGGCGTGGTCGCGGCTGACCGGCCCGCGCCGCGGCGTGCTCGCCGGGCTGGCCACCGCCGCCGCGGGCGTCTACCCGGCGCAGGCCGGCCCGTTCGTCGACGAGCCGTACTCCTGGTGCCTGGCCGCGTTCGTGCCCGTGGCCGCCGTCGTCGCCTGGCGCGGGTTCGGCGACGTCGCCCCCCGCCGGCGGCTGGCCGCCGCGGTCGCCGTCGGCGTCGTCCTCGGCCTGGGCGCCATGACGTACACCCTGTACGCGGGGTTCGCGGCGCTGCTGGTCGCGCTGGCGTGCGCGGTGCGCTCCGCGGCCGCCTGGCGGGCGGGGCAGGGGCCCGCGGCGCTGCGCGGGCGCGTGGCCGCCCTCGTCGTGGCGGCCCTCGTGTCCGCGGTGCTGGCCCTGCTGGTGTGGGCGCCGTACGTCGTGGCCGTCGTCACCGGCGGCGGGGGCCGCGCCGCCGCTCAGCACTTCCTGCCGCTGATCTCCGCGCAGCTGCCGACGCCCATGCTGAACCCCACCCCGTGGGGGGCGCTGCTGCTGCTGGGGTGCCTGTGGCTCGTGTGGTCGGTGCGCCGGCCCGGCCCCGACGCCGACACCGCCCGCCCGCTGCTGGGCGTCGTCGTCCTCGCCTACGCCTGGTACCTGCTGTCCACGGCCGCGCTGGCCGCCCGCACCACCCTGCTGGGCTTCCGGATGGAGGCCGTCCTCGTCGCCACCACCGCCGTCGCCGGGGTGATGGGCGGGGCCGCGCTGTGGCGGTGGCTGCGCACCACCGCCCTGCCGGCCCTGCCCGCCCTGGCCGCGCGCCGCCGCGAGGCGCAGGCCCTGCTCGTCCTCGGCGGCGCCGCCGTCCTCGTCGTGCCGCTGCAGAGCACCCCGCAGGCGCTGTCCTCGCCGATCACCACCGCCTACCGCGACTACACGCCGGAGGGCTCCAACGCCCTCGGCGAGAGCGACCCCGAGCGCGAGGACGCCTGGAACGACGAGGTCCTCGCGGCCGTCGACGAGCTCGGCGCCGACGTGGTCGGGGCGAGCCCCGACCAGCTCGTCGTGCTGTCCGCCAAGTACGAGCTGTTCTCCTTCCGGCCCTGGCGCGGGTTCCAGCAGGTGACGCCGCACTACGCCAACCCGCTGGCCGACTACGACGGCCGCCGCGAGCAGGTCCTGGCCTGGGCGGCCTCGACCAGTCCGGCCGAGCTGCTGCAGCGCCTGGACGCCGCCCCCTTCGAGGCGCCCGACGTGTTCGTGCTGCGCACCGGCGAGGACGGCTGGTCGGTCGACCTGGCCCGCGACACCTTCCCCGCCGAGCCCAACGTCGCCTGGGAGCGGGCGGTCTTCGACCCCGCGCTGTTCGACGACCCCGCCTTCGAGGTGCGCGAGGCGGGGCCGTTCGCCGTCGTCGCGCGCCGGTGAGCCCCGCCCGCACGCCCGGCCGCCCGCAGCGGCCGGGCGCCCTCCTCGCGCTGCTCCTGGGCGCCCTGACCTGCCTGCTGTCCCTCGCCGTGCCGCTGGCGCCCGTCGTGGCCAGCACCCCCACCGTCACCTGGCCGCAGGCCGGGCAGCAGGGCACCGCCGAGGCGTCCACCGTCGCGCTCTTCATGCCGTACCGGCCGGTCGACGTGCGCGCGCAGGTGCCGTGCGCGGCGCTGACGGCCCTCGACGCCCGCACCGCCGCCGGCGAGCGCGCCACGGGGCTGGCCACCGCCCCCGACGACTCGGCCCGCGGCGAGGAGCGCTCGCTGGCGGTCACCGTCGGCGACGGCGAGCTGCGGGTGCGCTCCTCCGGCGCGCCGCTGGTCACCGTCCCGCTGGCGCAGCTGCCCGCCGGCTGCGCGCTGGAGGTCGTCGCCGACCAGGACGGCACCCGCGTCAGCGCGGGCGGCCCGCTGGCCGACGAACCGGGCCTGCCCGTGCCCGAGGTGACCGCCTTCACCACCGACCTCGCCGCCGGCGACCTCGCCGGCGGGGCGGGCCCGGCCGTCACCGCCTCGCCCGACGCGCGGTTCGAGACGCGGCCCACCGCGCTGAAGAGCGCCGTCGTCCTCGCGCACGTGCTGCTGGCCGCGGCCTCGCTGGTCGTGCTGGTGCTGCTGGCCGGGCCCGCCCCGCGCCGGCGTCGCGCCCCGCCCGGCGGGGAGGCCGCCGCCCCGCGGACCCGGGTGCGGGCGCGGCCGCTGCGCGCGGTCCACGACGCCGCCGTCGGTCTCGTCCTGCTCGTCTGGGCGGGCGCCGGGCCCCTGCACACCGACGACTTCTACTACGTGCTCGAGGGGCGCGCGGCCCCCGCGACCGGCTACGTCGGCAACGTCGTGCGCTACTTCAACGTCCCGGAGATCCCCTTCACGCTGCAGCAGGAGCTGCTCGGCCTCGTCGCGCAGGTCACCGTCCAGCCGTGGGCGGTGAGGCTGCCCGCGGCCCTGTGCGGGATCGGCACCTGGCTGCTGCTGACCCGCGTCGTCCTGCCGCGCGTCGTGCAGGACCCCCCGGCGTGGACGTGGCCGCTGACCGCGGTCGTCCTGCTGGCCTGGTGGCTGCCCTTCGACGTCAGCGCCCGCCCCGAGAGCCTCGTCGTCCTGCTGTCCACCGCCGTCCTGGCCCTCGTGCTGGAGGCCGTCGAGCGCCGGCGCGCCTGGCTGCTCGGGGTGGCCGCGCTGCTGTGCGGCACGGCGGTGGCCGTCACGGCCTCCGGGCTGCTGGCCACCGCGACCGCGCTCGTCCTGGCGCCGCGCTGGTGGCCGGTCGTGCGGGAGTCGCGGCTGGGCGCCGCGGCCACCTCGGCGCTGCTGCTGGCCGCGGCGAGCGTCGCCTCGCCCGTCGTCTTCGCCGACGCCACCCTCGCGGCCGCGCTGACCGCGCTGCGCGTGCACGACGAGGTCGGCCCCAACCAGTCGTGGTGGGAGGAGGCCGAGCGGTACTGGTACCTGACCATCGGTCCGGACCCCAACCAGCGGCTGTACTCGCGCCAGGTCGTCGTCCTGCTCACCCTCGTCCTGCTCGTGGGGGTGACCACGGCGCTGCTGCGCGCGCGCCGCGCCTCCGGCCCCCGCACCGCGTGGGTGGTGCCCGTGGCCGTCACCGTCGCCGGGTTCGCCGTCCTGACGATCGCGCCGACGAAGTGGTCGCACCACTTCGGGGCGCTGGCCGGCGCGGCGACCCTGCTGACGGTGACCGCGGCCGTCGTCCTCGTGCGCCGGCGGCCCGCCCGCTGGCCGCTGCTGGCGCTGTGGGCGTTCGTCTGCGCGGCCGCGGGCGTCGCCTTCCACGGGCCCGACGCGCAGGTGGAGTACTCCGCCTACGGCACCGACCCGGCGCTGCCGGAGCGGCTGTCCTCCCCGCTGCTGTGGGCGGGGCTGTCCGCCGCGGCGGGCCTGGCCGTGTGGTGGTGGCGCCGGCGGCGCGTGCGCGCGGGGGAGCGCGACGCCTGGCCGGAGGTCGTCGTCGCGGCCGTGGCCGCCGTCCTCGCCGGGTCGCTGGCGCTGCAGGTCCTCAGCGTGGCCGCGGCCACCCACCGCCTGCGCGGGTCGTGGTCGGTGGCCGCGGACGCCGTGGACTCCCTGCGCGGGTCCTCCTGCGGGTTCGCCGACGCAGCCGTCGCGCTGACGGGGCAGACCGCGCTCGCGCCCGTCGACGTCCCGGGCGCCGCTCCCGGGACGGCCGCGGCACCCGCGAGCCCGGGCGGGGACGGGCTGGACCCGCTGCCGGACACCGTGCCCGCAGGTGCGGACGCGTGGGCCGCCGGGGAGCCGGGGGCCGCGGCCGTCACGCCGTGGCGGGCGCTCGGCGAGCGCGCGGCCGACGAGGCCCTCGCCCTCGACGTGCACGGCCAGCCGTCGGTGACGGTGGAGTTCGCCGACGAGGCCGGCCGGTCGCTGCCCGTGCCGGCCGTCGTGCCCGGCGGGGACGGGTGGCGGCGGGTCGGGTTCGGGCCGGTCGCCGACGCCCCGGCCGGGGCCGTCGCGGTCCGCGTCGTCGTCACCGCGCCGGACGGGGAGGGGGAGCCCGCGGCCGTCACGGACGTCTACCGGCGCACCGGGCAGGTCCTCGCCGACGTGCTGCCCGCCGACGCGGGCGTCCTCGTGGACTGGCCGATCGGGCTGCACCTGCCGTGCCAGCAGCCGCCGCGCGTGGCGGGCGGCCTGGTCGAGCCCGTGGGCTGGCTCGTGCGCAGCGCGACGTTCGAGGGCACGCCGATGCTGGCGGTCATCGACGGCGGCGGTTCCTACGCCACGCTGCCGGAGGTGGTGACCCTGACCCCGTACCGCGGGTTCCTGCCCGGCGCCCCGTACCGGGAGTGGGGCGACCTCGTCGAGGTGACGTACGACCTGCCGACCGGCGGCTACGACGTGGCGCCGGGGGAGCGGACGGTCCCCGGCTGGCGCTGGTGGGAGGGCGCCGGGCCGGGCCCCAGCCCCCAGGAGTTCATCGACCGGCCGGAGGGCTGACCCACCCCGCCCCCTCCGCCGTGATCATGGACGTGTGAGCTCTCACCCATGCACGATCACGGCGGGAGGGGGGCGGTCTCCGGGGGCGGGGACGACGAACCCCGCCGTGATCTCGCGGGTTTCCCTGCGGGATCACGGCGGGGTGCGGTGGGCCGGGAGGGTCAGCGGTAGCTGACCTTCGCGCCGGCGCCGGGGGTCCAGGTGATGGAACCGCCCTGGAACGTCGTGCGCTTGGCGCCGCCGGACAGCGACACCTCGTCGGAGGTCGGGTACCCGAGCCGCCCGGCCTCCCAGCCCTGCGCCGCCCACGCGCCGCGGATCGCCCCGCGGACGGTGTGCGTGCCCGCGGTGGGGGAGAAGTACACCGACCCGCCCTGGAAGTGGGTGAACGCCCCCTTCGGCAGGACGACCTCGTCGCTCACGGGGTAGCCCAGCCACCCGTTCTCCCAGCCGGTCGAGCCCCACTTGTCACGGATGAGCCCGCGGACCACGTGGGCGTCGGTGGCCGGCGACCAGTAGATCGAGCCGCCCTGGAAGTGGTTGAACGCCCCGCCGCGGATCGCGGTCTCGTCGTTCACGGGGAACCCGAGGGCGGAGTTCTCCCAGCCCCACGCCGCCCAGCGGTCGCGGATGCGGCCGGTGACCACGTGCGCGCCGGTGACGGCCGAGGTGTAGACCGACCCGCCCTGGAAGTGCTGGTAGAAACCGGGCTTGGCCGGCGTCGGCAGGACCGCCGACGTGGGGGCGCCCAGCGACCCGCGGGCCCCGCCCAGCGCGCTCCACTTCAGCGTGATGTCCGAGGACGTGGTCGCGGCCACGCCCTCCACGCGCAGGCGCTTGTCCGGGTCCTGCACGAGCTTGACGATCGACATGCGCCGCGGGTGCGGGACGGGCCCGCCGACGTTCTCGCCGAGGCGGAACGTGGCGTACGCCATGCGCAGCTCGCCCTGCTTGTCGACGAACCCGGAGGAACCGCCGGGACCCTGCGCGCTGCCGGCGGAGGCGACGAGCGGGGTGCGCTGCAGGCGCTGGCAGGGGGCCAGGGGACCGGCCGGGCAGACGGCGTACCCGGAGGCGTAGTTGCTGTGGCCCTGGTCGTCCAGCGGGTCGGACAGGTTGCCGGAGTAAAACAGGTAGGTGGTGCCGCGGAACGTCACCATCGACGGGTTCTCGATGGTGTCGCCCTCCCACAGCGACCCGCGCTCGGTCTCCAGCAGCGTGACGACGGGCGCGCCGGGCTTCGGGAACCCGTTGTCGGCCAGCTCCGTCGCCTTGATCGAGGACGGGTGGGAGGCGACCTTGCCGGAGGACTTCCACAGCAGGTAGTTCTTGCCGGTGGCCGGGTCGCGGTACGGCTGCGGGTCGATGGAACCGCCCGGGTCGCGGTTGACGTCCTCGCACTGGATCGGCCGGTCGCCGCTGATGTCGCGGAACGGCCCGGACGGGGACGGCCCGGAGGCGACGGTCAGGCAGAAGCGGGTGGGGGACACGCGCACGGGCGAGTACGCGAACCAGGTGGAGCCGATGTTGAAGACGCCCGGCGCCCAGTAGTCGCGGTCGATCCACGGGCCCTGCTGGTGGTGCAGGCCCCAGGAGGCGCGGCGCACGAGGGCGTCGTTGGTGTCGTACCGGCCCCAGTCGCCCAGCGCGGTGTTGGCGCGGATCTCGGCGGGGATCTTCTGGTCGTTCGCCACCGAGTACCCGCCGCGCCCGGGCGGGCCGTCGTTCGAGTAGCGGTCGCGCACGGTCCAGGTCTTGAGGTCCTTGCTCGTCAGGACGGGCAGGACGCGCCCGCCGACGGGCGAGGCGTAGGCGTGGTAGGTGTCCCCGACGAGGACGACGGTCGGGTCGCCGAAGTCGCCGGTCCAGGTGGCGCCGGGCTGGAACCAGGTGGGTTCGGCCGCCTCGGCGGCGGGGGCGGGCGCGACCGTGCAGGCGGTCAGCGCGGCGGCGACGGCGGCGACGGCACCGGTCGCGAGGCGGCGCAGGCGGGACGGGCGCAACGGGTCCTCCGGTGAGGGTGGCGAGGGGCTCGCCAGGGACATCGGCAGGAACCTGCCCGGGCTTGAGCGCATCCTGCCCCAGCGGCCCCGGTGATCGGCACCCGTCACGGGGGTCCCCGCGTGTGAGGTGCCGCTCAGCCCGGGGTCAGCGCCAGGTCAGCGCCAGGTCAGCGCCGGGTCAGCGCCGGGTCAGCGCCAGGAGACGACGACCTTCCCGGTGGCGCGCTCCCACGTGACGCTGCCGCCGGTGAAGTCGTTGCGCCGGCCGCCGGGCACCTCGTGCTCGTCGGACGTCGGGTAGCCGAGGCGCCCGGTCTCCCAGCCCTGCGCGGCCCACGCGCCGCGGATCGCGCCCTTGACCAGGTGCGCGCCGGTGCGCTCGCTCCAGTACACCGAGCCGTTCTCGAAGTGGCTGAAGCGCCCGGTCCAGCCGGGGGCGACCTGCTCGTCGGTGACGGGCAGCCCGAGGACCCGCGCGCGGTCGCCGGAGAAGTACGCCTGCGCGATGGCGCCCTGCACGGCGCGCGCCTGGGTGCGGGCCGACCACACGATCGAGCCGTGCTGGTAGTCCTTGCGCCGCGCCGAGCGCCAGTCGCCGATCGCGGACACGGGCGCGCCGAGGGCGGAGCGCTCGCGGCCCAGGGCGGCGTACTTGCCCTCGACGGGGTTCGTCTCGCCCGTCCACCAGGAGGTCTCGGCGGCGGCGCCGCGGTGGCTGAGGGAGATGTGGACGTGGTCGGTGTGCGGGTTGGGGCCGGTGTACGGCTTCCAGCCCTCGTCGGCCCGGTAGGAGCCCCAGATGCGCCCGTCCCAGATGACGTACATGACGCCGAGGCGGCGGGCGTTGACGGCGGAGCCGCCGTTCGCGCCCTCGCCGAGCAGCCAGGTGAGGAACTCCTCGGCCAGCGCCCTCTGCGCGGGGTCGCGCGCGTCGAGCATCCAGTCCAGCGCCCGGCCGTCGTGGTGCTCGGAGTTCACGCGCCCGTCGGCGGGGCAGGCGCGGGCGTCGCCGACGACCTGCTTGCCGTAGGTGTCGAGGATCAGCTTCTTCAGCGCCCTCGTGCCCGGCTGCACGGGACCGCACGTGGTGGCGGCCTCGTAGCGGGCGAGGCTGTCGACGCCGCTGGGCAGGTGCCGCGGCAGCGCGGGCGGCGCGGCGGAGGCGGCGGTGGGCGCGGCCAGCGCGAGGGCGGCCAGCGCCGCCGCGGCGGCGGTCCCGAGGGTGGCGCGGCGGCGCAGCGGCATCAGCTCTCCCGCACGGTGACGGCGCCGGTGCGCCGGTTCCAGGTGATCGAGCCGCGCTCGAAGGTGACGCGCAGCCCGCCGTCGACGGCGAACTCGTCGCTGGTGGGGTAGCCGAGCCGGCCGGCCTCCCAGCCGCGGGCGCCCCAGGCGTCGCGGACGGCGCCCTTGACGACGTGGGCGCCGGTGCGGGGGCTCCAGTAGACCGAGCCGCCCTCGAAGGCGGTGAACGCGCCGCCGGGCAGGGGCACCTCGTCGGTGACGGGGTAGCCGAGGAACCCGGTCTCCCAGCCGAGGGAGGCCCACTTGTCGCGGATGAGGCCGCGGACGGCGCGCGCGCCGGTGCGCGGGGACCAGTAGACCGACCCGCCCTCGAAGTGGTTGAAGGCCCCGCCGGGCAGCGGGGTCTCGTCGGTGAGCGGGAACCCGAGGAACCCGCCCTCCCAGCCGAGGGCCTTCCACTTCTCGCGGATGTCGCCCTTGACGACGTGGGCGTCGGTGGCGGTGCTGTGGTAGATCGAGCCGACCTGGTAGTGGCGGTAGGTGCCGCCCGAGCGGGCGGGCCCCTCGGCGCTGGTGGGGGCGCCGATGGCGGCGGCGCCGCCGATGGCGGCGTACTTGGCGGAGATGGCGGTGGCGGCCGTGGTGGCCCCGCCCATGAGCTGGGCGACGCGGGAGCGGATCTGGTCCATCTTCGTGAACCCGACGTTGCCCGGGCAGGCGGTGAACCCGACGTCGCGGTGCGCGTTGACGATGCGCAGGGTGACCTCGGTGCCGGCCTTGTAGCGGGCGGTGCCGCCGCCGGCGGAGCGCAGCCGGGTCGAGCCGACGGCCGGCAGGCCGTGCAGGGCGAGCTTCCAGGCGATGACGCGGGCGACGGACTCCAGCATCGCCGCGGGCGGGGCGACGGAGGTGAAGTCGCCCATCATCGAGACGCCGAAGGTCTCGGCGTTGAAGCCGCCGGCGTGGGCGCCGACGACGGGGCGGGTGGTCCCGCCGGCGCGGCCCTCCCAGATGCCGCCGAAGCGGTCGACGACGAAGTTGTAGCCGAGGTCGCTCCAGCCGAGGCTGACGGTGTGGTACCGGTACATGCCGCGGATCACGGCGGGGACCTGGGACTGGCTGTAGGAGCCGCCGTCGGCGGTGTGGTGCACGACGCACGCCTTGATCGTGGGCGAGTAGCCGGGGCTGCCCTTGCGCAGCGACTCGTCGGCGCCCCACTCGGCGCGCGAGCGGATCGTCGGCGCGGCCGCGGCCAGCGTCGTGGTGCTCGTGGTGGCGGTGCCCAGGGGGACGACGGTGGCGCCGGCGGTGCCCAGGGGGGTGGCGGGGGCGAGCCCGGCGGGGGCGGCGAGCAGCGTGGTGGTGCGCGCGGCGCCGGGGTCGACGACCTCGAGGCGGGCGCGGCCGACCTCGCCGGCGGGCAGCTGGACCTCGACGGTGGCGCCGGGGCCGAGCTCGCCGACCCACAGGGGGTCGGAGCCGGTGGTGTGCTCGTGGGCGTCGGCGGTGCCGGGGTCGGGCTCGGAGTCGTTCAGCGGCAGGTCGCTCCAGGCGGAGGGCTCCCCGCCGGCGCGGCGCACGCGCACGGCCACCGAGGTGGCGCTGGTGCCGCCGGGGAAGACGACGCCGACCATGCTGCCGCCGTCGACGCTGACGGCGACGACCTCGAGGCCGCCGCCGGAGGACAGCGGGCGGGCCGCGCCGCGCGGGGCGCCCAGGGTGACGGAGCGGGTGGAGCCGCCGACGGCCAGGGGCCCGGCGGACAGGGCGGAGGCGGCGGGGGCCGGGACCGCGGCACCGGCGGGGGTCGCGGTCGCGAGGCCGAGCGCGGCGACCGCGCCGGCGCCGCCGGTGAGGGTGGCGCGCCTCGACACACGGGTGTCCTGCAGGGGCATGCGAGCTCGCTCCGTCTCGGTCCGGTGCCACCCACACGGGTGAACTGTCGTAGGTGGCCATCGGTCGCCCTGGAGTCGAGCTTGAGCGGGCGACCGGCCCGTGACGCAAAGTAGGTGACGATACGTGTGATGTAAAGGCTGCGTGGAGGGACTGCGGTGACGACACGCCGTGAGATGTACGTCACCCTGCGTGTTGGCTGAGAGCGCGCTCAACGCCCGGCGGACCACTGTCCCCCCGGTGGGGGACGTCAGGGGGAGGGGGTCGTCGTCACCGGCTCCGGCGTCGCGGCGGGCTCCACCAGGCGCACGCTGAAGGCGCGGCGGTCCGCCTCCTGGACCACCTCCCAGCCCTGCAGCGCCACGACCGTCGCCGCGTCCGCGGGCGTGGCCGCCAGCAGCTCGCCGGGCCCGCCGACGACCCAGACCCGGTCCACCCCGGCCAGCGCCCTCGCCACCTCCGCCGGTTCGCGCGGCACCCCCACGAGGGTGCCCGACGTCGCCGCCGGCTCGGCCAGCGCCAGGTCCTCCAGACCGGCGAACGCCTCCGGGTACAGCTGCGTCACCACCCGGTAGCGGTACTCCCCGTCCGGCACGAACAGCAGCCCGTCGCCCGGCCGCGCCCCCTCGGCGATCAGTTCCGCCGTCCCGCGCAGGTCCTCCCCGTGACCGATGGCCGAGTCGCGGAAGACGACCTGCATGTGCCAGCCCGCCACGGCCGTCCCGGCCACCAGACCCGCCGCCAGCCCGGCCGCGGGCAGCACCCGCGCGCCCCGGGCCGACCGGGCCGACCGCGTCGCGCCCCAGCCCGCCGTCACCACCGTCGCCAGCAGCAGGCACGTGCCCGGCGCCACCGGCACCAGGTAGCGCGTCGTCCACAGCGGCTGCACCTGCGAGACCAGCCACAGCAGGGGCACCCACGCCACGCCCCACAGCACGCCCAGCAGCACCGCCCGCCGCGCCCGCGCCAGGACGCACGCCGCCACGGCCACCGCGGCCGCCAGCAGCGCCCCCGCCGTCCCGCCCAGCGCGAACGTCGCGTGCCCCAGCAGGTCCGCCGGGGCCGGCGGCTGCAGGAACGCCACCTGCCCGCGCTGGCGCGACTGCGCCAGCAGCAGCGGCGCCGACAGGGCCAGCCCCGCCGCCGCGGCCAGCGCCGCGCGCCGGCGCGTGCCCGGCGAGGCCAGCGTCCAGCCGGCGTGCGCGAGCAGCACCAGCAGCGCCGTGCTGTTGACCGCCGTCAGCAGCAGCAGCGTCAGCGCGTACGCCGCCCACCAGCGCCGCAGCAGGCAGTACGTGGAGACCGTCACCAGCAGCGCGGCCAGCGCGTACGGGCGCGCCTCCTGCGCGTAGCGGGAGGCGAACGGCGTGGCCACCCACACCAGCGCCGCGGTCAGCCCCGCCAGCCGGGCCGCGCCCGGCCCGACGCCGCCGGGGGAGGCGAGCACCGCCCGGCGGGCCGTCCCGCACAGGGCCGCCGCGGTCAGCGCCGCCGCGACCACCGAGATGCGGCGTACGTCCACCACGTCGGCGTCGCGGCCCAGCAGGGCGTGGGCCAGGAAGTAGTAGGGGGCGTGGACCAGGTCCACCTCGCGGACCAGGTCGGCGATCTGCGCGGCGCTGCGGCGCACCACCGCGACCGTCACGGCCTCGTCGCGCCACGGGCTCGGCGCGGCCAGGCGGTGGCTGAACACCAGCAGGCCGGCCAGCGCGGTCAGCAGCGCCACCAGCGCGTCCAGCCCGGGGCGCGGCCCCCGCGCGACGCTCCCGGCCCGGTCGGCGCCGCGGGCCCCCGCCGCGGCGGCGGAGGCCCGCAGGGACGAGGAGGCGGACAGGGCGGGGCTCAGAGGGGCAGGCGCCGGAACACCGGGGCCGGGACGTGCCGCAGGGCCGACATCACCCAGCGCATCGGGCCGGGCGCCCACACGGTCTCCTTGCCAGCACGCACGGCCTCCACGGCCACCTCCGCCACCTGCTCCGCCGACACCGACAGGGGGGCCGCCTGCAGCCCCTCCGTCATCTTCGTGGTGACGAAGCCCGGTCGCACGACGACCACGCGCACGCCGTCAGGGCGCAGCGCCTCGCGCAGACCCGTGAAGAAGGCGTCGAACCCGGCCTTGGTGGAGCCGTAGACGAAGTTGGAGCGGCGCGCGCGCTCGCCCGCCACGCTGGACAGCGCCACGACCGTGCCGTGCCCCTGCGCGCGCAGCCGCGCGGCCAGGCGCACGCCCAGCCCGACGGCGGCGGTGTAGTTGACGGTGGCGACCTCCACGGCCGCCTCCGCGTCCTGCCACAGCTGCTCGTTGTCGCCCAGCACGCCGAAGGCCAGCACCGCCACGTCGACGTCCCCGGCCGCGAAGGACTCCTCCACGACGCGGTCGTGACCGGCCAGGTCGGTGGCCTCGAAGTCGACCTCGCGCACCTCGTGCCCGCGCCGGTGCAGCCGGTCGGCGGCCGCCTGCCGGCGGGGCCCGGGCCGGGCCGCCAGCGTCACGCGCAGCGGGCGCTCGCCCAGGCGCTCCACGACGGCCAGGCCGATGTCGGAGGTGCCGCCGAGCAGCAGGACGGAGCGGGGGGTGCCGAGCGCGTCGATCACGGGGGGCGTCTCCGGGCGGTCGCGGGGCGGTCAGAGGACCTGCAGACCCTAGCAACGGCGGCGCAGCGGCCCGGCGCGGCGGCCCGGAGCGCGGCCGGAGCGCGGCCGGGCGCCGGCCGGAGCGCGCGGGGCCCGGGGGACGGCTCGGTAGCCTCGGCGCGGTGATCGACGGGTGAGCGGCGGGTGAGCGGTGTCCTGACCGGCTTCGTCGTCGTCGCCTCGCTCGTCGCGGTCGGCTACGTCCTGGGCCGCACGGGGGCGCTGGGCCCCACCGGGCAGGTCGTCGTCGCCCGCCTCGTCTTCTTCGTCGGCTCGCCCGCCCTGCTCGTGCAGACGCTCGCCACCGCCGACGTGGCCGTCCTGTTCTCCTCGCAGCTGCTCGTCACCGGCTCCGGGGTCGCGGTCTGCCTGCTGGTGTGGCTGCTGGTGGCCCGGTTCCGCTGGCGCGCCGACCGCGGCGCGCTCGTCATCGGCGCCCTGGCCGCCTCGTTCGTCAACGCCGCCAACATCGGCCTGCCGGTGGCCGCCTACGTCCTGGGCGACCTGACGGCCGTCCTGCCGGCGCTGCTGCTGCAGATGGTCGTCCTGACACCGCTCGCGCTGGGGGTCCTCGACGTCTCCGGCGCCCCCGGCGGGGCGTCGCTGAAGCGCGCGCTGACCCCGCTGGTCAACCCGATGCTGCTGGGCGCCGCGGTCGGGGTGCTGCTGGCCGTGACGGGCTGGCGGCTGCCCGCGGCGGTCGCCGAGCCCGTCGGCCTGCTGGCCGGGCTCGCCGTCCCCGGCGCGCTCATCTCCTTCGGGATCTCCCTGCACGGCGGCTCGCTCGCCGGGTGGCGGCGCCCCGACGTGCTGCTGGCCACCGGTCTGAAGGCGCTCGTGCAGCCGCTGGTGACGTGGGCCGTGGCCGCCCACGTCCTCGGCCTGGCTCCCGCCACCGTCTTCGCCGCCACCGTGGTCGCCGCGCTGCCCACCGCGCAGAACGTCTTCACGTTCGCGGTGCGCTACGGCGTCGCGCGCGACCTCGCGCGCGACACCGTGCTGGCCACCACCGTGCTCGCCGGTCCCGTCCTCGTCGCGGTCACGCTGCTGCTGCCGCGCTGAGGGTGCGCCTCAGCGCGCGCGGCCGACCTGCCAGGCCTCCCACGCGGAGGACACGATGTCCGCCAGGCCCCGCGAGGCCGTCCAGCCCAGGTCCTCGCGGATGCGCGAGACGTCCGCCACCAGCGACGGCGGGTCGCCCGCGCGGCGCTCGCGCACGTCCGGGTCCACCGGCAGGCCCGTCACCTCGCGCACGGCGTCCAGGACCTGCAGCACCGAGGAGCCCGTGCCGGTGCCGACGTTGAAGACGTCGTGCGCCCGCTCGTCGGCGTCCAGGCCGTCCAGGGCGGCCAGGTGCGCGGAGGCCAGGTCGGCCACGTGCACGTAGTCGCGGACCGCGCTGCCGTCCGGGGTGGGGTAGTCGCCGCCGAAGACGACGGGGCGCCGGCCCTCGTCCAGCGCCCGGAAGACGATCGGCACGAGGTTGAGCACGGCGGTGTCGCCCAGGTCGGGCCAGCCGGCCCCGGCGACGTTGAAGTAGCGCAGGTTCGCCGCGCGCAGCCCCCACGCCACGCCCGCGGCGCGGGTCATCCACTCCCCGACGAGCTTGGTCTGCCCGTACGGGTTGATGGGCTCGCACGGGCCGTCCTCGCGCACCACGGGGGTGTCGGGGGCGCCGTAGGTGGCCGCGGAGGAGGAGAAGACGAGCCGGCCGACACCGGCGTCCTCCATGGCCTGCAGGAGGTTCGCGGTGCCGCCGACGTTCTGCGACCAGTAGCGGGCCGGCTGCTGCACCGACTCGCCCACCTGCTTGCGGGCGGCGAAGTGGACCACCGCGTCGACGTCGTGCTCGGCGAAGGCCGCGCGCAGCGCGTCGCGCGCGCCGTCGGTGGCGAGGTCGACCTGCACCACGGGGGCGTCGCCGACGCGGGCGACGCGGCCGTTGGACAGGTCGTCGGCCACCACGACCCGGTCACCGCGCTCGGTGAGCAGGCGCACGACGTGGGACCCGATGTAGCCGGCACCGCCGGTCACGAGGACGCTCATGGTCGCCCAGCGTAGTGAGAGCACCCCTCGCGGTGGGCGGGTCCGCACTAGGGTCGCCCGTGTGCACCGGCTCGAGAACCGCGTCCAGCCGTACGCGTGGGGTTCTCCCACCGCGATCCCGCACCTGCTGGGCCGCCCGGCCGACGGCGGCCCGCAGGCCGAGCTGTGGATCGGCGCCCACCCCGCCGCCCCCTCGGCCGTCGTCGCCGGTGACGGCCGTCGCACCGGGCTGGACGAGGTGCTCGACGCCGCGGGGGTGCCGCGCCCGCCGCTGCTGAAGGTCCTCGCCGCGGCCGCGCCGCTGTCCCTGCAGGTGCACCCGGACCGGGCCACGGCCCGCCGCCGGTACGCCGAGGAGGAGGCCGCGGGCGTGCCCCGCGACGCCGCCCACCGCCTGTACAAGGACGACGAGCACAAGCCGGAGCTGCTGTACGCGCTGGAGCCGTTCGCGGCGGTGGCCGGCTTCCGCGCCCCCGCCGCCGCCCGCGAGCTGCTGGCCGGCCTGCCGCTGGTGGGGCTGCCCGACGCCACGGACGCCCTGCTGGCCGCGCTGCTGGACGACCTCGCGGGCGACGACGAGGGCGGGGCGCTGCGCGCGGCGACCTCGCGGCTGCTGACCGCGGACGCGGACGTCGTGGGGCCGCTCGTGCAGGCCGTGGCCGTCGCGTGCGCCGGCTCCGACGACCCGTCGGCGCTGTGCGCCAACCACCTGGCCGGCCACCACCCCGGCGACCCCGGCGTGCTGGTCTCGCTGCTGCTGAACCAGGTGTGCCTGGCGCCCGGGGAGGCGCTGTACCTGCCGGCGGGCAACGTGCACGCCTACCTGTGGGGCACCGGCGTGGAGCTCATGGCCAGCTCCGACAACGTCCTGCGCGGCGGGCTGACGCCCAAGCACGTCGACGTGCCGGAGCTGCTGCGGGTCGTGGACTTCCGGGTCCTGCCGCCGCCGCTGCTGGCCCCGCGGGCCGTCTCCGCCGACGAGCTCGTCCTCGACCCGGGGGTGGGCGACTTCGCCCTCACCGTCCTCACCGCCCGCCCGGGCGCGGTCACCACGTGGGAGCGGGCGGTCCCGCGGACGCTGCTGTGCCTGGAGGGCGAGGTGGCGGTCACCGCCGCGGACGGCGGGGAGCTGGTGCTGGGGCGCGGGCAGTCCGTCTTCGTCCTGCCGGCCGAGCACCCCGTCACCGCGCGCGGGGAGGGCCTGCTCGTCGCGGCGACCCCCGGGGAGCCCGCCGCCTCCTGACCGGTCCCCGGCGGGTCAGGCCGGCGGCGGGTCCGGGCGCCCGGCCAGCAGGCGCGCCAGGACCGGGGCGGCCAGCAGCATCACCAGCAGCCGCAGCACCTGCACGCTGAGCACGAACGTCGCGTCCGCGCCCGACCCGACGGCCGCGGCCAGCACCGCGTACAGCCCGCCCGGCGTCGTGGCCAGGTAGGTGTCCAGCAGGGGCAGGCCCGTGGCCGCCGACAGCGCCACCGCCAGGCCGGCGCAGCCCGCCACCCCCACGGCGATGAGGGCGAGCGCCGCCGGCAGCACCCGCGCGACCGCGGCCAGGCCGGCGCGCGTGAACCCCGTCCCCACCTGCAGCCCGATCACCGCGTAGGCCAGCTGCTCCAGCAGCGCCGGCACGGCCAGGCCGTCGGTCAGCCCGGACAGCGACAGCACCGCCGTCACCAGCAGCGGCCCCAGCAGCGAGGGGGCGGGCAGCCGCGCCAGGCGGCCCAGCCGCAGCCCGGCCAGCGAGCACCCGGCCAGCAGCAGCGCACCCGCCCACCACGGCCCGCCGCCGGTCCCCGCCGTCGCGGAGCCGCCGCTCACCCCGAAGCCCAGCTGCAGCACCAGCGGCAGGGACAGCACCACGACGAGGACCCGCAGGTACTGCACGACCGCCACGACCCGCTGGTCCGCGCCCAGCTCGCGGGCCATCACCACCAGGCCGCTGGCGCCGCCGGCGACCAGCGCGAACGCGCCCGTGACGGCGTCCACGTCGCGGTGCCGGCCCAGCAGCCAGCCGGTGCCCAGGCTCAGGGCCAGGGTGGCGAGCACGACGAGGACGACGGGCAGCCAGTGCTCGCCCAGCGCCCGCAGCGTCGACAGCTGCACGAGCGTGCCGGTGGTCACCCCGACGGCGGCCTGCGCGGCGGTGCCGGCCCGCTCGGGCACGGCCAGCGGCGCGCGCACCGCCAGCGCGTCCACCAGGCCGACGAGCAGCCCGGCGAACAGCGCGGGGGAGGGCACGGCCAGCCGGCCCAGCGCGAGGGTGACGGCGAGGACGGCCACGGCCACCAGCAGGGCGTGCGCGAACCGGGCGGGCACCGGCCGGCGCGGCCCCCGAGGCCTCCGCGGCCCCCGAGGCCTCCGCGGCCCCCGAGGCCTCCGCGGCCCCTGCGGCCCCCGTGGCCCGCTCACCGGGTGCGCAGCACCCGCGTGACGCGCTCCTGCTCGGCGACGCCGTCGGCCACGGCGTCCACGTCGGGCACGAGGACGACGGACCCGGTCCGCGTGAACGCCGCCAGCACGGACCCGGCGGTGCGCTCCGGCCCGGCGTCGGTGAGCAGCCGCACCCCGGCCGGCCAGTCCCGCGCCGCCTCGGCCGCCTCCGCCAGCAGCACCTCGTGGGCCAGCTCGGGGCCGGGCACGTGCAGGTCGCCGTAGCCGGTGACGACGCGCGCGTAGTCCAGGGCGCCGTCGGGCAGGTCGCCGGAGAAGGAGGTCGCCAGGGGCGCCAGGTCGACGGCGACGGCCTCGCCGCCGCGCGCGAGGGCCGCCGCCAGCGCGCCGGCGTCCGCGGCGACCAGCACGTCGGCGCCGGCGGCCTCCTCGCCCAGCAGCACGTCGGCGCCCGTGGCCCACGCCGCCAGCTGCCACACCACGGTGCGCCAGTGCGTCGGCAGCGCCAGCCCGACGCTCGTGCCGGGCCCGGCGCTGAACTCCTCCTCCAGGAGGTTGGCGGTCTTGGCGACCCACGTGGACAGCACGCGCGCCGACAGCTCCACCCGCTCGCCCGTGCGGGCGGAGTCCGCGCCGTACCAGGTCAGGCGGGGGGTGCCGGGGTCGTCGGTGCTCAGCTGCTGCAGGAGGGCGGGGACGGTGCGGGCCACCGCGTCACGGTAGCCGCCACTCCGGCGGCGGCCCTCGACCGCCCGCTGCCCCGGGCGCGCAGCCGCGTCGGGGGCACCCGCTAGCGTCCCGGCGTGCTCCCCAGCTGGCCGGCGGTGCTGCTCACCCGCGTCCCCGTCGTGCTCGCCGCGGCGGTCGCCGCCGTCACCGCCGTCGCCGTCCCGCTGGTCCTGGTGGACCTGTGGCGGCCCCTGGTCGCCGTCCCGGTGGCGCTCGTCGCGGCCGTCCTGGCCGGGCGGCTGGCGGCGGGCGTCCCCGTCGTCCCGGCGCCCGCGTGGTCGGGCGCGGCGACGGCCGCGCTGGCGGTGGCGGCGGGCCTGTGGGCGGCGCTGACCCGCTCCGAGCACGTCGTCCTGCGCCGCGACGCCGGGTCCCTGGCCCTGTACGCGCACCACCTCGCGCAGCACCACGGCCTGCCGGTGGACCCGTCGCTGGCCGCCCTCGGCGGGGCGGACGCGCTGGCCGACCCGTCCCTCACGCTCGCCAGCCCGGCGTACTACGAGGTCGGCGAGGTCGTCGTCCCGCAGTTCCTGCTGGGCGCGCCGGCCCTGTTCAGCCTCGGCGGGTGGGCCGCCGGGTGGGACGGGCTGCTGCTGGTGCCCGCGCTGCTGGGGGCCGCCGCCGTGCTGGGGGTGGCCGGGCTGGCCGCGCGGCTGGTCGGGCCGGCGTGGGCGCCCCTCGCGGCGGCCGCGCTGCTGCTGGCGCAGCCGTTCCTGCTGGCCACCCGCTCCACCTACTCCGAGCCGCCCGCCCTGCTGGTCCTCACCGGCGCCGCGTCGCTGGCGGTGGCGGCCGTGCGCGCCGACGGGCCGGCGGCCGCCCGCCTGGGCGGCGGGGCCGGCCTGCTGCTGGGGGCCGTCGGGTTCGTGCGGGTGGACTACCTGCGCGAGGTCGCGCTGCTGCTGCCCGTGGTGGCCGTGCTGCTGGTGCTGCGCCACCCGGCCGCCCGGGCCCTGCTGGCCGGCACCGCCCTGACGACCCTCCTGGCCGCGGCGGCCGCCGGGCTCACCTCCCGGCCGTACCTGGGCACGATCAGCGGGTCGCTGCTGCCGCTGCTGGCGGCGCTCGTGGGCCTGGCGGTGCTCTCGGCCGCCGGGGCGCGCGCCGCGCGCCGCGGGTGGCTGGCGCGGGTGCGGCCCCTGACGTCCCCGCGGCTGGGTCCCGTCCTGGCGGGCGTCCTGGCGCTGGTGCTCGTGGGCCTGGCCACCCGGCCGCTGTGGCTGGTGGTGCGCCAAGACCCCGCCGACCCGGGCAGCCGGCTCGTGGCCGGGTTGCAGCTGGCGCAGGGCCTGCCCGTGGACGGCGGGCGCACCTACGCCGAGCACAGCGTCGACTGGCTGTCCTGGTACCTGGGCTGGCCCGTCCTGGTGCTGGCCGGGGCGGCGGCCGTGGCGCTGCTGCCGCGGCTGGTGGCCGCCGTGCAGGGCCGGGCGCCGCTGCCGGGGTGGACGGTGCCGTACGTGCTGGCCGTCGGCTCGCTGCTGCTGACGCTGTACCGGCCGGGCATCACCCCCGACCACCCGTGGGCCGACCGGCGGTTCGTGCCCGTCGTGCTGCCGGCCGTCGTGCTGCTGGCGGTGGCCGCCCTGGCGTGGGCGGTGCGCGAGGTGCCCCGCCGCAGCCGGGTCCTGCCGGTCACCGTCCCGGCGCCCGCCGTGGCGGGGGTGGGGGCGGTCCTGCTGCTCGTGCCGGCGGCGCTGGCGACCGCGCCCGTGGCCGGCCAGCGCACCGAGGCCGGGCAGGTCGCCGCGGTCGCCGAGGCGTGCGCCGCCCTGCGCGACACCTACGGCGAGGACGCGGTCGCGCTCGCCGTCGACGCCCGCTCGCGCAACGAGTGGCCGCAGGTGCTGCGCGGCACGTGCGGGGTGCCCTCGGCCGCGCTCGTCGTGCCGACGGCCGTGGGCCGGCCGGGGGAGCCGGCGCACGAGGAGGCGCTGACCGCCGCCGTCGAGCGCGCCGCCGGGCGGGTGCGCGCGGCGGGCGGGGTGCCCGTGCTCGTCGCCGCCGGCGGGGAGCGGGCCCCGCGCGAGGCGCTGGCCGCGCTGGGCGCGCAGGACGCGCAGCCGCTGACGTACCTGCGCACCACCGAGCCGGAGCGGCTGCTGACCCGCCGCCCCGAGGGCGCCCAGCGCATCACCGTCGAGCTGTGGGCCGCCCCCGCGCCGGACGCGGCACCGGCCTGACGGCTCGCCGCCTCAGCGCAGCCGGGTGCGCGAGCAGCGCGTGATGTACGGGACGACCAGGTTCCCGGCGGTGGCCAGCCGGGCCTCGGCCAGCCCGCGCACGTCGTCCAGGACGGCCTGGCGCTCGTCCGGCGGCAGGGTGATCACCCAGCTGCGCGAGGACGTGTAGTCGAGCAGCTCGGCCACCGTGACCTCCTGCGACCACGGCACGTCGAAGCGCTCCACGGGGCCGAAGGGGCCGCCGACGACGGGCGCGAGGCTGCGCAGCTGCTCCTCCCCGGCGCGCGGCAGGGTGCGGTCCAGCTCGGCGACCCAGTCGACGCTGGCGTCGCGCACGTTCCACAGCAGCCCCAGCGTCCCGCCCGGGCGCAGCACGCGGCCCACCTCGGGGGCGGCGACGGCCGGGTCCACCCAGTGCCACGCCTGCGCGACCAGCACGGCGTCGACGCTGGCGTCCGGCAGCGGCACGTCCTCGGCGGTGCCGTCCAGCACCGGGACGTCCGGCAGGACGCGGCCGAACTCCCGCCGCATGCCCTCCGTCGGCTCGACCGCCACGACGTCCAGACCGCGC
The DNA here is from genome assembly GCF_041020755.1 of Kineococcus terrestris. Classification (NCBI taxonomy): domain Bacteria; kingdom Bacillati; phylum Actinomycetota; class Actinomycetes; order Kineosporiales; family Kineosporiaceae; genus Kineococcus; species Kineococcus terrestris. The sequence goes on along the minus strand of NZ_JBEUEI010000010.1, from coordinate 70,692 downwards.
GCGGCCAGCAGCCGCGTCAGCTTGCCCGTGCCCGCGCCCAGGTCCAGGACGCGGCGCGCCCCGGCCGGCAGCAGCCAGTCCAGCGCCGCCGCGGGGTAGCTGGGGCGCGCCCGCTCGTAGACGTCGGCGGCGAGCCCGAACGAGCGGGCCTGCGCGGTGCTGCCGGCGGCGGTCGCCGGGGGAGTGCGGTCTGACACACCGACAGAGTGCCCGGACCCGGGCCGCTGACACGCACCGGGTCGGCGTCGGCTCGGCGACGGCGGGACAGCGCGGGAGCCGGGCTAAGCTCCCTGCGCCATGCCTCCCGAGCCTCCCGTGCCCTCCCCGCACCGCGCCGCCGAGGCCGACCCGGCCGGCCCCGCGCCCGTCGCCACCATCGTGCTGCCCTGCTACAACGAGGAGGCGCACGTCCTCGACGAGATCGAGCGCATCACGTCGGCGATGGACGCCGACGGGATGAGCTACGAGCTGCTCGCGGTCGACGACGCCTCCACCGACGACACCCTGGCGGTGCTGCGCCGGGCCGAGCAGGTCTTCGAGCACCTGAAGGTCGTCGCCTTCCGCCGCAACGGCGGCTCGGGCACCGTGCGCCGCATCGGCACGCAGATGGCCCGCGGCGAGATCGTCGTGTGGACCGACGCGGACATGTCCTACGAGAACGAGCGCATCCCCGAGCTGGTGCGGGTGCTGCTGGAGGACGACTCCTACGACCAGGTCGTGGGCGCGCGCACCACCGAGGAGGGCAGCCACAAGGCGCTGCGGGTGCCGGCGAAGTTCGTCATCCGCAAGGTCGCCGAGGTCCTGGCCCGCCAGCGCATCCCGGACCTGAACTCGGGCCTGCGGGCGTTCCGCAAGTCGGTGTCCCTGCCGTACCTGCGGCTGCTGCCGCCCGGGTTCAGCTGCGTCACGACGATCACGCTGGCGTTCCTGTGCAACCAGCACGACATCAAGTACGTGCCGACGGCGTACGCGAAGCGGGCGGGGACGTCGAAGTTCCACTTCGTCAAGGACGCCTACCGCTACATCCTGCAGGTGCTGCGGATGGTCATGTACTTCGAGCCGCTGCGCGTGCTCATGCCGCTGGCGCTGTTCCTGTTCGGCCTGGGCTTCGTCAAGGCCGTCACCGACATGTTCCGGCACACCTTCTACTTCCCGGCGAACACGGTGCTGCTGCTGGTCTCCGGGCTGCTCATCGGCTCGGTGGCGCTGCTGGCCGACCTGGTCGTGCGCTCGCGGGACGACGGGTGAGCGCCCGCAAGGTCGTCGTGGTGGGCCCGGCCCACCCGGCCAAGGGCGGCACGGCCGTGCACACCACCCAGCTGGCCCACCACCTGCGCGACGCGGGGCAGCGGGTGCGGCTGGTGTCCTGGTCGCGGCAGTACCCGGCGGCGCTGTACCCGGGGGAGCCGCTCGTGCCCGGCGGGGAGCCGGAGGTCCCGGAGTTCGTCCCGACGGTGCGGGCGCTGGCGTGGGACGCGCCCGCGGGCTGGGTGCGCGCCGGCCGCCGCTGCGCCGACGCCGACCTGGTGGTCCTGACCCACGTGGTGCCGCTGCAGGTGCCGGCGCTGCTGGGCGTGCTGGCCGGGCTGCGCTCGGCCCGCTCGGCGGCGCGCACCGTCGTCGTCGCCCACAACGTGCTGCCGCACGAGCCGCGGCCGGGGGACGGGCCGCTGGTGCGCCGGCTGCTGGCCTCCGTGGACGGCGTGCTCGTGCACTCGGAGGAGCAGGCGCGGCTGGCCCGCGACCACGGCGCCCGGCACGTCGTGGTGGCCGACCTGCCCCCGCACCTGCCGGGCGGGGCGCCGCTGGCCGGCCCGGCCGGTTCGCGCGTGCCGCGCGACGGCGGGGTGCGGCTGCTGAGCCTGGGCGTGGTGCGCGGGTACAAGGGCGTCGACGTCCTGCTGGAGGCGCTGCGCCGCGTGCACCTGGAGGGCTTCGACGCCCGCCTGACGGTGGCCGGGGAGCTGTGGGGCCGGGCCGGGGAGCGGGTGCGCGAGCTGGCCGCGGCCCCGGGCCTGCGCGGGCGCGTGACGCTGCGCGAGGGGTACGTGCCGGCCGCGGAGCTGCCGCGGCTGCTGGCCGAGCACGACGCGCTGGTGCTGCCGTACCGCTCGGGCACCGCCTCGCAGAACGCCCTGCTGGCCTTCGCCCACGGCCTGCCCGTGATCGCCTCCCGCACCGGCTCCTTCCCCGCGCAGGTGCGCGACGGCGTGGACGGCCTGCTCGTCGAGCCGGGTGACGTCGACGCGCTGGCGGCGGCGCTGCTGCGGCTGCGCGACGGCGGCCTGCAGGTGCTGCGCGACGGCGTGCGCGCGCCGGACCTCGAGGTCCCGTGGGACGCCTACCTGGCCGCGCTGGACGCCGCCGCCGAGCCCGGCGCGGTCGCCGCCCCGCCCGGGGGCCGGCTGCTGGAGGTCGCCAAGCGCGGCGCCGAGCTGGCCCTGTGGGCGCGGGTGGGCGTGCAGCGCCGCGCCGGCGAGCGCCTGGCCGAGCGCCGGCTGGGGCTGGCGCCGGCGCACCGGCCGGTGCCCAGCGGGGTGCCGCGCACGGGCGTCCTGCAGGACCGCGCGGAGGTCGCCGACGCGGTCGCCCAGGCGCGCCGGCTGCGGCTGCCGGCCCACCCGGACGCCCCGAAGAACTGGGACGCCCTCGGCGCGGTGGCCGCCGTCCTGACCCTGGCCGACGACGGCTCGCGCTCCGCGCGGGTCCTGGACGCCGGCAGCGCCCGCTACTCGCCGGTCCTGCCGTGGCTGCGGCTGTACGGGTTCGGGCGGGAGCGCGGCGCGCTGGCCGGCATCAACCTGGAGTTCGGCGCCACCGTGCACCGCGACGGGGTGGAGTTCCGGCACGGCGACGTCACCGACACCGGTCTGCCCGCCGGGTCGCTGGACGCCGTCACGTGCATGTCGGTCGTCGAGCACGGGGTGCCCGTGCCCGCGTTCCTGGCCGAGGCGGCGCGCGTGCTGCGCCCGGGCGGCGTGCTGGTGCTGTCCACCGACTACGACGCCGACCCGCCGGACACCACGGGCGTGACCGCCTACGGCGCCCCCGTGCGGATCTTCTCCCCGGACGACGTGCGCGGCTTCGTGCGCGCCGCGGACGCGGTGGGCCTGGAGCTGGTGGGCGAGCTGACCGACGAGGTGCTGGCGCACCCGGAGCGGCCCGTGCACTGGGCCCGCACCGGCCTGGACTACACGTTCGTCCTGCTGACGTTCCGCCGGCGGTGAGCCCCGCGGCTGCCCGGCTGGGCCGCGCGGTGCGCTCGCCGTGGGTGCGCGGCGCCTTCCTCGTCGTGGCCGTCGCGCTGGCCGTGGCCTACGTGTGGCGCGAGCGGGAGGGCATCGGCGCGGCGTGGTCGCGGCTGGACGCGGCGACGGTCCTGCTGGCGCTGGTGTGCTCGCTGGCCAACGTCGCGCTGGCCGGGGCCTCCTGGCGGGCGGTGCTGGCGGACCTGGGCTCGCGGCTGCCGCGGGCGGCCGCCGCGCGGGTGTTCTTCGTGGGCCAGCTGGGCCGCTACGTGCCCGGCACGGTGTTCCAGTTCGTCGCCCAGGCCGAGCTGGCCCGCGACCTGGGCGTGCCGCGCCGGCGCACGGCCTCCGCGCTCGTCGTGGCGCTCGGCGTGTCGATGACCACGGCCGCCCTGCTGGTGGTGGCGCTGCTGCCGGCGGCGCTGGCCGCCCTCGGGCCGGGCGCGCAGGGCGGCTGGACGGCGTGGCTGGCGCGGCTGCCGTGGCTGACGCCGCTGCTGCTGGTGCTGCTGTCCCCGCCGGTGCTGAACCCGCTGCTGCGGCTGCTGCTGCGCGCGGCGCGCCAGCCGCCGCTGGAGCACCCGCTGACGTGGCGGGGGCTGGGCGCTTCCGCCGGGTGGGCGCTGGCCTCGTGGGTGGCGGTCGGCGCGCAGGTGCTCGTGCTGACCCGCGCGGTCGGCGGGGCGGACCTGCCGCTGCCGGTGCTGACGGCGCTGTGCCTGGGCGGGTACACGCTGGCGTGGGCCACGGGGTTCCTCGTCGTCCTGGCCCCGGCGGGCGCGGGCGCGCGCGAGGTCGTGCTGGCCGCGGTGCTGGCCGCCGCCACGGGCGGTGCGGCCGCGGCCGTCGTGGTGCTCGGCTCGCGGGTGCTGCTGACGCTGGCGGACCTGCTGCTGGCGGGGGCCGCCCTGCTCCTGGGCCGCCGGGGCGCGTCCGCGCGCTGACGCGGGCGCGTTGCGATCCGGTCACGAACCGCCGCCGCGCCCGGTCCTGGTTGGAACCTCGGCGCGCGACTCGGCAGGGTGTGCCGACGGTCCTCGATCACGCAGCCCGCACCCGAGCCGTCTGGAGCCCCCATGCGCCGCCGCACCGTCCTCACCGGCCTGGCCGCCGCCTCGAGCGTCCCCCTCGTCGCCGCCTGCTCCGGCGGGGGTGAGCCCGTGGACACCGGCGAGGGGCAGGGCGGCGGTGCCGCCGGCGGGGGCGCCGGCGCGCTCGTCGTCGCCATCAGCGCCCAGCCGGACCAGCTGGACCCGCACCGCACCACGGCCTACGCCAGCTTCCAGGTGCTGGAGAACGTCTACGACACCCTCGTCGTGCCGGCCGCCGACGACCTGACGATGGAGCCGTCGCTGGCGGAGAGCTGGGAGACCAGCGAGGACCAGCTGACGTGGACGTTCACGCTGCGCGAGGGCGTGACGTTCCACAGCGGCAAGGAGCTGACCGCCGAGGACGTCGTCTTCTCCTACCGCCGGATCATCGACCAGGAGCTGGCGAACTCGTACCGCTTCGCCACCGTCGCCGACGTGGCCGCGCCCGACGAGCGCACCGTCGTCGTCACCCTGTCCAGCCCCACCCCGAACCTGCTCAGCCAGGTCGGCGGGTTCAAGGGCATGGCGGTCCTGCCCTCCGGCGTGGACGAGTCGACCCTGACGACGCAGGCCGACGGCACCGGCCCGTTCCGCCTCGACGGGTTCTCCGCCAGCGAGGTGACGCTGAGCGCCTTCGACGGCTACTGGGGCGAGGCGCCGACCGTCACGGGCGTGACGTACCAGTTCATCACCGAGCCGGCCGCGGCCCTGACCGCGCTGCAGAGCGACCAGGTGCAGTGGACGGACAACGTGCCGCCGCAGCAGGTGGCGAGCCTCGCCGACGACGACACCGTCGAGCTGGGCAACGTGCCCAGCGTCGACTACTGGTACCTGGCGATGAACTGCCGCACCGCGCCGTTCGACGACCCGGCCGTGCGCCGCGCGGTGGCCACCGCGATCGACCGCGCGGCCATCACCGAGGCGGCGAAGTTCGACGCGGCCGCGCCCAACCAGACGGCGATCCCCGAGGACAGCTTCTGGTACCTGGACTACGCCCCCTACGAGGCGGACGTCGACGCCGCCCGCGCCCTGCTGGAGGGCGCCGGGGTCAGCGGGCCGGTGACGATGGGCCTCATGGTGACCTCCGAGTACCCCGAGACGGTCACCGCGGCGCAGGTCATCGCCAACCAGCTGGAGCCGCTGGGCATCACCGTGGAGATCCAGACGGAGGACTTCGCGACCTGGCTGGACCGGCAGAGCCAGGGCGACTTCGACGCGTTCATGCTGGGCTGGCTGGGCAACATCGACCCGTTCGACTTCTACGACAGTCAGCACCGCACGGACGCCTCGAACAACTACCACGGCTACTCCAACCCGGTCACCGACGACCTGCTGGAGCGCGCGGCCACCGAGAGCGACCAGGACGCCCGCAAGGACCTGTACGACCAGGCCGCGCGGCAGATCGTCGACGACGCCTCCTACGTCTACCTGTACAACCCGAACACGGTGCAGGCGTGGAAGCCCGGGATCACCGGGTACGAGGCGCGCGCCGACAAGGCGGTGAACTTCGAGACCGTCCAGCTGCCCTCGTGACGGGGATCGCGCTGCGGCGCGTGCTGCAGGCGGTGGTCGTCCTGCTCGGGGTGAGCGTGGTCGTGTTCGCCCTCGTGCACCTCGTGCCGGGCGACCCGGTCCGGCTGGCGCTGGGCACGCGCTTCGACCAGGCGACCTACGAGGCGCTGCGCGAGCGCGCGGGCCTGGACCAGCCGCTGCTCGTGCAGTACGCGCAGTGGGTCTCCTCGGCGGTCACCGGTGACCTGGGCGTCAGCTTCCGCTCGGGGGAGCCGGTGACGCTGCTCATCCTGGAGCGGCTGCCCGCGACGCTGTCGCTGGCGTTCGCCTCGATCCTCGTGGCGCTGCTCATCGCGGTGCCGCTGGGCACGGCCTCGGCGCTGCGGCCGCGCTCGCTGGTGGACGGGGTGTCCACGGTGTTCAGCCAGATCGGCATCTCGGTGCCGGAGTTCTGGATGGGCATCATGCTGATCCTCGTCTTCGCCGGGGCGCTGGGCTGGTTCCCGCCCGCCGGGTACGTGGCGTTCGGCGACGACCCGCTGGGCTGGGCGCGCTCGCTGGTGCTGCCGGCGGTCACCACGGGCCTCGTCTCGGGCAGCGTGCTGACGCGGTTCACCCGCTCGTCGGTGCTGGAGGCGCTGGGCGCCGAGCACGTGCGCACCGCGCGCGCCAAGGGCCTGCCCGCGCGGGCGGTGTTCCGCTGGCACGTGCTGCGCAACGCGCTGCTGCCGCTGGTCACCGTGACGGGTGTGCAGATGGCGTACCTGCTGTCCGGGGTGGTCGTCGTGGAGATCGTCTTCGCCTGGCCGGGGCTGGGGCAGCTGGCGCTGCAGTCGGTCCAGGCGCGCGACTACCCGGTGCTGCAGGGCGCCGTGCTGCTGTTCGCCCTCGTCTTCCTCGTCGTGAACCTGGTGGTCGACCTGCTGTACACGAAGCTCGACCCGAGGATCTCCGCGTGAGCGCCGCGACGGGTCCTGCGGCGGACCGCGCGACGGGCGCGGCCGCGCCGGTGGCGGTGCGCCCGGCGCGCAGCGGCGCGCTGGTGGCGCTGAAGCTGCTGCTGACCTCGCCGCAGTCCCTGTTCGCGCTCGTGGTGCTCCTCGGTGTCGTCGTCGTGGCGGTCTTCGACGAGCAGATCGCGCCCACGGGGTTCAACGAGGTGGACGTCGAGCAGCGGCTGCAGCCGCCCGGGCCGGGGCACTGGTTCGGCACCGACGACCTGGGCCGCGACGTGCTCTCGCGCGTCGTGCTGGGCGCGAAGGTGTCCCTGCAGGTGGGCGCCGTGGCGGTCGGGTTCTCGCTGGTGTGCGGGACGGTGGTGGGCCTGCTGGCCGGGTTCTACGGCCGCTGGGTCGACACGGTCCTCATGCGCTGCATGGACGTGCTGTTCGCCTTCCCGGCGTTCCTGCTGGCCATCGCGGTCATCGCCGTGCTGGGGCCGGGCATCACCAACGCGATGATCGCCATCGGCGTCACGTACACCCCGGTGTTCGCGCGGGTGACGCGCTCGGCGGTGCTGGGGGTGCGCGAGCAGGTGTACGTGCGGGCCTCGCGCTCGGTGGGGGTGAGCGACCTGCGGCTGCTGGCCCGGCACGTGCTGCCCAACGCCGCTCCGCCGATCATCGTGCAGACGACCGTGAGCCTGGCGTTCGCCGTGCTGGCCGAGGCCGCCCTGTCGTTCGTGGGGCTGGGCACCCAGCCGCCGGACCCGTCGTGGGGCCGGATGCTCGCCGAGGGCCGCGGCTACATCGAGCTGGCGTGGTGGATCGCGGTGTTCCCGGGCCTGGCGATCGTGCTGCTGGTGCTGGCGTTCAACCTCGTCGGCGACGGGCTGCGCGACGTGCTGGACCCGCAGCAGCGCAGCGCCCTGGAGGCCGCGCGGGCCCGGCCGGGCCGGCGTCGGCGGGGGGTCCGCCCGTGAGCGGGGACGCGCTGGCGGACGTGGTGCTGGACGTGCGGGACCTGCGGGTGCGCATCGACACCCCGCGCGGGACGGCGCACGTCGTCAACGGCCTGGACTACGCGGTCCGCGCGGGCGAGACCGTCGCCGTCGTCGGCGAGTCCGGCAGCGGCAAGAGCGTGTCCGTCATGGCGCTGCTGGGGCTGCTGCCGCGCACCGCGACCGTCACCGGTACGGCCGCGTTCGAGGGCCGCGACCTGCTGGCGATGAGCGAGGCGCAGCTGCGCGGGGTCCGCGGCAACGGCGTCGGGATGGTGTTCCAGGACCCGATGACGTCGCTGAACCCCGTCCTGACGATCGGGCGGCAGCTCACCGAGGGGCTGCTCGCGCACCGGAAGGTGGGCTCCAAGAGGGCGGCGCGCGAGCGGGCCGCGCAGCTGCTGGCCGACGTCGGCCTGCCCGACCCGCGCGGCGCGCTGGAGCGCTACCCGCACGAGCTGTCCGGCGGGATGCGCCAGCGCGTCGTCATCGCCATCGCCCTGTCCGGCGACCCGCGGCTGCTCATCGCCGACGAGGCCACCACCGCGCTCGACGTCACCGTGCAGGCGCAGATCCTCGACCTGGTGCGGCGGCTGCAGGACGAGCACGGCACCGGCGTCGTGTGGATCACGCACGACCTCGGGGTGGTCGCGGGCACCGCCGACCGCGTGCTGGTCATGTACGGCGGGCGGTGCGTGGAGGACGGCGGCGTCGACGACGTGTTCGCCCGCCCCGCCCACCCGTACACGCAGGGCCTGCTCGGGGCCCTGCCCGCGCTGGACGGCAGCACGCCCGGGGAGGACCTCGTCGCCATCCCCGGCACGCCGCCGCCGCCGACCGACCTGCCGCCCGGGTGCGTGTTCTTCCCGCGCTGCCCCGTGCGCGGCGACGAGCGGTGCGCCACCGAGCAGCCGCCGCTGCTGCAGGTGGCCTCCGGGCCGCCGGGCGCGGTGCCGCACCGGGCGGCGACGTTCTGCCGCGCCGACGTCCGCGACGCGCTCGCGGACGGCGGCGCCGAGGACCCCGCGGGGCGACCCGCGGCAGGGGAGGGGGCCGCGTGACCGGGACGAGCGAGACGCTGCGAGGGGACGTCCTGGTCCGCGCCCGCGACCTGCGGGTGCACTTCCCCGTCCGGGGGACGGGCCTGCGCCGGAAGCGGGTCGGTGCCGTGCGCGCCGTCGACGGCGTCGACCTGGAGGTCCGGCGCGGGGAGACCCTCGGCCTGGTCGGGGAGTCCGGCTGCGGCAAGTCCACGCTCGGCAACGCGCTGCTGCGGCTGGTCGAGCCGACCGGCGGGACCGTCGAGTTCGACGGCACCGACGTGACGGCGCTCGGCAAGCGGGAGCTGCGGGCGCTGCGCCGGCGGGCGGTGATGGTGTTCCAGGACCCGTACGCCTCGCTGGACCCGCGCACCACCGTCGGGCAGACCGTCGCCGAACCGCTGCAGGTGCACGGGCTGCACCCCGGCCGCGAGGCGCGCGCCGCGCGCGTGGCCGAGCTGCTGGAGCTGGTGGGGATGGACCCGTCGGTGGCCTCGCGCTACCCGCACGAGTTCTCCGGCGGGCAGCGCCAGCGCGTCGGCATCGCCCGCGCGCTGGCCGGTGAACCGGACTTCGTCGTCTGCGACGAGGCCATCGCCAGCCTCGACGTCAGCGTGCAGGCGCAGGTCCTGAACCTCCTGCGCCGCCTGCAGCGGCAGCTCGGCCTGACGTACCTGTTCGTCTCGCACGACCTGTCCGCCGTGCGGCACGTCAGCGACCGCATCGCCGTCATGTACCTGGGGCGGGTCGTCGAGGTCGGCACGGCCGAGCAGGTGTCCACCGACCCGCAGCACCCGTACACGCGGGCGCTGCTGTCGGCGGTGCCCGTGCCCGACCCGGTGCGCGAGCGGCGCCGCGAGCGGATCGTCCTGGCCGGGGACGTGCCCTCGGCCTCGGCGGTGCCGTCCGGCTGCCGCTTCCGCACCCGCTGCCCGCAGGTGTTCGAGCCCTGCGCCGACGTCGACCCGGCCCTGCAGGAGGTCCGCGGCGGACAGTCCGCGGCGTGCCACCTGCACGGCGTCGTGGGCGTCGGGGACCGCGCCGGCGCGACCCGCTGACCGGCGCGGCCGCACCGCGGGGGAGGACCCCCGCGGTGCGGCCGGACGCCGGCCGGCGGGATCAGTGCGCCTGGTGCTGCTCGGGGTAGACGGCGTCGACCTCGATCTCCACGAGCCAGCCCGGCACCGGCAGGGTCGCGACCTCCAGCGCCGAGCGGGAGGGCACGGCGGCGTTCTCGCGCAGCGGCGGTGCGGGCTCGCCGGTGCCGAGGACGACGTCGACGGCCTCGCGGGTCTCCAGGTCCACGTTGGCGAACCACTGCCGGTACGCGCGGTTCCAGCCGGCGAAGTCCGCGACCTCGGCGCCGGGCTCGTTGTCGAGGAACACGCGCATGGTGATGACGTCGTCGACGTCGAGGCCGACCGACTCCAGGTTCTGCTGGATCGCGGCCAGGGCGTTCAGGCCCTGCGCCTCGGTGAGCGTGACGCCCTCGGGCAGCTCGCCGCCGAAGGCGTCCAGGTCGACGTACGCCTCGGGGGTGCCGGGCTCGGCGTCGGGGTTCGCCGCCGACGGCCCGGTGCCGGAGGACTTGTAGAGCGCCACGTCGGCGCCGATCCCGACACCGCGGGCGATGTTCGGGTTCGTCGCGCCGACCGGCAGGTTCACCGCGACGGTGCCGGGGGCGGGGGTGCTCCAGCGCTCGGCGGCGACGCCGGCGCCGGCGCCCGCGCCGAGCAGCAGGGCGGCGCCGGCCGCGACGGCCAGGGGACGGGAGGGCTTCTTCACGGGTGGGTCTCTCCTCGGGAGTTCTCGGGGTCCTCGGTCAGCTGCTCATGACGCGCTGGTGCAGCGCGGTGACGGTGGCGCGCGCCGACGTCATCGCCCCGTGCATCCAGGCGATGGCGTGCGAGAGGTGGTCGCCGGCGAAGTAGACGTTGCCCTGCGGGGCCAGCAGCGTGCGGTACGCCTGGCCCTCCTGGTCGGCCCAGCCGACCCAGCCGGCCTCGGAGAACCTCGTGACGCCCCAGGAGACGGAGAACGAGGAGGCGATGTCCTTCCCGTAGACGTCGCCGTGGATCTTCGCGCCGTTGACGACGGCCCGCTGGCGGCGCTGCGCGTGCGGCAGCGCGGCGTACGAGCGGGCCGCGTCGCCGTAGTTGTAGTAGCCGACGACGACACCGCGCTCGCCGTGGTAGCCGGAGGACGGGTACCAGATGCCGGCCAGGTCCAGGTCGGTGTTCGTGATGCCGCCGTAGATGCGGGCGTCCTCCTCCCACCAGCGGCGGGAGTACTCCAGGCCGATCTTGCCGGTGGGCGCGGGCACGGGGGTCTCCAGCGCCGCCTGCACGCCGGGGCCCAGGTTGTGCGGGACGCGCGCGGCCAGGTGCGGGGGCAGGGTGTTGACGACGAAGTCGGCGGTGGCGGTGCGAGGGACCCCGGCGGCGTCGGTGTAGTCGACCTCGCCGCCGGTGGGCGTGGTGCGCACGCCGGTGACCTCGCAGCCGTAGCGGACCTTCGAGGGCCCGACGGCCTTCTCCAGCGCGTAGGGGATGCGGTCCATCCCGCCGACGGGCTGGAACATCATCATCGCCTGCGACCAGCCGAGCTCGAAGGAGAAGTTCCGGCCGATCCCGCTGCGGACCACGTCCTCCAGGCTCGGGGCGGGGGAGACGGTGCCGGACTCCAGACCCGCGGCGGGGGCGACGTCGTAGCCGCGCCGGCCCGTGCCGCCGGTGTAGCGGTCGCCCTCGGACAGGTCGCCGAAGTTGCGCAGGAACACCAGGAGCGCCTCCTGGTCCTCCGCGGTCAGCTCCGCGTCCAGCGCACCGGCGTTCGTCGCCTTGGCCAGCAGTTCCGACACGTACCCGAAGGTGTCGGCCTTGGCGGCGCGGTGGGTGATCGAGCGGTTCGACAGGGCGGTGTCGCCGGTGTAGTGGACCAGCGCGTTCGCGTTCTGGTTGACGAAGGGTTCCAGCGGCACGCCGAGCTCGCGGCAGTAGTCCATCGTCACGTGGTGCTGGGGGATGCGCGCGGGCCCGGCGTTCATGTACTGGCCCTCGGCGAACCGCACGCGCTGCGTCTCGCCGTTCAGGTCCGTCTCGGTGTCGCCCCCGCGCACCGTCCAGTTGCGCCCGCCGGGGCGGCGGCGCCCCTCCAGCAGCGTGACGCGGTACCCGGCCTTGCCGAGCTCGTAGGCGGTGGTCAGGCCGGCGATGCCGGCGCCGAGGACGAGGACGGTGCGGGCCGAGCGGCCGGTGAGGCTGAAGTCGGACGGCTTGGGCGGGGTGAACGCGGCGGTGGGGGCGGCCACCGCGGCGGGGGCCAGGCCCAGCGCGCCCATCGCGCCGAACATGGCCCCGGCGCCACCGGTGGCGCCGACACCGCGGAGGAACGACCTGCGGGAAACGGACACGGATCTCCTCGTCGTCGCGCGCGGCAGCGCGCGGTCGTGGGGGGTGGGGCACCGTGGGTGACGGTGCGTGCCCGACCCTGTCGTCCGCGTGTTTCCTGAAGATCAACCGGGTGTCACGTCTGCGTGACGTGTGGGACCGCTGTGCCGCGTGCGACGCGCGGCACAGCGGTCAGCGCCGCGGCGGAACGGTCGAGCGCCGGGGCGGTGCGGTCGAGTGCCGAACGACGAGCGAGGTCGCCAGCTCCACGCGCGTGCCGCTGACCTCCTGCCCGTCGGCCAGCGACAGCACCGTGCGGGCGGCCGCCGCGCCCATCTCGGCCAGCGGCTGGCGCACCGTCGTCAGCGGCGGGGAGGCCCACTCGGCCAGCTGCAGGTCGTCGAACCCGACGACCGAGACGTCCTCCGGCACGCGCAGCCCGCGCCGGCGCACCGCCTCGTACACGCCCAGCGCCATCTGGTCGCTGGCCGCGAAGATGGCGGTCGGCGGGTCCTCCAGCTCCAGCAGCGCCCGCGCCTCGCGGTAGCCGGACTCCTGGTGGAAGTCGCCCTGGCGCACCAGCGCCGGGTCCATCGCCAGGCCCGCGGACTCCAGCGCCGCGCGGTGCCCGTCCAGGCGCGCCCTGCTGCACAGCAGGTCCGGCGGGCCGCCGACCAGGGCGGTGCGCCGGTGCCCGAGCCCGACGAGGTGCGTGGTCGCGGCCAGGCCGCCGGCCCAGTTCGTCGCCCCCACCGACGGCACACCGGCCGGGGGCACGCCCGCGGGATCCACGACGACCAGCGGGACGGAGCGCTCCTGCAGCCACGGCTCCAGGTCGCGCTGCACGTGCGAGGTGACGAGCAGGACGCCGTCGCTGCCGCGCGAGCCCAGGTCGTGCAGCCACTGCCGGGCGGCGGTGGCGCTGCCGTGGACGGCGGAGACGACCACCCCGGCGCCCGCGGCCCGCGCGACCTCCTCGACCCCGCGCAGGATCTCGACCGCCCAGGGGGAGTCGAGGTCGTCGAAGACGAGGTCGAGGAGGCCGGTGCGGGCGCGCGCCGCCGCGGCGCGCTGCGGCCGGTAGCCGCGCGCCCGCAGCAGGGCCTCCACGCGCTCCCGCGTCGCCGCGGCGACGTCACCGCGGCCGTTGACGACGCGGGAGACGGTGGGGACGGACACGCCGGCCTCGCGCGCGATCTCGGTGATCGTCACGGGTCGGCCGGGTGTGCTCACGGCGCCCACGCTAGCCGGGTGCCGGGCCGTGCGGGACGGACCCGCGCGGGAGCGGGCCCCGCGGGCTCAGCGGCCCCAGCCGGCGCGGGTGGCCGCGCGCAGGGTGTCCTGCAGCGCGTTGTACGCCGGCTTGCGCTCGTAGGTCTCCGTCGTGACGGTCGCCGAGCCCTCGGAGGGGAAGAACACCGGCACCCACGAGTACTTGTCGGTGAAGCCCCAGATGGTGAAGGACTTGCACTCGCGCACGTCCAGGCAGGCCTGCAGGGCCCGCTGGTAGTAGTCGGCCTGCTGGGCCAGCTGCGCGGCCGTGGGACCGTCCTCGCCGACCTCCATGCGCACGTCGATCTCGGTGATGGCGGTCTCCAGGCCGAGGTCGACGAAGCGCTGCAGGTTCGCGCGCAGGTCGTTCGGGAAGCCGTACTGCGTGCTCAGGTGGCTCTGCGGGGCGAAGCCGTGCACGGGCACGCCGTCGGCCAGCAGGTCCTGGATCAGCTCGTAGTAGGCGTCGCTCTTGGCGTTGAACGACTCCACGTTGTAGTCGTTGAAGTACAGCTTCGCCTTCGGGTCGGCCTCGTGCGCCCAGCGGAACGCGTCGGCGATGATCCCCGGCCCGAGGCGGGTGATCCAGATGTTCTCCTCCCGGAACTCGCCCTCCTCGGTGAAGATCTCGTTGGCGACGTCCCACTGCTGGATGCGCCCGGCGTAGCGGCTGACGACCGTGGAGATGTGGTCGCGCAGGATCTCGCGCAGCTCCTCGTCGGTGAAGTCGCCCTCGGTCAGCCACTCCGGGTTCTGGCTGTGCCACAGCAGGGTGTGCCCGCGCACGACCTGGTCGTGCTCCTGCGCGAACCGCACGATGGCGTCGGCCGGGTAGAAGTTGTAGAAGCCCTGCTGGGGGTGGATGTACTCCCACTTCATCTGGTTCTCCGCCGACAGCGAGGAGAACTCGCGCGCCAGGCGGTCGCGGTACTCCACGTCGTAGGCGAACGGGTCGGCGTACGGCTGCTCCTCGTGGTGGCCGCCGCCGGCCACCGCCGAGCCGAGGTAGAACCCCTTCGGGGCCGCCGCGCGCAGGGTGTCGCGCGGGTTCTGGTGGTCCTTGAGCACCGCCCGGTCCTTGGCGCGGTCGGCCGCGCGGTCGTCGACGGCCGTGGAGGGCGCGGCGGTCGCGACGAGCACCGCGGGCGCCGCGACGGCCGCGGCGGCCAGCGCGAGCAGCCGGCGGCCGCGGGGACGGGCGGGGACGGGGTGGGTCGTGCGGGGACTGCGGGAGGGGCGCATGTCTCTCCTCGGCTCCATCGCCTGGTTCGCTTCCGGAACTGTTCCGGAAGGTGGTCCGGACCCTAGGCAGGCTCACAGGCGGCGTCAAGGGTTCACCTGCCGGTGACCGCGGTCCGCCGTCCGGGTGCCTGCGACCCCGTCCCCGCGAGCCCGTTCCCGCACGTCCCACCGGCTCGTACGCTGTGCCGCGTGCTCCCGCCCCGGACGTCGGCGTGGCGGCCCGGCCGGCCGGTCCCGCTGCAGGTGCAGCTCGCGACGCTGCGCCGCGGCGCCGGCGACCCCACCTACCGGCGCACCGCCGACGGGGCCGTGTGGCGGGCCACCCGCACCCCCCTCGGGCCGGTGACGCTGCGGCTGGCGCTCGTGCCCGCCGACGCCGTCGTCGAGGCCACCGCCTGGGGCCCCGGCGCCGAGTGGGCGCTGGCCGGGGTGCCCGACCTGCTGGGCGCCGCCGACACCACCGCGGACGACTTCCGCCCCAGTCCCGAGCACCCCGCCCTCGTCGAGGCCCACCGCCTCCACGGCGGCTGGCGCGTGCCGCGCACCCGCTCGGTGTTCGAGGCCCTCAGCGCCTCCGCGCTGGAGCAGGTCGTCACCTGCGTGGAGGCCTTCGCCGCCTGGCGCCGCCTCGTGCAGCGCTTCGGCGAGCCCGCCCCCGGGCCCGCCGGCGCCGCCGGGCTGCTGCTGCCGCCCGCACCGCGCGACTGGCTGCGCGTGCCGTCCTGGGAGTGGCTGCAGGCGGGCGTCGAGCTGCGCCGGCGCCGCGTCACCCTGCTGGCCGCGCCGCGCGCCGCCGCCCTCGAGCGCACCGTCGACCTCGCCCCCGAGGACGCCGACCGGGCGCTGCGCTCCCTGCCCGGCGTGGGCGTGTGGACGTCCGCGGAGGTGCGCCAGCGCGCCCACGGGCACGCCGACGCGTTCTCCTTCGGCGACCTGCACGTGGCCAAGGACGTCTCGCACGCCCTCGTCGGGGAGGTCCTCGACGACGCCGGGTGCGCGGAGGTCATCGAGCGCTACCGCGGGCACCGCTTCCGCGTGCAGCGCCTGCTCGCCCTCGCCGGGCACCGCCGCCCCCGCCGCGGGCACCGCGCCGCCCTGCCCACCCACACCCCCAACCGCGCCGTGCGCGCCCACCGCGGGGTGCGCGGGTGAGGGTCCTCGTGCTCGGCTGGTCCAGCGTCCTGCACGGGGAGGCCACCGCCGGCGACGTGCTGGCCACCGAGGCCGTCGCCGCGCGCCTGCGCGCCGACGGCGTCGCCCACGACGTCGCCTGGAGCCCGGCCATGCACCTGGCGTACGGCCCGCGCGGCGGGATCCTGCTCGACGAGGCGGACCCGGGCGCCTACACGCACGTGGTGTGGGTGTGCGGGCCGCTGGCGGGCGAGCCCGTGCGCGAGGTCCACGAGCGCTTCGCGGCCGCCCGCCGCGTCGCCGTGGGCGTCTCCGTCCTCGACCCCGCCGATCCCGCGGTCACCGGCTTCCACGCCGTCGTGCCCCGCGACGCTCCCGGCGGCCCGGCCGAGCGCGACCTGGCCGCCCGGCCCGTGCCGGCGGCCGTCCCCGTCGTCGGGGTGTTCCTCACCCACGGGCAGGGCGAGTACGGCGCGCGCCGCCGCCACGACGAGGTCTCCCGCGCCCTCGGCGACTGGCTGGGCGGGCTGGACGTGGCCGCGCTGCAGCTGGACACCCGCCTGGACCCGCGCGACTGGCGCCACCCCTCCACCGCCGAGCAGGTCGGCTCCGTGGTGGCGCGCCTGGACGTGGTCGTCACCACCCGCCTGCACGGCCTCGTGCTGGCGCTGGCGGCCGGGGTGCCCGCGCTGGCCGTCGACCCGGTCGCCGGCGGCGGCAAGGTCAGCGCCCAGGCCGGGGCGTGGGCGTGGCCCGGGCTGCTGGGCTGCGAGGAGGTCCTGGCCGCCGACGGCGCGCTGGCGCTGGACGAGCAGTTCGCCTGGTGCCGCTCGGGCGACGGCCGCGCCGCCGCCCTGGCCGCGCGCGACGCCCGCGCCGCCACGGGCGCCGGTCAGCTCGACGCCCTCGCCGCTGCCCTGCGCACCCCCTGACCCGCACGACCGCCGTTCCCCGAGCCGTCCCGGCTGCTGCGCCCGACGTCCCTCCCTGCCGTGATCATGGATGGGTGAGCGTTCGACCGTGCATGATCACGGCGGGAGGAGGAGTTCAGGCGGGGTCGGGCACGCGCACGACGACCTCGTCGGCCGCGACGCGCTCGACGCCGCCGGTCAGGCCCTCGGCCCACAGCGCCGCCAGCACGCGCTGGGTCAGCGCGCCCAGCGCGAAGGGGTCCGCCGAGCGCAGCCGCAGCCCCGGCGACATCCCGAACCGCGCCCCCAGCACGTCGGCCGAGACGGCTTCCGCCCCACCGGCGCTGCCGGGCCCGCCCGCGGTGGCGACCTGCGCGCACCGGGCCAGCCGCTCCGGCAGCGGGCCGGGCACCACGGGCGCCGGCTCGACGTCCGCCGCGCCGATCGCCGCGCGCACGGCCTCCACGTGCCCCAGCCGGAACCAGTCGCCCGCCGCGCCGCGCACCAGCTCGCGCGCGCCCGCGCCGTCGCCGGCGGTGACCAGGTGCGACAGCCCGCGCAGCAGCGCCGCCGGCACCCCGTCGGTCTTGCCCTTGACCAGGTCGGCGGCCGCGGCGACCTCGTCCGCGAGGGCGCGCGCGGTGACGGTCAGCGTGCGCCCGGCGCTGTCCGGCGCGCCGCGCAGGTCGTCCAGGACGACCAGGCCCGCCGCGCCGAGCGCGAAGTCGGTCTGCCCCTCGCGCCAGGGCCGGCCCGCGGTGTCGGTGACGACGACGCCCACGACGGCGCCGGTCAGCTCGTGCAGGTCCGCGCGCAGCCGCGCGGCCACCGCGTCGCAGTCGTCGGGCAGCAGCAGCACCGTGCCGTCGGCGACGTTCGAGGCGTCCACGCCGGCCGCCGCCATCACCGGTCCCGCGGCGGCCTCCACGACCCGGGCCACCCCCGCCGGGGTTCGCCGCTCGGCGACGACCCGGCGCGTCTGGGCGGCCACGACCCGCTCGCGGTCCTCTGCGGGCGCGCTGAGCCCGGCCGCCTTGGAGACGACCTTGCTGGAGACGGCGATGACGTCGCCGTCGGCCAGCGAGGCGCGCTGGGCGTGCAGGGCGTCGACGACCAGGCGCGCGAGGTCCTGCCCCTGCGTCACCTCGCCGAGGCCCGTCAGGCCCACCACCTGCACGGACGCGGTGCGCCGCACGGCCGGCGCGCTCACGCGGCGCGCTCCCGCCCGGCCAGCTCGGCGGCCAGGTCGAGGGCGGCGCCGGCCAGCTCGGCGGTGGCCCGCGGGTCGCTCATCAGCAGCGGGCGGCCGCGCACGACGAGGCCGGGGGCGCTCGCGGCGGCGGCGGCGCGCGCCTGCTCGGCGTCGTCCTCGGCGACCAGCCAGCCGTCGAGGAAGTCGGCGTACAGGCCCGCGACGGCGCCGGCGGTGGTGGGCACGCCGATCGCGGCCAGGCAGGCGTCGGCCATGCCGCGCACGGGGGCGCCGCCGATGACGGGGGAGACCCCGACGACCGGGGCGGCCGTGGCGCGCAGGGCCTCGCGCACGCCCGGCACCGCGAGGACCGTGCCGATGGACACGACGGGGTTGCTGGGCGGCAGGACGACGACGTCGGCGCCGGCGACGGCCTCCAGGACGCCGGGCGCGGGCCGCGCGTCCGCCGCGCCGACCGGTTCGAGCGCCAGCGCGGGGACGGCGGCGTGCAGGCGCACCCACCACTCCTGGAAGTGCACGCGCCGGCCGCCGGGCTCCCCGTCGTGCGCGGCGCGCTCGGCCTCGGGGACGGGGGCCAGGTCGACGTGGGTCTCCACGACGTCGTCGGTCATCGGCAGCAGCCGCACCCCGGGCCGCCAGCGCCGGCACAGCTCGGCCGTCGCCTCGGACAGGGTGCGCCCCTCGCGCAGCATCCGGGTGCGCACGAGGTGGGTGGCGATGTCCTTGTCGCCCAGCGTGAACCAGGTGGGCTCCTGGCCGTAGGCGGCGAGCTCGTCCGCGACGCCGGAGGTCTCCTGCGAGCGTCCCCAGCCGCGCTGCTCGTCGATGCCGCCGCCGAGGGTGTACATGACCGAGTCCAGGTCCGGGCACACGCGCAGCCCGTGCAGCGTGACGTCGTCGGCGGTGTTGCTGACGACGGTGACGACGGCGTCGCGGCGGGCCGGGTCGGGCGAGGCGCGCAGGGCGGCCAGCAGGCCGCGCAGGAAGCGGGCGCCGCCCACGCCGCCGGCCAGCGCGGTCACGCGCAGCCCGCCGGCGGGCTCGGTCGAGGGGTCGGCCGGGGCGCCGGTCGCGAGGTCGTGCGGAGGTGCTGACGTCACCGCGCCATCCTCCCCGACGACCGCCGCGGGGGGCGCCGGGGGAGGTCGGGGACCGGTCCGCGGCAGGGGTCCGCGGCGGATACCACGCCGGGCTTGACTCCTGCGGACGACACGCGTGTAATTCCACCAGTGGGGTCGCTTCGTGACCGCCACGTCACCAGGAGTGATCAAACAGGCCCGGAGGGACACCGTGGAGACCAGGACCGACCTGAACCCGCCCGCCGTGGACCGTGGACGCCCCGAGCTGACCCTCGTCGCCGTCGACGGCCGCCCCGTGGCCGACCCCCTCACCGGCGACCTGCCCGGCGACGCGGCCGGCGACCTCGCCGGCGGGTACGCGGGCGGCCTCGGCCGGCCGCTGACCCCGGAGGACCCGGGCTGGCAGGAGCTGGCCCTGTGCGCGCAGACCGACCCCGAGGCGTTCTTCCCCGAGAAGGGCGGCTCCACCCGCGAGGCCAAGCGCGTCTGCTCCGGCTGCGAGGTCCGCCAGGAGTGCCTGGAGTACGCGCTGTCCAACGACGAGCGCTTCGGGATCTGGGGCGGGCTGTCCGAGCGCGAGCGCCGCCGCCTCAAGCGCGCCACCGGCTGACCCGCCGGCCCGCGCCGCGCGCGGGCCGGCCACCGGTCCCTCAGTCGCCCTCGTAGCGGGGGTCGACGTCCTCGGGCGCCATGTCCAGCAGGTGCGCCACCTGCTCCACGACCACGTCGGTGACGAGGTCGTCCAGCTCGTCCTCCTCCGCGCGCGTCTCCACCGGGCGCCGGTAGACCACGACCCGCGCCGGGGAGCGCCCGTCGGCCGGGAACAGCCGCCCGAGCGGCACCACGTCGTCCTCCCACGGCGCCGGGTCCGAGGGCGGCACGTCCTCCACGGCGAACTCCACGCCCGACAGCTCGTCGGCCCACCGCCGCTCCAGCAGCTCCACCGCGTCCAGCACCAGGTCGTCGAAGCGCTCCGCGCGGCTGCGCGCGGCCGGCAGCGCCGACGGGATCAGCGGCCCCCGCAGACCCCGCCCGTGGCGGTCGCGGCGGCGGGGCCGGCGCACGCGCGCGCGGCCCTCACCGTCCCGGGGGGCCCCGGGTCGGGGGACGGGTCGGGGGGCGGGCACCGGGGAACGGTAGCGCCAGGACCCCGGGCCGGTCGCCGCCCCGCCCGTCCCGCCCGTCGCGCCGCCCGACCCGCCGGGCGCGCCGCCCCGCACCGTCCGCGCCGGGCGGGTACCGTGCGCCGGGTGAGCACCTCGCGACCGAGCACCCGCCCCGGGCGGCAGGCTCCCGAGCGGAGGTGCTCGCGCACGGCGTGCGGACGTCCCGCCGTGGCGACCCTCACCTACGTGTACTCCGACTCCACCGCCGTGCTCGGGCCGCTGGCCACCTACGCCGAGCCGCACTGCTACGACCTGTGCGGCGAGCACGCCGAGCGGCTGACCGCCCCCCGCGGGTGGGAGGTCGTGCGCCTGGCCCCCGACGTCGTCGAGGCCGCCCGCGGCCACGACGACCTGCTCGCGGTCGCCGACGCCGTGCGCGACCGCCCGGCCCTGCCGCGCGAGGCGCCGCCCGAGCGCGGCCCGGCGGGGCGCGCCCACCTGCGCGTGCTGCGCGAGGGTCCCCGCAGCTCCTGAGGGCGTCGGGGACCGCCCGCGCGCTTCGCCCGCGCGGGTGCTCAAGGCGCGGCGGCGGCCTGCCGATGCAGGGGCGTCGCCCTGCGTCCAGCCCGCCGGAGGTCAGCCCGTGCCTGTCGTCAGCTCCAGCCCCGCCCGCAAGCCCCGCCGCTCCCGCGCCGCCCAGCCCGCCCCGCCGCTGGGGTCGCTGACCCAGGTCCAGCACCGCGAGAACGCCGAGTGCGGCGCCTGCGGCAGCGAGCGCGTCACCCGGGTCGCCATGTCGCTCACCGACGGCACCCCCGTGCAGTTCGTCTCCTGCCACGTGTGCGAGGAGCGCAGCTGGCGCTCGGCCGCCGGGCCGCTGACCGTCGACGCCGTCCTGGACCGCACGCGCAAGAAGTGACGGCCGGGCGGTGCCGCGGGGGCGGCGGCCTGCCGTCCGGACGGGTGGACCCGCGCCCGCGTCCCGCGCGAGCCCGCCCCGGGCGGACCCGGCGCTTGTAGGGTCGCGGCGTGACCGACCCCGCCGCGGCCCCCGCCGCGACCACCGAGTCCTCGCAGCCCCCGCAGCCCCGCGCGCCGCTGGACCTGGCGTCCGTCGTCAAGGCCTACGACGTGCGCGGTCTGGTCCCCGACCAGATCGACGCCGGGGTCGTGCGCGCCCTCGGCGCCGCCTTCGCCGAGGTCGTCGTCCTGCCCGAGGTGGCGGCGGGCGCGCGCCCGAGCGCCGTCGTCGGCCACGACATGCGCCCCTCCTCCCCGGAGCTGTCGCGGGCCTTCGCCGACGGCGTCGCCTCGCGCGGCGCGGACGTCGTGCTCATCGGGCTGTGCTCCACCGACGGCCTCTACTACGCCAGCGGCGCCCTCGGCGTGCCCGGCGCCATGTTCACCGCCTCGCACAACCCCGCCCAGTACAACGGCATCAAGCTGTGCCGCGCGGGCGCGCGCCCCGTCGGGCAGGACACCGGCCTGGCCGCCGTGCGCGAGCTCGCCCAGCGCTGGCTGGACGCCGGCGAGGTCCCCGCCACGGGCGCCGAGCCCGGCGCGGTGAGCACCCGCGACGTCCTGGCCGACTACGCCGCCCACCTGCGCTCGCTGGTCGACCTGTCCGGCGCGCGGCCGCTGCGCGTGGTCGTCGACGCCGGCAACGGGATGGCCGGTCACACCGTGCCCGCCGTCCTGGGCGGCGCGGCCGGGCTGCCCGCCCTGCCGCTGGCGGTGGAGGAGCTGTACTTCGAGCTCGACGGCACCTTCCCCAACCACGAGGCCAACCCGCTGGACCCGGAGAACCTGCGCGACCTGCAGGCCGCCGTCCCGCGCGCCGGCGCCGACCTCGGCCTGGCCTTCGACGGCGACGCCGACCGCTGCTTCGTCGTCGACGAGAACGGCGACCCCGTCTCCCCGAGCGCCGTGACCGCGCTGGTGGCCCGCCGGGAGATCGCCAAGGAGCGCGCCGCGGGCCGGCAGGCCGTCGTCATCCACAACCTCATCACCTCCCGCGCGGTGCCGGAGATCGTCGCCGAGGACGGCGGGACGCCCGTGCGCACCCGCGTCGGGCACTCCTTCATCAAGCAGCGCATGGCCGAGGAGGACGCCGTCTTCGGCGGCGAGCACTCCGCGCACTACTACTTCCGCGACTTCTGGTCCGCCGACACCGGGATGCTCGCCGCGATGCACGTCCTGGCGGCGCTCGCCGAGAGCGACCGGCCCCTGTCGGAGCTGGCCCGCGAGTACGAGCGGTACGTCTCCAGCGGCGAGGTGAACTCCACCGTCGCCGACGCCGCGGCCGTCACCGACCTCGTCGAGCAGCGCTTCACCGCCACCGGCGACGTGGACGTGGACCGCCTCGACGGGCTGACGATCACCTCGCGCAGCGAGCCGGTGTGGTGGTTCAACCTGCGCGCCAGCAACACCGAGCCGCTGCTGCGGCTGAACGCCGAGGGCGCCGACGAGGCGACCATGGTGCGGGTGCGCGACGAGGTCCTGGCGATCGTGCGCGGGCAGGAGTCGTGAGCGCGGCCGAGCCCGGCGCGGCGCCGTCCGGCGGGCCCCTGCGCGTCGACGATCGCACCCTGGCGCTGCTGCGCTGCCCCGTCACCGGCGAGCCCCTGAGCGGGCCCGTCGAGGTCGAGGGCGAGAGCGTCCTCGTGACGCCGTCCGGGGTGCGCTACCCCGTCGTGGACGGCATCCCGGTGCTGCTGGCCGACGAGGCCCGCGGCCTGCCCGCGCACCTCGCGGGCGGGGAGGAGGACGCGTGACCGGCATCGACGAGACGCTGCTGGCCGACGGCGACGCCCTGAGCGCCGCCGACCCCTCGGGGGTGCTGCGCGCCCTGGCCGGCGCCGGGGCGCAGGTGCGCGAGGCCGTGGACCTCACCGTCGCGGCGGGCGTGGACCGGCTCGCGGAGGAGGGCCGGCCGCGCTCGGTCGTCGTCGCCGCCCTCGGCGGGGCGTCCTCGGTGGCCGACGTGCTGCTGTCGCTGGCCGGGCGCGGCTGCCCCGTGCCCGTCGTGGTGCGCCGCGGCGGCCCGCTGCCCAGCTGGGTCGGCCCGCTCGACCTCGTCGTGGCCGTGTCGGTGTCCGGGCGCGCGCCCGGCCCGGTGGGCCTGGCGGTGGAGGCCGCCCGCCGCGGCGCGCGCGTGGTCACCGTCGGCGCCGAGGGGTCCCCGCTGGCCGAGGTCGGCGCCCGCGGCGGCAACCTGCACGTCCCGCCCGCGCGCGGCGTGCGCGCCGACGGCTCGGCCGTGCGCTCGTCCCGCTTCGCGCTGTGGTCGCTGCTGACGCCCGTGCTGCTGGCCGCCGACGCCCTGGACCTCGTGCAGGCCCCCGCCGGGCTGCTCGGGCAGGTCGCCGACCGCCTCGACACCGAGGCGGAGACCTGCCGGCCGTGGTCGGAGCCGTTCGTCAACCCCGCCAAGGCGCTGGCGCTGGAGCTGGCCGGGACCGTGCCCGTCGTGCTGGCCGACGGCGACCTCATGGCCGCCGCGGCCCGCCGCAGCGCCTCCGTGCTGGCCCGCACCGCCCGCGTGCCCGCGGTCAGCGGCGCCCTGCCCGACGACGCCGGCGACGTCGTGTCCACCTTCGGCGGGCCGTTCTCCGCCGGGCCCGACGACGTGTTCGCCGACCCGTTCCTCGACGGGCCCGCCGGCCCGCGCGAGCAGCTGCTGCTGCTGCGCGACGCCCCCGCCGTCGTGCCCGACGCCGACCTGGCGCTCGTGGAGGCCGTGGCCACCACGGCCGGCGAGGCGGGCGTGCGGGTCAGCGAGGTCGTCGCCGAGCCCGGCCCGGACCTGGCGCGCCTGGCGCAGGTCGTCGCCCGCACCGACTACGCCGCCACCTACCTGGCGCTGGCCACCGGCACCGACCCCGGGCAGTCCCCGCACCTGGCCGACCTGCGCGAGCGCACGGGCTGAGGGCGCGCCGTCAGGACCCGGCCGCCGCCGGGTCCTGCGGCGCGGGCACGTCCCGCGGGTCCCGGCAGGCCAGCGCGCCGACGGCGGCGGTGGCCAGCACCAGCAGCAGGGCGAGGGTGAAGTTCGCGCCCACCAGGTGCTTGACGAGGTCCGAGGCGCCGTCGGTGAGCAGGACCACCCAGAACTGCGCGGCCAGCGCCACCGCGAGGACCAGCCCCGCGCCGGCGAGGGCGCGGGTCGCCGGCTGCCGCCGCCGCACGTGCGCGACGACGACGCACGCGCCGACCGCCAGCAGGTACGCGGCGAGCAGGACGAGGGGCCTGCCGCCGAAGGCCGCCCGCCAGGCGTCGTGCACCACGCACACCCGGCACTCCAGCGCCCCCTGCGGCCGGCCCGCCGAGGCCGGGTAGGAGTACACGTAGTCGGCGCGCAGGCGCCCCATCCCCTCCGCGCCGCGGTCGGCCATCGCCACCAGCCGCACCGGGTCGCGCAGGTAGACGCCGAGCCGGCGCGGCAGCGACGCGCGCTCGCTGAACCCGTCGAAGGCGGGGGAGTTCGCGGCGCTGCCCGGCGCCCCGATGGGCACGCCCGAGGAGGTGACCATCGCGGCGGGCAGGCCCAGCGCCGCGAGGTCGCCGGCCGGGTCGGGGCTGTGCGGGAGCATCTCCACGAAGACGGCGGCGTAGTCGTTCTGCGTGGTGAAGCGGTCCGGCTGCGCGTGCAGGTAGGCGCCGGTGCCCGCCACCAGCGCCGCGGCCAGCCCGAGCGCGGGCAGCCGCCGCACCAGCGCGGAGCCGCCGCGGCCCAGCGGGCGCACCAGCAGCAGCGGCACCACGGCGGCCAGCGCGGTGGCGTTCTGCGTCTTCGCGCCCACCAGCAGGGCGGTGGCCGCGGTGACCGCCAGCAGGTGCGGGAACCGCACGACGGGCGCGCGCAGCAGCACCACCACGGTCGCCGTCAGCGCCAGCAGCCCGGTGAAGGTGGCCGGCTCGGAGTAGGCGGAGGCGAAGTAGCCGGCGAAGGTCGCGTCCGCCGCGACGAGGAACAGCGCGGCGGCCACCAGCAGCCGCGCCGGCCAGCGCCGGGCCACCAGCAGCGTCAGCGCGGCCACGAGCGCGCCGACGAGGAGGCTGGACAGCACGGCCAGCACCCCCAGGTCCAGCCCGTCGTGGTCGGTGAGCAGGTGCGTCAGCCGGGTCGCGACCCAGGCGGGCGCCAGCTGGGTGGAGCGGTAGCGCTCCCCGGCGGCGCCGCAGTCCTCCCCGTACCAGGTGTGGTCGAACCACAGCGGGTACAGGTGGTCGCGGGTGGAGGTGTTGTAGGCGTTGCCCTGGCGCAGGCCGAGCTGGCACAGCAGCCGGTGCCCGTCGCCCTGGTCGCTGAGCCCGACCAGTCCGCCGCCGAGCATCCGCAGCGCGAACAGCGCCGACAGGACGCCGGTCAGCACCAGGTACCCGGTGACGGGCAGCCGCCGCAGCCGGGCCCTCACCGCGGCACCAGCCCGGTGCGCAGCGTCCCCGTGACGGGGCCGTCGACGGCGGCCAGCCAGCACTGCGCCTGCCCGTCGCGCACGACGACGTCGGCGCGCCAGCCGGTGGCCGCACCGGGCTCGGCGGGAGGGGTGCCGGTGTACTCGTGGCCGCGCTGCTCGCAGGCCGCGGTCCGCTCGGGGGCGGGCGGGCCGGCGGGGACGTCGCCGGCGCGCTCGGCGTCGTGCGGCTGGTCGCACGTGTGCAGGCGCTCGCCGCTGCGGCACAGGCGCACCCGCGCGGAGTCGGTGTACCGCATGACGTCGCGCAGCGGCACGTCGATCCGCGGCACGGTGCCGGGCGGGGCCTCCACGACGAGGTCGCACAGCACGGTGCGCACCCCGTCCTCCCACTCGGCGCGGGTGGGGAACTTCGCGAACACGCCCAGGCCCCACTGGCTGTCCAGCTCGCCCGCCCCGAGGTAGGGGCGCAGGGGTGCCAGCGGGCACGTCTCGCCGGGCGCGTTCAGCAGCACCTCCGGGGCGGGGCGCTGCGGGCCGAGCCGGGCGACCTCGTCGGCCAGCGCACCGAGCGCGTAGGTCTCCACCGTGTGCGGCGAGGTGCACGGGACGGCGGGGGAGCTGTCGCTGACGCCGACCACCTCCTCGGCGGTCGTCTTGTCCTTGCAGGTGCCCACGACGACGGCCGTGGTGGGCAGCTCGCCGACCGGCGCGGGGGCGCAGGCGGCCAGCGCGCCGACCAGGGCGGCGAGGACGCCGAGGGGAGCGGGTGCCGCGGGCAGCGGCGCGCGCCGGGCGCGGGTCGGTCGTCGACGTCGCACGCGGGGCTCCGGGGGTCGGGTGGAGGGGACCCTCGTGTCCTCGACCCCTCCTCGGGACGGCTTGAGCCGCGGGGGTCAGGCCGCCAGCAGCTCGGGCACCCGCCCGAGCGCCAGGGCCGCGACGCGCTGCGAGGCCAGGCCGTCGCCGTAGGGGCTGGGCGTGCGGGCCAGGGCCGCGGCGACCTCCGGGCGCGCCATGCGCTCGGCGTGCGCGGCCAGGTCGCCCGGTTCGCTGAGGACGGAGAACCCGGCGGCCACCGACTCGGGGCGCTCGGTGCTGGTGCGCACCACGACGAGGGGCTTGCCCAGGACGGTGACCTCCTCCTGCACGCCGCCGGAGTCGGAGACCAGCAGCGACGCGTGCACCGCCAGCGCCAGGAACGTCCCGTGGTCCACGGGCGGGTGGTCGCGCACGGCGGCGGGCAGGGCGATCCGCTCGCGCGCCAGCGCGGCCCGCGTGCGCGGGTGCAGGGGCAGCACCACGGGCCGGCCCAGCGCGCCGAGCTGGTCGACGAGCGTGCGCAGCCGGACGGGGTCGTCGGTGTTCTCCGGCCGGTGGGCGGTGGCCAGCACGAAGCCCGGGGCCACGCCGTGGCGCTCCAGGACGGCCGCGGCGCGCTCGGGGGAGGGCAGGAGGGCCCGCACGGCCTCCACGACGGGGTTGCCGGTGACGTGGACCGCGTCGGCCGGCACGCCGCCGTCGAGCAGGTTGCGCGCGTTCTCGGGCGTGGCCGCGCAGTGCACGTCGGCCAGGGCCGAGACGAGCAGCCGGTTGGTCTCCTCCGGCATGGTGCGGTCGTGGCTGCGCAGGCCCGCCTCGACGTGCACGACCGGGATCCCGAGGTAGTGCCCGGCCTGCGCGCCCGCGTTGGTGGTGTTCGTGTCGCCCTGCACGACGACGGCGCGCGGGCGGGTGCGGGTGAACAGATCCGCGAGCTGGCCGACCATGGTCGCCACCTGCTGCGCGCGGGTGCCGCCGCCCACCCCGGTGACGGCGGGCGCGACGGGGTCCAGGCCGCAGGAGCGGAACACCGCGTCGGTCAGCTCCGCGTCGTAGTGCTGGCCGGTGAACACCGCCTCCCCGTCGGCGCCGAGCGCCGCGAGCACGGGCGCCAGCTTGATGATCTCCGGGCGGGTGCCGAGGACGACGGCCGCCCGGCCCGCCGCCTCAGCCACGGCGCACCGCCGCGACGGCCTCGCGGACCCGGCCGCGCAGGCCCCAGCCGGCCACGAGCAGCGCCGCGGCCGCCACCGGGACGGCCGGGCCCGGCAGGGCGGGCACGGGGACGGTGCGGGCGTTGGCGCCGCAGGTGACGGTGCCGACGTTCACCTCGGCGGCCAGCCCGCTGAGCAGGGTGATCCGCAGGGCGGAGGCGCGCACGCTCCCGGCGCCCGCCGGCGCGTCCTGGACGTTGAGCCCGAGGGTCGCGACGCCGGGGACGGTCACGCCGCTGTTCGCGGCGGGGTTCCCGGTCAGCGACAGCACGGTGGAGGTGACGTTGCCGGTGAGGCCGACGGTGACGACCCGGGCGTTGACCAGCCGGGCGCTGGCCGTCGCGGTGCCGTCCGAGGAGGCCGTGCAGGAGGCGTGGAGCGCGTCGGCGCGGACCTCCGTGCCGGGGACGAGGACGACGCGCACGCCGCCGGTGCCGCTGCTCGTGGTGCAGATCCCGGTGGCGCCGACGGTGACCGCCCCGCCGGACCCGACGAGGCCCGCGCACGCGGTGGACGTGCCGTCGCCGCGGGCGGCGGCGGTCTGCACGAGCGTCCCGGCGGTGATCCCGCCCTGGCCGCCCAGCACCGACAGGGCCGGCGTCTGGGCCGTCGTGACGAGCGCGGTCGAGCCGTCGTTCGAGGCCGTCGCGGTGCCGCTGGTGGCCAGCGGCGCGGTGAGCGCGCCGACGCGGGCGGCGTTCGCCGCGGCGGTCGACGTGTCGGCGGCCGCCGGGCCGGCAGCGAGCAGGAGCGCCGCGGCTCCCGCGGCGGCACCCGCGAGGACCGGCCGGGCGGACCGGCGGGGGGTGGGGTCCGTGTCCATGTCGGCTCCTCTAGGCGGTCGGGACGGGGGACGGCGGGCTGGTGGCGGGGGAGGGTGCGGGGAGTTCCGCGGGCGGTCCGTCGGCGGGTGCCGCGGCGTCGCGGGGCCGGTCGTTCGCGCGGGCGGTCTTGTCCCACTCGGTGCGCCCGCGCAGGACGCGGAACAGCGCGCGCCAGGCGCACACCTGCAGCAGGTAGCCGTAGCCGATGTTCGCCACGGCCATCCACGCCGCCTGCCGGCGCGTGATGAACGTGCCGCAGTGGGTGCGGTAGAACGCCCCCCACAGCGCGTGCGGCAGGACGCCGAACAGCAGCGCCAGCGGCACCAGGCCCCACGCCCCGGCCAGCAGCCACTCGTCGGCGCCGGTGGGGTGCGTCAGCGCGTACCAGCAGGTGACGAGGGTGCTCAGCGGGAACACCACGCTGCCGAGGACCTGCGAGAACGGCACCCACATGTAGTGGGCGACCTCCAGCGCGCCGGCCACCGGGACCTGCGGGGAGTTCAGGACCCGCCACAGGTAGCGCAGGCACTGGATGTTCCCCTGCGCCCAGCGGGTGCGCTGGCGCAGCAGCGGGCCCACCCGGTCCAGGCCGTCCTGGGCGACGAACGTGTCGTGGCAGTACTCGGTGCGGTGCCCGGCCAGCAGCACGTGCAGACCGAGCTCGAAGTCCTCCAGGAGCGCGCCGTGCCAGGGGGTGCCGTGCTCGCGGGCCACGTCGTCGAGGGCGGTGAGGCGGGTGAACTGCCCGTTGCCGCCCATCGCGACGCTGCCGGTGCGCCGGCGCAGGAACTGCATGGCGGCGATGGGCCCGGCGAACTCCAGGTCCTGCAGGCGGACCAGGAGGTGGTCGCCGCGCGTGCGCGCCGTGGAACCCACGAGCCGGTCCAGGTCGGTGCCCACCAGGGCGTCGACGTCCTGCGTGATGCGCACCTGCACCTGCACGGCGCCCACGGACGGGTCGCCGAACAGGGTGGGCCCGGCGATGACGTCGGGGCAGAACTGCTCCAGGCGGCCGTCGGCGTCGACGACGCCGACGACGACGCGCGAGCGGTCGGCGCCCGGGGGCAGTTCCGCGCTGATGGCCCGCCAGGCCGCGTTGAGGGCCTCGCCCTTGCCCCGCCGGGCCACCGGCCGCCGGCGGCTGACGACGCGCACCTTCTCGTGCCGCGCCGCCAGCCAGGCCAGCAGGTCCGGGGTGAGGTCGGTGGAGTGGTCGTCGACGCACCAGACGGTCGCCTCGGGGAAGGTGTCCAGCAGGTGCTGGACGGTCCCGACGATGACCGTCTCCTCGTCCAGGCAGGGGATGACGACGTGCCAGGTGAAGTCGGCGCGGTCGCCCAGCTCCACCTCGCCGTGCCGCAGGAACGGGCGCAGCACCGAGACGACGTAGGCCAGGAACGCCACGCACAGCACGAACGCGGCCGTGTTCAGCAGGGCCAGGCCGAGGTGGGGGCTGCTCACGGTGCCACCTCCGCCCGCGCCAGCAGGCGGCTGCCGCGCACGATCAGCACCAGGAACACCAGGCCCCCGGCGACGATCCCCACGGTGGAGACGACGGTGCCGGCCAGGACGTGGGTGGCGCCGTACCCGCGCTCCAGACCCCAGGCGCGGACGCCGCTGGCGATGGTCAGCAGGCGCAGCTGGTTGACGGCGACGACGACGACGGCGGCCGTCGCCAGCGCCCCGACCGGCACGACGAGCGGGACCCGCCGCACGGGCAGCAGCAGCGCGGTGACCGCCACGAACGGCAGCAGCAGGACGAGGGCGCTGCAGCCGATGGTGGTGGTGTGGCCGACGAGCAGCCCCTCCACGCGGTACAGGGTGCTGTCGCCCGCGCAGGTCGCGGCGGTCCCGGTGGCGCGCACGAGCGCGGCGGACGCGCACGCCTCCGCGTGCCGGACGGCGGCGTCGCGGGTCAGCAGGATCGCGTACCCGGCCACCAGCGCGGCCGTCAGCGCGGTGCGCAGCGGCCCGACCCGGTGCAGCTCGCGCAGCACCGCCGCGCCGCTCACGAGCCCTCCCCGTCGCGGCGAGCGCGGTACAGGCGCTCCTCGGCCACGTGCCAGACGGCGCGCAGGTCCTCCGCCTCGGCGCTGGTCGCCCACGCGGTCGTGGCCGCGTAGCCGGTGGCCCGCAGCACCGTCGACAGGGCCGCCGCCCGGTCGGCGGCCTCCGCCGCGTCGGCACCGGGCAGGACCGCGCCGAACTGGCGGGCGGTCAGCCGCGCCACCACGGCCCGCGGCAGCGCGCGCACCACCAGGTCGGTGCCGCGCTGCAGCCGCGCGGAGGAGCGCACCCGGCCGAGGTCGACGAGCAGCACCACGACGGGCAGGCCCCGCTCGGCGCTGCGCAGGTCCTCCTGGCGCAGCAGCGCGCCCCAGCCGGCGCGGCTGGACAGGGCGGTCACGCGGTCGGCGTTCTCGCGGCGCAGCCGCTCGGCCTCCTGCTCGCGCAGCGCGGCGTCGGCGCGCACCTCCGCCTCCAGCGACTGCGACAGCAGGCCGGCGAAGGCGTGCGCGAGGGGCTCCAGGCCGTCCGCGAGCGCGGCGGTGGGGCGGACGTTCCACCCGGCCAGCACGCCCAGGAGGGCGCCGTCGCCGGCGCGCACGGGCACCCCGGCGTAGGCGGTCATCCCCAGGGAGATCGCGTAGGGGGCGCGGGCGTAGTTCGGGACGGCGGCCACGTCCGGGGCGACGGCCGGGCCCAGGCCGTTGACCATGCGCCGGCACACCGCCGCCGACCACTGCAGCCGCTGGCCCACCCGCACGCCCTGCGCCTCGTCGGAGACCGCCAGCGGCAGCAGCGTCTCGCCGTCGACGCGGCCCAGGTACCAGCTGTCCAGGCCGCTGACGCGGGGCAGGGCGGCCACGACCTCGCGGGCGCTGCGGCGCAGCGACGTGCTCGTGCCGGCGGTGGCGGGCACGGCGGCGGGACGCCGCGGTGCGGCGTCCGTCGACGGCAGCGCGCTGCGCGCCGCCAGCTCCACCATGCTCACCGTCGGGGCATCGGCCCGCCGCCCGCCGCGGCTGGATGCGCCGGGCGGGTGGACTCCGGTTCGCCCGGGCACCCGTCCCGGCGTCCCTGGGGCTCGTCGACGGGGACTAGGCAGTGAGCGACTGAAGGACTAGTCGCCGCCTGCCGAGGTTCTAGAGGTGACTCGAGCCCCCGGCACCACCGGCGACCGCCCGCGCCGCCGCCGCGCGGCCGTCGTCGTCGCGCCGCTCCTCGTCCTGCTCGCCGGCCTCGGTCTGACGACGGCGGGCGCGCTGGCGGTGCGCGCCGACGGGCGGGAGGCCGCCCACCGCGCCAGCCAGCAGCTGGCCACCGAGGAGGCGGCCGACCTCGCCGAGACCGTCGAGCAGTACGGCCTCGCGATGCGCTCGCTCGCCGAGGGCGTCGGCGCGCAGCCCGCCGTGTCCGACCGGGTCTTCCAGGCGCTCGCCGCCCCGCTGGACGCCCTGCCCGGGGTGGCGTCCCTCCTGTACACCGTGCCGGTGGAGCCGGGGGAGGACGAGGTCGCCGCGGCGCAGGAGCGGCTGCGCCGGCAGCTCGGCACCGCCCTCACCCTGCAACCGCGCGACACCGAGCTCGGCGAGCACCGCTTCGTCGTCTCCTTCCGCGCCGTGGACACCGGCGGCACCGCGCTGGGCGCCGACGCCGCCGCGCTGCCCCAGGTCGCCGCGGCCGCCACCCGCGCCCGCGACACCGGCTCGGTCACGGTCAGCGGCGCCTACGTCCTGCTCAGCGACCGCTCCCTGCCCGCGGAGCTGCAGCAGCTGTCCGTCGTCGTCATCGCCCCCGTCGTCGCCGGCGACGACCAGGCCGACGCCGGCGCCTTCCGCGGCTGGGTGTCCGCCGCCTTCCGCACCGGCGCGGTCCTGGACGGCTCCACCAGCCGCCGCACCGCCGGGGACGCGCGGCTGCGGCTGTGGGACGTCACCGACGGCCCGGTCGAGCTGGGCGCCGTCGACCCCTCCGGACCCCTCGACGAGCGGTCCACGACCACCGCGCCGCTGCTGGCCGCCGACCGGACCTGGCAGCTGGAGGTCACCCCCACGCGGACGATGGCCGTCCAGGCGTCCTGGATGAAGCCCGGGCGCGCCGCGACCGCCGGCACCCTGGCGAGCCTCCTGCTGGCCGGCCTCACCCTGTCCGTCACCGCCGGCCGCGCCCGCGCCGAGAACCGCGTCGCCGAGGCCACCGACACGCTGGCCGCCGAGGTCGCCGACCGCCGCACCGGCGAGGAGCGGCTGCGCACCCGCGAGGCCGAGCTGAGCGCCTACTCCACCGTCGTCGCCGACCGCCTGCGCCTGCCGCTGGCGCACCTGGCGGAGATGTCCGAGCGCGCGGCGGCCCGCCCGTGGGCGTGCGAGGAGGACCGCCAGGCGCACCTGGCCGACGTGGCGCGGCGCCTCGACGCCGCCCGCCGCCTCGTCGACGACCTGCTGCTGTACGCGCGCGCCGGCGAGCTCGTCCTCGCCGCCCGCGCCGTCGACCTCGGCTCGCTGGCCACCGCCGTCTGCGCCGAGCGGCTGGCCGCCGTCCAGCACCTGCCGGAGGAGCAGCGCCCCCGCTTCGACGTCCAGCCGCTGCCCGAGGTCGTCGGCGACCCCGGCCTGCTGCGCCAGCTGCTGACCCGCCTCGTCGACAACGCCGTCGTGCACGCCCCGCCCGGGCAGTCCGCCTCCGTGCGCGTCAGCGCCGACCTGACCGGCGCCCGCTTCCGCGGCGAGGAGTGGCGCGTGGAGGTGCGCGACCGCGGCCTGGGCGTCCCGCCGGACCGCCGCGGCCGCGTCTTCGAGCCCTTCGCCGGGGAGGACGGCGACGTGCTGCTGGAGTCCAACCACCTCAGCCTCGCCCTGTGCCGGCGCGTCGCCCGCCGCCTGGGCGGGGAGCTCGGCCTGTCCGACGACCCGCGCGGCGGCAGCGTGTTCTGGTTCACGCTGCCCGTGCGCAGCACGGCCGGGGTGCCCGCGGCGGGCGCCGTGGAGCCGGGCGGGGGGGCGCCAGCCCTGGCCGCGCGCTGAGGGGCTCCCGCGGGAGGGTGCTCGCGCGGGGCCCCGCGTACCCTGGGAGGGCTCCGGCGTCCGGTGATGCCGCGAGGCCCAGAGGGGCCGCGCCGGGAGACCCCAGACCGCGAGAGAGGACACCCGTGTCGCACGAGCCGTTCGAGTTCCAGGTCCGCGACCTGTCGCTGGCCGCCGCCGGCCGCCACGAGCTGCGCCTGGCCGAGCACGAGATGCCGGGCCTGATGGCTCTGCGCGCCGAGTTCGGCGAGAGCAAGCCGCTGTCCGGCGCCCGCATCGCCGGGTCCCTGCACATGACCGTGCAGACCGCCGTGCTCATCGAGACCCTGGTCGCCCTGGGCGCGCAGGTCCGCTGGGCCAGCTGCAACATCTTCTCCACCCAGGACCAGGCCGCCGCCGCGGTCGTCGTCGGCGCCGGCACCCCCGAGGCGCCCGCTGGCGTGCCCGTCTTCGCCTGGAAGGGCGAGACGCTGCAGGAGTACTGGGCGCTGGCCGAGCGCATCTTCGACTGGGGCACCGACGCCGACGGCCACCGGGTCGGCCCCAACATGATCCTCGACGACGGCGGCGACGCCACGATGCTCGTCCTGGAGGGCAAGCGCTTCGAGGCCGCCGGCGCCGTGCCCGAGCCGACGGAGGAGGACTCCGAGGAGTACCGGGTCGTCCTGGACCTGCTGCGCCGCAGCCTGGCCGAGGACCCGCAGCGCTGGACGCGCGTCGCGGAGGGCATCGGCGGGGTCACCGAGGAGACCACCACCGGCGTGCTGCGCCTGGCCGAGTACCACCGCAACGGCGTGCTGCCCTTCCCGGCGGTCAACGTCAACGACTCGGTGACCAAGTCGAAGTTCGACAACACGTACGGCACCCGCCACTCGCTCATCGACGGGATCAACCGCGCCACCGACGTCCTCATCGGCGGCAAGGTCGCGGTCGTGTGCGGCTACGGCGACGTCGGCAAGGGCAGCGCCGAGTCGCTGCGCGGGCAGGGCGCCCGCGTCGTCGTCACCGAGGTCGACCCCATCAACGCCCTGCAGGCGGCGATGGACGGCTACCAGGTCGTGCGCCTGGACGACGTGGTGGAGACGGCGGACATCTTCATCACCGCCACCGGCAACCGCGACGTGATCATGGCCTCGGACATCGTCCGGATGAAGCACCAGGCGATCGTCGGCAACATCGGCCACTTCGACAACGAGATCGACATGGCCGGCCTGGCGCGCGTGCCCGGCGTGGAGAAGGTCGAGATCAAGCCGCAGGTGCACGAGTGGCGGATCCCCGCCGACGGCGACCGCCCCGCGCACAGCGTCATCGTCCTGTCCGAGGGCCGGCTGCTGAACCTGGGCAACGCCACCGGGCACCCCAGCTTCGTCATGTCGAACTCCTTCACCAACCAGGTCCTCGCGCAGATCGAGCTGTTCACCAAGCGCGAGTCCTACCCGGTGGGCGTGCACGTGCTGCCGAAGCTGCTGGACGAGAAGGTCGCCCGCCTGCACCTGGACGCCCTCGGGGTGCGGCTGACCGAGCTGACCAAGACGCAGGCCGCCTACCTGGGCGTCGACGTCGCCGGCCCGTTCAAGTCGGACGCCTACCGGTACTGACGCGCCGTCCCCGCGCCCGCCCGGCGGGCGCGGGGACCCTCAGCGGGACAGCGTGCGGGACAGCTCCTCCAGCCGCCCGCGCTGGGCGCGCATCCGCGCCAGCTCCCGGTCCCGCCGCTCCACCAGCACGGCCGTGACGAACGCCTCCGCCGGCACCCCCGCCGGCGGGGGCGGTGCCACGTGGGCGGCCAGCGCGCCCGCCAGGTCCGCGCCCAGCCGGCGCCGCGAGTCCGGGTGCAGGCGCTCGGCCCGCGCCAGGAACTGCCGCGCCGCCACGGCCGTCGGCGCCGGCAGCCGGCCGATGTCCGCCTGCCGCGCCCACCCCGCCAGCTCCGGCGGCATCGGCGGCAGCGGCACGTGCTTGGCCGCGGTGCGCTCGCGCACGACGAACGTGCCCGCCAGCAGGTCCCCGAACCGCTTGCCGCGCGCGGTGACCAGCGCGCACAGGATCGCCGGGCTGCCCAGCGTCGCCCACAGCTCGAAGAAC
This sequence comes from Kineococcus terrestris, assembly GCF_041020755.1. Taxonomy (NCBI): domain Bacteria; kingdom Bacillati; phylum Actinomycetota; class Actinomycetes; order Kineosporiales; family Kineosporiaceae; genus Kineococcus; species Kineococcus terrestris. The sequence continues at coordinate 35,130 of NZ_JBEUEI010000010.1, read as the reverse complement.
CCCAGCAGCGCCCGCGCCAGCGCGTGCCGGAAGCGCACCGGCCCGCCGTCGTCGCGCACCACCCGCAGCCCGGTGACCAGCTTGCCCAGCGAGCGGCCCCGCGTGACGGTCTCCACCAGCACCGGCACGCCCACCAGGCACAGCACGACCTCGGCGAGCACGATCGCCGCCGTGGCCGCCTCGTCGAGCTCGCCGGCCAGGGCCTGCGAGCCGAACAGCACGAGCAGCAGCAGCAGACCGACCGCGACGGCGTCGACGACCGCCCCCAGCATCCGCGAGGCGAACGAGGCCGCCCGCAGGTCCAGGACCACCGCCTCGCCGGTGACCAGGTCGCCCGAGCCGCCGGCCACGTCGCCCAGCCGTCCGCCGGCCGCGGCCGCCGCCGCACCGGGCAGCAGGGGCGCCGCCGGGCCGGCGGCCGGGCGCGCCGGGGCGCCGCTGTCGTCGGTGTCGGCGCTGCGCCACGGGTCGGCCACCCGGCCACGGTAGCCACCGCCCGCGCGCGCACCCGCCGCGCGGGGCGGCTCCGTAGGCTGCCGGGGTGGACGTCGACGCGTACCGGGCCGTGCACGAGGACGAGTGGCAGCGGCTGCGCCGGCTCGTGCGGACCCGGCACCTGAGCGGCGCCGAGGTCGACGAGCTCGTCGTCCTCTACCAGCGCACCGCCACCCACCTGTCCTCGCTGCGCTCGGCGCAGTCGGAGCCGGTGCTGCTCGACGAGCTGTCCACGCTGCTGGCCCGGGCGCGCGCCCGCCTCACCGGTGGCCGGCCCTCCACGTGGTCGGCCGTGACCCGCTTCGCGGTGCGCGGGTTCCCCGCCGCCGTCTGGCGCGCCGGCGGCTGGTCCCTGGCCGCGGCCGCCTTCACCCTGGCCCTGGCGACGCTCGCCGGGGTGTGGATCGCCGGGAACCCCGCGGCGCAGGCCAGCGTGTTCGGCTCCGACGCCGACGTGCGCCGCCTCGTCGAGCAGGACTTCGCGAACTACTACTCCGAGTACGCCAGCGCCTCGTTCGCCGGGCGGGTCTGGACGAACAACGCCTGGGTCGCCGCGACCTGCGTGGCCCTGGGCGTCACGGGGGTGTTCGTCGTCTTCGCCCTCGCCCAGAACGCCCTCAACGTGGGGCTGCAGGCCGGGCTGCTCATCGACAACGGTCGCGGCGAGGTGTTCTTCGGGCTGATCCTGCCGCACGGCCTGCTGGAGCTGACCGCCGTGTTCGTGGCCGCCGGTGCGGGCATGAAGCTGTTCTGGGCGTGGGTGGCGCCCGGGCCGCGCAGCCGCGCGCAGTCCCTGGCCCGCGAGGGGCGGGCCATGGTCGGCACCGCCCTGGGCCTGGTCGTCGTCCTCTTCGTCTCCGGGCTCATCGAGGGGTTCGTGACGCCGTCCTCGCTGCCCACGTGGGCGCGCGTGGGCATCGGCGCCCTCGCCCTGCTGGCCTTCCTCGCCTACGTCGTGCTGCTGGGCCGGCCCGCGGCGCGCGCGGGGGAGACCGGCGACGTCGAGGCCCGCGCGGCCGGGGACGTCGCCCCCGTGCGCGGCTGAGCGCGGGGCCGAGCGCGGGCCGCCCCGCGTGAGAGCCGTCTCACGATCACCTCACGGAGCCCTCACCCGCCGTTCCTAGCGTCGTCGCCACGACGCGGCACCGGGGAAGCGGTCCGCACCGAGGAGACACCGGAGGCGACCGTGCACCAGACGGCTCACCAGGGCACGCGCCCGCTCCAGGACGCGCTGGGACGCCCGCCGGGACGCCGTCCCCGGGTCGCCCTGTACGGGCACGACACCTGCGGGCTCGGGCACCTGCGCCGCAACCTGGCCCTCGCGGCCGCCGTCCGCTCGGCCCCCGGCCGCCCCGACGTCCTCGTCCTCACCGGCTCCCCGGAGGCGCAGCGCTTCGAGCGCCCCGAGGGCGTGGAGCTGGTCGTGCTGCCGTCCGTGCGCAAGGACGCCGACGGCCGCTACCGCTCCGGCGCCCTCGACGTGCCGCTGGCCGACGTCGTCGCGCTGCGCAGCGCCACCGCCGCCGGCGTCCTCGCCGCCTGGGAGCCGGACCTGCTGGTCGTCGACAAGGCGCCGTGGGGGTTCCAGCAGGAGCTGCGCGGGGCGCTGACCCGGCTGCGCGCCGGCGGCCGCACCCGCACCGTCCTGGGCCTGCGCGACGTCCTGGACCACCCCGACGCCGCCGCCCGCGAGTGGCGGCGCGACGGCGGCGACGACGCGCTGCGCGCCGTCTACGACGAGGTGTGGGTCTACGGCGACGACCGCGTCCACGACGTGCGCACCGAGCTGGCCCCCGGCACCCCCGCACCGGCCCTCGGCGCGCCCGTGCGCTTCCTCGGCTACCTCGCGCAGGGCCGGCGCGACGCCGGCGCCCCGCCGCTGCCGCGGCACCGCCCCGGCACCCGCACGGTCCTGGCCGGCGTCGGCGGCGGCCAGGACGGCGCCGCGCTGACCCGGGCGCTGCTGCGCACGGCGCTGCCCGACGGCGTCGAGCTGGTCCTGCTGCCCGGGCCCTTCGCGCCCGACGGGCTGCGCGCCGAGCTGGACGCGGCCGCCGCCGCCCGCGACGACCTGCACGTCGTGGCCTTCACCGGCGCCGCCGCCGACTGGGCCGCGCAGGCCGACGCCGTCGTGTGCATGGGCGGCTACAACACGGTCGCCGAGGTGCTGGCCACCGGCACCCCCGCCCTCGTCGTGCCCCGCACCAGCCCGCGCCGCGAGCAGGAGGTCCGCGCCCGCGCCCTGGCCGCGCACGGCCACCTCGACGTCCTGATCGCCCCCGGCCCGGAGCGGCTGTCCGCCTGGGTCGCCGGGGCGCTGACCCGGCCCCGCGCCGCCCGCACCGGCATCGCCCTCGACGGCCTGGACGCCGTGCGCCGCCGCGCCGGCGAGCTGCTGGCCGGTGACCCCCTGACCGGCGACCCGCTGACCGGCGACCCGCTGACCGGCGACCCGCTGACCGGCGACCTGCCCGCCGCCCCCGCGCTCGCGACCGTCCCCGCCGTCCTGCCCGACCTCGCCGAGGTGCCCCGTGCCTGCTGAGACCGCCCCCACCGCCCCGCGCGTCGGCTACGTCGTCAAGGTGTACCCGCGCTTCTCCGAGACGTTCGTCGTCCGCGAGGTCCTGGCCCGCGAGGCCCAGGGCGAGGACGTCGTCGTCGCCAGCCTGCGGCCCACCACCGACACCCGCTTCCACGCCCTGCTGGCCCGGGTCGCCGCCCCCGTCACGTGGCTGCCCGAGAGCGGCGGGCGCTCCAGCGCCGCCCTGTGGACCGCGCTGCGCCGCGCGCAGGACCTCCCGCACCTGACCGCGGCGCTGCCGCACCTGCTCGCCGAGGACGTCGACGTCGCCGCCCAGGCCGTCCACCTCGCCGTCTGGGCCCGCGAGCAGCGCGTCACCCACCTGCACGCCCACTTCGCGTCCCTGCCCGGGCGCACCACCCGCCTGGCCGCGCTGCTGACCGGCCTGCCGTACACCGTCACCGCCCACGCCAAGGACCTGTTCGTCCACGGCGCCGGCCCCGACGGCCCCGACGGGCCGGTGTGCCCGCGGGTGGACGCCGTCCTCGCCGACGCCGCCGCCGTGGTCACCGTCAGCGACCACAACGTGGCCCACCTGGCGGCCCGCCACCCCCGCGCCCGCGCCGTGCGCGTCTACAACGGCCTCGACCTCGACGAGCTGCCCTGGAGCGAGCCCCGGAGCGCGCCCGCCGCGGAGCGCGTCGTGGCCGCCGTCGGGCGCCTGGTGCCCAAGAAGGGCTTCGACGTCCTCCTGGACGCCGTCGCCCTGCTGCGCGCCGCCGGCGACCCCGTCCGCCTCGACCTCGCCGGCAGCGGGCCCGAGGAGGCGGCGCTGCGCGAGCGGGCGCGCGCCGCGGGCCTCGCCGGCGCCGTGCGCTTCCTCGGCCCGCAGCCGCAGCACGCCGTCGTGGACCTGCTGCGCCGCAGCGCCGTCTTCGCCGCCCCCTGCGTCGTCGCCCCCGACGGCGACCGCGACGGGCTGCCCACCGTCCTGCTGGAGGCGATGGCCGTGGGCACCCCGGTGGTCTCCACGCCCGTCACCGGGATCCCCGAGGCCGTGCTCGACGGCGTCACCGGCACCCTCGTGCCCGAGCGGGACCCCGCCGCCCTGGCCGCCGCGCTGCGCCGCCTGCTCGACGACCCGGCGCTGCGCCGGGAGCGCTCGCGCGCGGCCCGCCGCCTGGTGGAGGAGCGCTTCGACGCCCGCGACCAGGCCGCCCGGCTGCGCGCCCTCACCGCGGCCCCGGCGGTGGCGGCGTGAGCGGGTCCGGCACCGGCGCGGGGCCCCTGCCCGGGGTGCGCGCCGGCACCCGCGTCGTCCTCGTCTGCCTCGACCCCGGCGTGCCCGTCTTCGGCGGCAAGGGCTGCTCCGTGCACGTGCAGGAGGTGCTGCGCGTCCTGGCCGCCACGGGCGCCGACGTCCACGTCGTCACCACCCGCCCCGGCGGCCAGCCCCCCGCCGGCCTCGGCGGCGTGGCCGTGCACCACCTCCGGCTGCCGTCCGGGCGCACCCGCGCCGAGCGCGAGGTCGACCTCGTGGCCGCCGACGCCCGCGCCGGCGCCCTCGTGCGGGACCTGCTGCGCGGCCGGGAGCGCGACGGGTTCGTCTACGAGCGGTACGCGCTGTTCAGCTGCTCGGCCCTGGAGACCGCCCGCGACCTGGGCGTGCCCTCGGTGCTGGAGGTCAACGCCCCGCTGCCGCTGGAGCAGGCCCGCCACCGCAGCCTCACCGACGTCGCCGGCGCCGACGAGCGCACCGCGCGGGCCCTGCGCGCCGCCCGGCACGCCGTGGCCGTCAGCCGGCCCGTCGCCGACTGGGCGTCCGCGGTCGCCGGGGTGCCGGTCGACGCCGTCCCCAACGGCGTCGACGTCGACCGCTTCCACCCCGCCGACCCGCGCCGGGCCGACGACGGCGAGCTCGTCGTCGCCTTCGCCGGCGCGTTCCGCCCCTGGCACGGCGTCGGGCTGCTCGTCGAGGCCGCCGCCCGGCTGCGCGGGCTGCCCGGCCGCGACGTGCGCCTGCTGCTCGTGGGCGACGGGCCCACCCGCGCCGCCGACCTGGCCGAGGCCGCGCGCCGCGGGGTGGCCGTCGACGCCCCCGGCGCCCTGGCCCCGGCCGACGTGCCGGCCGCCCTGCGCGGCGCGGACGTGGCCGTCGCCCCCTACCCGCCGGGCCGTGCGTACTTCTCCCCGCTGAAGGTCGCCGAGTACCTGGCGTGCGGGCTGCCCACCGTCGCCGCGGCCGTCGGCGACCTCGCCGAGCGCTACCGCGACGGCGAGGAGCTGCTGCTCGTGCCGCCCGGCGACGCCGACGCCCTCACCGCCGCGCTGCAGCGCCTGCGCACCGGACCGGCCCTGCGCGGGCGGCTGGCCGCCGCGGGCCGCCGGGCCGTCGTCGAGCGGGCGAGCTGGCGGCGCACCGTCGAGCTCAGCCTCGCCCCGGCCGTCCGGCGGCTCCCCGGGCGCGTCGCCGAGGAGGTCCCCGCGTGAGCCGCCGCCGCTCCCCGCTGGCCCGCACCGCCCGCCTGGTCGCCCCCCACACGAAGGGCTCGCGGCCCCTGGCCGCCGGCGGCCTGCTGACCCTGCTGGCCGAGGTCGCCTTCCGGCTGGCCGAGCCGTGGCCGCTGAAGTTCGTCATCGACTCCGTCGTCCCGGCCGCCGCCGGCGGCGAGCCGGCCGCCGGCACCACCCGCCTCGTCCTGCTCGCCGGGCTGGCCCTCGTCCTCGTCGCCCTCGGGCGCGCGGCCGCCGCCTACCTGACGAGCGTCGCGTTCGCCCTCGTCGGCTCGCGCACCACCACGCGGCTGCGCGCCGCCGTCCACGACCGGCTCCTGCACGCCGAGCCCGCCTTCCACGCCCGCGCCCGCACCGGTGACCTCGTCACCCGGGTCGTCAGCGACGTCGGGCGCGTGCAGGAGGCCGCCATCACGGCCGGGCTGCCGCTGCTGGGCAGCGTCGTCACCTTCGTGGCGATGGCCGCCGTCATGCTCGTCCTCGACCCGCTGCTGGCCGTGGCCGTGCTGGCCGTCGTCCCGCTGCTGCTGCTGACCGGCCGCCGCTCCAGCGCCCGCATCACCGACGCCTCCCGCGCCCAGCGCAGCCGCGAGGGCGCCCTGGCCGCCGACACGTCCGAGTCCTTCGCCAGCATCGGCTTCCTGCAGGCCTACGACCTGCAGCCGGTGCGGGCCGCGGCGTTCTCCTCCGCCAACGACGGCACCCTGCGCGACGGGGTCCGCGCGCGCCGGCTGGCCGCCGGCCTGGAGCGGCGCGTGGACGTCCTCGTCGGCGTCGCCACCGCGGTCGTCCTGGTCGTGGGCGCCCAGCGGGTCCTGGCCGGTGCCCTGAGCGTCGGCGACCTCGTCGTCTTCCTCACCTACCTCAAGGCCGCGTTCCGGCCCGTGCGCGACCTGGCCAAGCACACCGGCCGCATCGCGCGCGCCGCCGCCTCCGGCGAGCGCGTCGCGGACACCCTGGACCGGGCGCGGCCGCTGCCCGACGAGCCGGGCGCGCGCGAGCTGGCCCGCCTGCACGGCTACGTGCGGCTGGAGGGCGTCACCGTCGAGCGCCGCCCCGGCCACGCCGTGCTGCGCGGGGCGGACCTGGAGCTGCACCCGGGGGAGAAGGTCGCCGTCGTCGGCCCCAGCGGCGCGGGCAAGTCCACGGCGCTGCAGGTGCTGCTGCGCCTGGTCGACCCGGTCGGCGGGCGCGTCCTGCTCGACGGCCACGACGCCCGCCGGCTGCGCCGCTCCTCGGTGCGCGAGAGCACGGCCGTCGTGCTGCAGGAGCCGGTCCTGTTCGCGGCCAGCGTGCGCGACAACGTGCGGCTGGGCCGGCCCGGCGCCACCGACGCGGAGGTGGAGGCCGCCGTGCGGGCCGTCGGCGCGCACGACTTCGTCAGCGCCCTGCCCGACGGCTACGACACGGTCGTCGCCGAGCGCGGCGGCTCCCTGTCCGGCGGGCAGCGCCAGCGGCTGGCCATCGCCCGCGCCATGCTGCGCCAGCCGGGCCTGCTGCTGCTGGACGAGCCGACGACGGGCCTGGACGCCGCCTCGACCGCCACCGTGCTGGACGCGCTGCGCCGGCTGGCGCAGGGGCGCACGACGCTGCTGGTCACCCACGACACCTCGCTGCTGTCGTGGTGCGACCGGGTCGTGGAGCTGCGCGACGGCCGCTTCGCCGACGTCAGCGCCCGGTACGGGGTGGGTCTCGGAGCGGGCGCGGCGGCGGTCGCGGGGGAGCGGCGGGACGAGCGGGTGCGGGCGTGAGCGCGGCGACGGACGGGGCGGTGCGCGGCGCGGAGGGCGCGCTGGACCCGGCCCTGCCCGCCCTCGCCCCGGCCCTCGACGACGCCCGGCTGCGCGGCTGGGCCGCCCGGCACGGTGTCGCGCTGCCCGCGGGCGCCCGGGTGGACCGGCTGCGCTGGAAGCCGGGGACGAGCGTGCGCGCGGCGGTCGACCCCGGCGACGGCGGGCCGTGGTGGCTGCTGCTGGGGTACGGGCCCGGCGCGTGGGGCAAGGCGGGCAAGGACCTGCGGGCCGCGGCGGGCCGCCCGCGCGCGGTGGACCCGGCCGCACGGGCCGTCCTCGTGCCCGCGGCCGTCGACCGCGGCCTGCCCGCGCTGCGCCGGCACGCCGACCTCGCGGCGGCGCGGCCGCTGGCCCACAACCCGGCCCGGCGCGCCGTCCTGGCCGTCGGGGCGGCCGCCAGGGGCGACGGGGACGGCGGCCTCGTGGTGAAGGTCCACGCCGACACCGCGACGGCGGCCCGCTCGGTGCGCGCGGCGGCGCTGGCCGCCCGCGCCGGGGTGGCCGTGCCGGCGGCCCGGCTGCGCGACGCGCACGTGGCCGAGCAGGAGCTGCTGGCCGGCGCGGCGCTCGACGCGGGGGGGTCCCCGGTCGGGGACGAGGTCGCGGGGGAGGTCGCGGGGGAGGTCGCAGGACTGCTGCGCGGCTGGTGGGCGGCCGACCCCGCGGACCTGCCGGGGCTGCCCGTCCTGGCGCCCGCGGCGCTGGCCGCCTCGGTGCGCGCCGCGCTGACCGGCCCGCTGGCCCTGCCGGCCGCCGACCTGGCCCGCGCCCGGGACCTGGCCCGCCGCTGGCAGCGGGCCGCCGACCGGCACCCGGACGTCCTGGCCCCGCGCGTGCCCGCGCACGGGGACCTGTCCGCCGACCAGGTGCTGCGCGCGCCGAACGGGCGCCTGGTGCTGCTGGACCTGGACCGCGCCGCCGTGGCGCCCGCGGGGTGGGACGCCGCCGGGTGGCGGGCCGCCGCGACCGCCGCCGCCCCGGCGGGCGAGGACGTGGTGGGGGACGTGGCGGGGGCGGTCCTGCCGGGTCCCGCCCCGCACCCGCTGCTCGTGGCGGCCGCCGCCGCGCTGCGGCTGCCCGAGCCGTTCCGCCGCCGCCGCCCCGACCACACCGCCCGCGCCGGGGCGCTGCTCGCGCTCGCCGGGCGCGCCCTGGAGGAGGTCCCGTGCTGACCCCGACCGCTCCGCCTGCCGACCCCCGCGCCGCGACCGGCGCCGGGCCCGGCGACCTCGCGCTGCCCACCCCGCCGGGGGTGCGCTGGCGCCGCGCCTGGCCCGGCAAGGACGGGCGCCTGGTCCTGGAGGGCCTGGAGGGCCTGAAGGGCCTGGAGGGCCTGGAGGGCCTGGAGGGCCTGGAGGGCCTGGACGACCTGGGCACCGCCGGGCGGGTCGTGGCCGCCACCGCCCGGCCCGTGCTGCGGGACGGGCGCCTGGTGGGCGCCGACGACCTCGCCGTCGTCGACGACGACCCGCGGCTGCCCGCGCTGGCCGCGCTGCGGGCGGGCGGGGCGACGCTCACGGCCCACCGCGCCGGCAAGCGGGCCGTGCTGCGCGAGGGCCCGCCGGGCGCGCCCCGCGCCTTCGCCAAGGTCGCCGGGTCCCGCGCCACCCGCACCGCCCTGGACCGGCTCGCCGCCCTGCGCGCGCTCCTGGCCGCGTCCGGCGCGCCCGCCCGGCCGCGGCTCGTCGACGTCCTCGACGCCGACCCCGGCGCCGGCGTGCTGCGCCTCGCGCCCGCGCCCGGCCGCGACCTGACCTCGCTGCTGGCGCGCGCCGGGGCCGGTGAGTGCCGGGCCGCGGGCCGCGCGACGGGCCACGCGCTCGCGGCGCTGGCCACCGCCCCGGCCACTGCCTCGGCCGCCGGCCCCGCGCTGCCCGTGCACACCGGTGCCGACGAGGCCGCCGTCCTGACCCGCTGGGTCGCCGACGCGCGCGCGCACGGGGTGCTGCCCGGTGACCTCGCCGCCGCGCTGGAGCGCGCCGCCGACGACGTCGCCGCCGCCCTGCGCGCGGCCGGTCCCGAGGGGCCCGCCGCGATCGTCCCGGCCCACCGCGACCTGCACGACGGGCAGGTCCTCGTCGACGGGACGGGCGGGCCCGCCGGGTGGGGGCGCGTCACGCTGCTGGACGTCGACACCGCCGCCCTGGCCGACCCGTGCCTGGACGCCGGCAACCTCCTGGCCCACCTCGACCTGGCGCGGTTGCTGCTCGGGCCCGCGCGCGCCGCGGCCGTGGACGCCCTGGAGGACGGCCTGCGCGCGGGCTGGGTGGAGGCCGGGCACCCCCTGCTGGCCGCCGCGCCCGGGCGGCTGGAGCTGCACCGGGCCGCCGCCCGGCTGCGGGTGGTCGCCGTCCACGCCTTCCGCGGCCGGGCCCGCCTGCTCGCCCCGCTCGCGCGCCCGGCACAGTGGGGGGCGTGAGCGACGTCCGCACCGCGCGGCCGCGCCGGGCGCGCGCGGGCCTGGTGGCGCGCCGCCTCGTCGTCGCCCTCGTCACCCTCGTCGCGCTCGCGGTCATCGCCGTGGCCGCCGACATCGCCGCGCGCGGCTGGGCCACCGACCGGGTGGCGGCCGAGCTGCAGCGCAGCGAGGGCCTGCCCGAGACGCCGCGGGTGAGCGTCGCGGGCGGCTCGTTCCTCCTGCAGGCCGCCCGCGGCCGCTTCGAGGACGTCACCGTGACGGCCGCGCGCTGGCCCACCGACGGTGTCGAGCTGCGCGACGTGCGCGCGCGCGTCCCGCGGGTGGACGTCCCGCGCTCGGTGCTGCTGGGCCGCGGCGGCACGGTCGACGTCGCCGCCGGCACGGTGCGCGCGGACCTGCCGTGGGCGCAGCTGTCCGAGCAGGCCTCGCTCGGCGGGATCCCCGTGGAGGTCTCCCGGGCGGGGGAGGACCTGCGCGGCACCACCGGGTTCTCCGTGTTCGGCCGCCGGATCGACCTGTCCCTCGTGGTGACCCCGCAGCTGGTGCCGGGGGCGGTCGCGCTGGAGCCGCGCTCGGCGGCCGTGGCCGGGCAGGAGGTCTCCCTGCGCGAGGCCCGCCGCGTCGCCGGGCTCGTCGGGTTCACGCTGCTGGACGGCTGGACCGTCCCGCTGGACGACGTCCCGCCGCAGGTGGACCTGAGCGCGCTGACCGTCACCGACGACGGGGTGCGGGTGGACGGGGCGCTGCGCCCGACGGCCTACGACGTGCCCTGAACCGCCCCGCGGCGGCACCGGCGCGATCTCGTGCCAGGCTCCCGGGTGTGACCTTCACCGCGGACCCCGCGCGCTACGACGCGATGCCCTACCGCCGCTGCGGCCGCAGCGGCCTGGACCTGCCGGCCGTCTCGCTCGGCTTCTGGCACAACTTCGGCGACGACAAGCCGTTCCAGACCCAGCGCGACATCGTCCGGCGCGCCTTCGACCTGGGCATCACCCACTTCGACCTGGCGAACAACTACGGCCCGCCCTACGGCAGCGCGGAGACGAACTTCGGCCGCCTGGTGCGCGAGGACCTGCGCCCGTACCGCGACGAGCTGGTGATCTCCTCCAAGGCCGGCTGGGACATGTGGCCCGGCCCGTACGGCGACCACGGCTCGCGCAAGTACCTGACGGCCTCGCTGGAGCAGTCGCTGCGGCGCATGGACCTGGAGTACGTGGACGTCTTCTACCACCACCGCCCGGACCCGGCGACGCCGCTGGAGGAGACGATGGGCGCGCTCGACGCGATCGTCCGCTCCGGCAAGGCGCTGTACGTGGGCCTGTCCAGCTACGGCCCCGAGCGCACCGCGGAGGCGGCGCGGATCCTGCGCGAGCTGGGCACGCCGCTGCTGATCCACCAGCCCTCGTACTCGATGTTCAACCGCTGGATCGAGGGCGGGCTGCTGGACGTGCTGGAGCGCGAGGGCGTGGGCTGCATCCCGTTCACGGCGCTGGCGCAGGGGCTGCTGACCGACCGGTACCTGGACGGCGTGCCCGCGGACTCCCGCGCGGCGCAGGGCAAGTCGCTGGACCCGGGGATCCTCACCGAGGAGAACCTGGGGCGGATCCGCGGCCTGCACGAGATCGCCCGCGGCCGCGGTCAGACGCTGGCGCAGCTGGCGCTGTCGTGGGTGCTGCGCGACCGGCGGGTCACGACGACCCTCATCGGCGCCAGCAGCGTGCAGCAGGTCGAGGACAACGTCGCCGCCGTCGCGAAGCTGGAGTTCACGCAGGACGAGCTGGACGCGATCGACGAGTTCGCGGTCGACTCCGGCGTCGACCTGTGGGCGCAGCCGCGCCTGTCCGCCGGCGACTGACACTCGTCCCGGCGCCCGCAGGCGACTCCTGGCGCGTCCGCCACCCCTCCCGCGAGGAGGAGGGTGGCGAGCGCGCCGGGAGCCGGGCGAGGCCGGCGGGTCAGTCGAGCTCGACCGTGCTGGGCCGCTTGCCCAGCCGCGTCGGCACCAGCGCGATGAGGATCCCCAGCGCGGCGACGACGCTGAGCAGGGCCGTCATCGCGTAGTTGATGTTGAAGGGGTTCCCCTCGGGGTCGCCGAGGATCGAGTACCCGAACACCGCCAGGGCGCCCATCACGAGCGCCAGCAGGACGCCGTACCAGCGCGCGAGCCGCGCGGTGCGCCGCCCCAGCAGCCCCAGCGCGCCGACGACGACGAACACGGCGCTCGTCAGCGGGTTGATCGTGAACTCCAGCAGCGACGTCTCGAGGTCCCCGCGCGTCCAGTCGGTGAACCCGGACACCGCGAACCCCGCGACGCCCACCAGCAGGAGGACCACCGCGGCGACCAGCGACAGGTGCTGGCCCGCCGTCGTGCGCGGCCGGGCGGTCGTCGTGCGTCCCGAGGCGTCGAGGCTCATACCCGTCCCCTACCCGCGCCGGCGCCCGCGGAAACCCCCGCGGGGGCGCCGCCGCGCCCGGTGCTACGGTCGCCGGCGACACGGGGTGCCCCGCACGAGCGGGGCTGAGATCACACCCGTCGAACCTGACGCAGGTAGTGCTGACGAAGGGATGTCACGCGTGGCAGCCGTCCCCGCGCACCAGCTGAGCGACGCCCGCACCGCGGTGCGCGAGCGGGCTCCGCTGGTGCAGTGCCTCACCAACTCCGTCGTGCAGACGATCAGCGCCAACGTCCTCCTGGCCGCGGGCGCCGCCCCGGCGATGGTCGACAGCGTGGAGGAGTCCGCCGCGTTCGCGGCCGTCGCCTCCGCGGTGCTGGTCAACGTCGGCACGATCGACGGCGTGCGCGCCTCGGCGATGCACGTCGCCGCGGCCGCCGCCCGCGCCGCCGGGCGCCCGTGGGTGCTCGACCCGGTCGCCGTGGGCGGCCTGCCGCTGCGCACCCGGGTGGCCCGCGAGCTGCTGGAGCACCGCCCCGCCGTGGTCCGCGGCAACGCCTCCGAGGTCCTCGGCCTGGCCGGTGCCGGCACCGGCGGGCGGGGGGTGGACTCCACCGCGGGCGCCGAGGAGGCCGTGGCCGCCGCGCGCGAGCTGAGCGCCCGCACCGGCGGCGCCGTCGCCGTCTCCGGCGAGGTCGACGTCCTCGTGGCCGGCGGGCGCACGGTGCGGCTGGCCGGCGGCTCGCCGCTGCTGACCCGCACGACGGGCGCCGGGTGCGCGCTGGGCGCGCTCGCGGCCGCCTACGCCGCCGTCACCGACGACCCGCTGGTGGCCGCCGCGGCCGCGCACGCCCACGTCGGCCTGGCCGCCGAGCGCGCCGCGGCCGTCGCCGCCGGGCCCGGCACGTTCGCCACCGCCTGGGTGGACGCCCTGGACGCCGTCGACGGACCCGCGCTGGCCGCGGCCCTGGGCGACGGGCGGCTGCGCTGATGCCCGTCGTGCCCGCCGCCGGGCGCGCCCCCGGCTCGGCCCGCGAGCGCTTCGACCCGTCCCTGTACCTGGTGACCGACACCGCCCTGTGCGGCGAGCGCGGCGTCGTGGACACCGTGCGCGCCGCCGTGGCCGGCGGCGTCACCGCGGTGCAGGTGCGCGCCAAGGACGCCGCCGACCGCGAGCTGCTGGAGCTGGTGCGCCGCGTGCGCGACGCGCTGGCCGGCACGGACGTCGTCCTCCTCGTCGACGACGCCGTGGACGTGGCGCTGCTGGCCGGCGCCGACGGCGTGCACCTGGGCCAGTCGGACCTGCCCGCCGAGGAGGTCCGCCGCCTCGTCGGCCCCGACCTGCTGCTGGGGCTGTCCGTCTCGGACGTGGCGGGCGTGCGCGCCGCGCCCGCCGGGGCGCTGGACTACCTGGGCGTCGGCCCGGTGTGGGCGACGCCCACCAAGCCGCTGGCCGCGCCGCCGCTGGGCCCGGACGGCGTGCGGGAGGTCGTCGCTGCGGCCGCCGAGCGCGCCCTGCCGTGCGTGGCGATCGGCGGGGTGCACGGGCACAACGTCGGGCAGCTGCGCGGGCTGGGCCTGGCGGGCACCTGCACGGTCTCGGAGGTGTGCGCGGCCGACGACCCGGCCGCCGCGGCCGCCGGCCTGCTGGCCCGGTGGCGCGCGTGAGCGCCGCGCGGGTCGCCCTGAGCGTCGCGGGCAGCGACCCCAGCGGCGGCGCCGGGGTGCAGGCCGACCTGAAGACGTTCGGCGCGCTGGGCGCCTACGGCACGGCCGTGCTGACGGCGCTGACGGCGCAGAGCACCCGCGGCGTCGCCGGGGTCCACCCGGTCCCGGCGGACTTCGTGCGCCGGCAGCTGGACGTCCTGCTCGACGACGTCGCCGTGCACGCCGTCAAGGTCGGCATGCTCGGCTCGGCGGACGTCGTGCGGGCCGTGGCGGGCGTGCTGGGCGAGCGCGGCGCCGGGCCGCTCGTGCTGGACCCGGTGATGGTCGCCACGAGCGGCGACCGGCTGCTGGACGCCGACGCCGTGGACGCGCTGCGCACCGACCTGCTGCCGCTGGCGGCGCTCGTGACCCCGAACGTGCCCGAGGCCGCGGTCCTGCTGGACGCGCCGCCGGCGCGCACGGTGCAGGAGTGCGTCGACCAGGCCGAGGAGCTGCACCGCCGCTGCGGGGCCGTCGTGCTGCTCAAGGGCGGGCACCTGGACGGCGGCGACAGCGTCGACGTCCTCGCCGGCGCGGGCCGCACCGCGCTGGTGGGCCGGCCGCGCCTGGACACCACGGCGACGCACGGCACGGGCTGCACCCTGTCCTCCGCCCTGGCGGCGCTGGCCGCCCGCGCCCCCGCGCCGCCGGAGCCCACGACCGCCGGGTGGCTGCCGCTGGTGGAGGAGGCCCGCGACTACCTGCAGGGGGCGCTCGCGGCGGGCGCCGGCCTCGGCGTCGGCTCCGGCCACGGCCCCGTCGACCACTTCCACGCCCACGCCCACGCCCGCGCCGGCACGGCAGGACGGACCACCTCGTGACCTTCACCACCGACGCCTGGGAGCGCACCGCCGGCCTGCGCGCCGCCATCGACGGCTCGGCGTTCCTGGCCGCCCTCGGCGACGGCTCCCTGGACCCGCGCAGCTTCCGCCACTACCTGGAGCAGGACGAGATCTACCTCGCCGGGTACGGGCGGGCGCTCGCCCTGCTCGCCGCGCGCAGCCCGCAGCCGTCGGCGTCGGCGTTCTGGGCGACGTCGGCCGCGGGCGCCTCGGTCGTGGAGTCCGCGCTGCACGCGGACCTGCTGGCCTCGGGGCTGCTGCCGCCCGCGGAGGGCGAGCCGGTCGCCTCGCCCACGACGCTCGGCTACGTCTCCTACCTGGTGGCGACGGCCGCGACGGAGCCGTACCCGGTAGCGGCCGCGGCCGTGCTGCCGTGCTTCTGGGTGTACGCCGACGTGGCGGCCCGGCTGGCGGCCGCGGCGCGGGCGTCCTCGGCCGGCTCCGACCGCGAGCACCCGTACGCCCGCTGGGTCGCCACCTACGACGCGCCGGGCTTCCAGGAGTCGGCGGCCACGGCCCGCGACCACGTGGACGCGGCCGCGCGGGGGGCCGGCGCCGCGACGCTGGCGGCGATGCACGAGGCGTTCGCCACGGCCACGCGCTACGAGCACCTGTTCTGGGAGACCTGCCTGGAGCGCGCCACGTGGGAGCTGCCGCTCTCCTGACCCGCCCCACCCCGCCGTGATCATGGACGCTTGAGCGCTCAACCGGGCATGCTCGGCCCGTGGCGGGCCGACCGGCGGGTGAACGAGGGGTGTCCGGGCTGGGACAATCGCGCGTGATGGACACCTCGCAGGCCACCTCCCGGGCGACCGCGACCGCCGTCACCGCTCCAGCACCGGGGCCGTCGTCGGCGCGCGACCCCCTGCTCGACGGCCTGCGCACGGTCGCCCTCGTCCGCGTCGTCCTGTGGCACGCGGTCGCCGCGGCCTGGCTGAGCTGGGTGTTCCCGGCGATGCCGGTGATGTTCTTCCTCGCCGGCTCCCTGCTGGCGGTCTCCGTCGGCCGCCGCGGCGGCCGACGCGGCCTCGCCTGGCTGCGCACCGCCGCCAAGCGGGCCCGCCGCCTCCTCGTGCCGTTCTGGGTGTACGCCGTCGCGGTCGTCGCCGTCACGTACGTCACCTGGTGGACGGCCCCGGCCGGGGAGGGCGGCGACGCGCCCGGCCGGCGCGAGCTGCTGCCGTGGCTCCTGCCGCTGCTGACACCGGTGTCCCCGGAGGGGCAGCAGGGGTGGCTGACCTCGCACCTGTGGTACGTCACCGACTACCTGTGGCTGCTGCTGCTGGCGCCCGTCGTCCTGTGGTGCGCGCGCGGGCCGGCCCGCACGCTGGGCACCCTCGTCGTCGCCCTGGCGGGCCTGGCGGCGCTGGAGGTCGGCCCCCAGTACGGCTGGCCGACCCTGGCCGGCTGGCCGCGCACCGCCGTCGGCGACCTGCTCTGCTACGGCAGCTTCGCCGTGCTGGGCGCCGCGTGGGCGCGCTCGCGCCGCGCCCGTCCCGCGGGCCCCGCCGGGTCCCCGGCCGTGGACGCCCCGCGCCGGAGGGTCCCCGGCGCCGTGCTCGTGGCCGCGGGCGTCGTCCTCGTCGCCGGCGCGCTGGCCCTGACCCGCGTCCTGCCGCTGGAGCGCTGGTCGCTGAACAACTCCTGGCTGCTGCTGGCGCTGGCCTCGCTGGGCTGGCTGCTGGGCCTGGCCGCCGTCGAGCGGCCGCTGCGCGCCCTGTCCGGCTCGGCGCGGCTGGCGCCGCTGGCCCGCGGCTTCACCGCCCGCGCCGTGACGATCTACCTGTGGCACCCGGCGATGATCGTGCTGGCGCGCACCGGCGTGGACCGCTGGGGCCTGGACGCGGGCACCGCGACCGGGATCACCGTCGTCCTGGCCGTCACCGCCGCCGGCACGCTGCTGGCCGTGCTGCTGCTCGGCTGGGTCGAGGACCTCGCGGGCGGGCGGCCGCCGCGGCTGTGGCCGGGCCGGCGCGGGCGCCGGCTGGCGCGGCCGCTGGGCCGCGTGGGGACGCCCGTCACCGTGCTGTCCTCGGCGGCCGCCACCAGCGCGCTCGTCGTCGCCCTCGCCGGCGCCTTCCAGGGCGGGCTGAGCCCGTCCCTGGTCGCCATCCCCGGCCCCAGCGACCGCGAGGCCCTCGGCCAGTCCGCCTTCAGCGCGGACGCCGACCCCGTCCAGGTGCTGCCGTACCGCACCGAGCCGCTGGCCGAGCTGCCCGCCGACGCGCTGCAGCAGCGCCTGGACGAGTGGGTCGCCTCCGTCGACGGCATCGACGCCGGCAGCGTGGCCGTCGTCTCCGGCGACGCCGTGTGGGAGGGCACCACCAGCTCCCAGGTGGGCGAGGGACTGCCCGTCGGGCAGGAGGTCCAGGCGGCGTCCCTGACCAAGAGCGTCACCGCCGCGCTCGTCCTGCAGGAGTGGACCGCCGGCACCGTCGACATCGACGCCCCCGTGCCCGACCTGCCCGGCCTGGACGTGCCCGCGGACCTGGAGGTCCCCACCCCGCGCCAGCTCATGCGGCACGCGGGCGGCCTGCTGCCCTACCAGGACTCCCCGGCCTACGACCCGGAGGCGGTCTACAGCGCGGAGGACATCGTGCAGCTGTCGCTGGACGAGCCGCAGGTGTTCGAGCCGGGCACGAGCGTGGCCTACTCCAACTCCGGCTACCTGTGGCTGGGGCTGCTGCTGGAGGACGTCACCGGCCAGCGCTTCGGCGACCTGGTCGCCGAGCGCCTGGCCGCCGGGCTGGGGCTGACGACGTTCCGCGTCGACGAGACCGAGCTGCCCGGCTGGGTGGGCTCCTCCTCCGGCGGCCTGTGGGCCTCCCCGGGCGACCTGGCCCGCTGGTACTCCCTGCTGGTGGAGACCGACGCGGTGCTGACCGAGGAGGCGCGCCGGGAGATGCTCGCCGTCGACGACCTCACCGTCGGCATGGGCATCTGGCCGTTCTGCCTGTGCGGCACCGACGACGAGGGCCGCAACTGGGCCGCCGGGTGGGGCCAGCTCATCGCCGCCGGCGGGGCCATCGACTACCCCGCCGAGCGGGTGGCCGTCATGGCGTACCTGCTCCCCGAGGGGCAGCTGGCGCTGGACTCGACGCCCGGCCTGGCCGGGGCGCTGCTGGAGGTCCTGCCCGGCCGGCAGCTGCCCGACCCGCCGCCGGGGGCCGAGCAGCCCTGACGGGTGGGCGCGCGCGGCTCGTGCGAGGCTCGGGGCTGTGACGAGCCCCGCCCCGGACCCCGCCACCCGCACCGACGGCAGCACCGGCTCCACCGGCTCCACCGGCTCGGTGGTCGTCGTCAACTGCGGCAGCTCCTCGGTCAAGCTCGCCCTCGTCGACCCGGTCACGGGGGAGCGGGCGCTGTCCTGCCTGGGCGAGCGCCTGGGCACCCCCGACGCCGTCGTCCACATGCGCACCGCGCAGGGCACCCGCACCATCACGCCGGCCGCCAGCACGCACCGCGGGGCGCTGGCGCACGTGCTGCAGCGCCTGCTGGACATGGACCTGCCGCCGCTGCTGGGCGTGGGCCACCGCGTCGTGCAGGGCGGGTCCGTCTTCCACGGCTCGGTGCGGATCGACGACCGGGTGCTGGCCCGCATCGCGGAGCTGTCGGCGCTGGCGCCCCTGCACAACCCCGCGAACGTCTCCGGCATCGAGGCCGCCCGCGCGGTGCTGCCGGAGCTGGAGCACGTCGCCGTCTTCGACACCGCCTTCCACCAGACGATGCCCGAGCGCGCGTACCGCTACGCCGTGCCGACCCGCTGGTACGAGGAGTACGGCGTGCGCCGCTACGGCATGCACGGCACCAGCCACCGCTTCGTCTCCCGCCGCGCCGCCGAGGTGCTCCAGCGCGACGCCGGCCTGGACCCGGCCTCCTCGCGCCTGGTCGTGGCGCACCTGGGCAACGGCTGCTCGGCCACCGCCGTCCTCGGCGGGCGCTCGGTGGACACCACGATGGGCCTGACGCCGCTGGAGGGGCTGGTCATGGGCACCCGCTCCGGGGACCTGGACCCGGCCGTCGTCGAGCTGGTCGCCGACCGCACCGGCCTGGACGCCGCCGCCGTCGTCAAGCAGCTGAACTCCGAGTCCGGGCTGCTGGCGCTGTCCGGGCTGTCCAACGACGTGCGCACCCTGACGGAGGAGGCCGCGGCCGGGCACGCGGGCGCGAAGCTGGCCCTGGACGTGTTCGTGCACCGCGCCGCCAAGCACGTGGCCGCGCTCACCGTCCCCCTGGGCGGCCTGGACGCCCTCGTCCTGACCGGCGGCATCGGCGAGAACGCCGTCGAGGTCCGCTCCCGCCTGCTGGCGTCGCTGCGCCACCTGGGGCTGGAGGAGGACCCGGCGGCCAACGCCGGGCACGGGCGCGGCTCCGTGCCCGCCGGGCGCATCACCGCCGACCGGCCCGGCCCGCTGGCGATGGTGGTGCCCACCGACGAGGAGCTGCTCATCGCCCGCGACACCGTGGCCCTCGTCCACGACCGCTGACCCGCCAGCCCGCCAGCCCGAGAAGCGCCGGAGGACCGTCCCGTGGCCCGCACCCTGCTCGTCGTCCCCACCGGCCACGGCGCCGGCCTGACCTCCACCTGCCTGGGCCTGCTGCGCGCCCTGGACGCGCGCGGCGTGGCCGTCGGCTTCCACAAGCCGCTGGCCCAGGCGACCCGCGGCGGGGAGCCGGACCGCTCGGTGGCCCTCGTGCGGCTGACGACGTCGCTGGAGCCGGCCGAGCCCATCGCCGCCGGCCGCGTCGTGGAGCGCCTCAGCCGCGGCGAGGTCGACGACCTCATGGAGGAGGTGGTCGCCGCCGCCGAGGGCGTGCTGGCCGCCCACGACGTCGTCGTCGTCGAGGGCCTGGCGCCCTCGGCCGACCAGGTCTTCTCCGGGCGCGTGAACCAGGCGCTGGCCGTCGCGCTGGACGCCGACGTGCTGCTCGTGGGCGCGGCCGGCGCCGACGGGGCCGACCCGGGCGCCGCCGAGCGCATCGCCGAGGACATGGCCGTCACGGCCGGCACGTACCGGGCGGGGGAGGGGCTGCGCGTCGTCGGCGGTGTCGTGTCCCGCTGGCCCGTGCCCGAGGACCCCGAGACCGCCGTCGGCCGGATCGCCGCCCTGCGCGGGGCGCTGGAGCACCACGGCATCCCGCTGGTGGGCGCCGTGCCGTTCCGCAGCGACCTGACGTGGCCGCGGGTGCGCGACCTCGTGCACCAGCTGGACGTGGACGTCCTCACCCACGGCGACCAGCAGCGGCGCGTCAAGGAGGTCGTCGTCGCCGCGCAGGCCGTGCCGGGGATGCTGCCGCTGCTGCGCGAGGGCCGGCTGATCCTCGTGCCGGGCGACCGGCACGACGTCGTCCTGTCCGCCTGCCTGGCTGCCCTCAACGGGGTGCGCCTGGCGGGGCTGCTGCTGACCGCCGGGGTGGCGATGGACCCGCGGGTGGCGGACCTGACGCACGCGGCCGCCGCCACCGGCCTGCCGATCCTGCTGACCCGCCGCAGCACCTACGCGACCGCCACCGCCGTCAACCGCCTGGACCCCGAGGTGCCCGCCGACGACGCCGAGCGGGCGCTGGCGGTCACCGGCACGGTCGCCGACGCCCTGGACCCGGCGTGGCTGGCGGGGCTGCCCGGCTCCCAGCACACCCCGCGGCTGTCCCCGGCGGCGTTCCGCCGGCGCCTGACGACGCTGGCCGCCGAGCGGGTGCAGCGCATCGTGCTGCCCGAGGGCACCGAGCCGCGCACCGTGCAGGCGGCCGCGGTGTGCGCCGAGCGCGGCATCGCCCGGCCCGTCCTGCTCGCGGCCCCCGACGAGGTCGCCGCGGTGGCCGCCGGGCTGGGGATCTCGCTGCCCGAGGGCGTGGAGGTGCTCGACCCGGCGGGGCTCGTGGACCGCTACGTCGACGTGCTGGTGGAGGCCCGCAAGCACAAGGGCCTGCAGCCGGACGTGGCGCGCGACTCGCTGGCCGACCCGATCGTGCTGGGCACGACGATGCTGCAGGCCGGGGACGTCGACGGGCTGGTGGCCGGTGCCGTGCACACCACGGCCGCCACGGTGCGCCCGGCGCTGCAGATCGTGCGCACCAAGCCGGGCGCCAGGCTCGTCTCCAGCGTCTTCTTCATGTGCCTGCCCGACGACGTCGTCATCTACGGCGACTGCGCGGTGAACCCGGACCCGGACGCGGAGGAGCTGGCCGACATCGCGCTGCAGAGCGCGGCCTCGGCGCGCGCGTTCGGCATCGAGCCGCGGGTGGCGATGATCAGCTTCTCGACGGGGTCCAGCGGCGCCGGCTCCAGCGTCGACAAGGTCGCCGAGGCCACCCGCATCGCGCGCGAGCGCGAGCCCGACCTGGTCATCGACGGCCCGCTGCAGTACGACGCGGCCGCGGTGGCGTCGGTGGCGCGCTCGAAGGCGCCGGACTCGCCCGTGGCAGGCCGCGCCACGGTGTTCGTCTTCCCCGACCTCAACACGGGCAACACGACGTACAAGGCGGTGCAGCGCAACGCGGGTGTCATCTCCGTCGGCCCGATGCTGCAGGGGCTGGCCAAGCCGGTGAACGACCTCTCGCGCGGCGCGCTGGTCGACGACATCGTCTACACGATCGCGCTCACCGCGATCCAGGCCTCGCGCGGCTGAGCGCTCGCGGGGACCGGCCGGGCGCGGGTGCGCGGTGGACCGCGGGAAGGTCCCGCGCCCGGTCGCTGTTAAGCTGGTCGCGACGGCTCCACGCCGTCCACTCAGCGGGCGAGCCGCCCGCGAGGTCGCTTGAGTCTCATCCTCCGACCAGCGCGCAGCGCACCGCTGCGCCCACGAGCCGGGGGCCGACCGCTGTGCGGCCGCCGATCCCTCTGTGGAGCGCTTTCACGCATGCCTGAGCAGTACCGTTCCTCCCGCCCGTCCTTCGACGGCGACAACCCCTACGGCGAGCGCCGCGGCGCCCGCTCCTACCGCTCCGACGACCGTCGCGGCGGCGACCGCGGCGGCTACCGCGGGTCCTCCTCCTCCGACCGCGGCGGCTACCGCGGCTCCGGCGGCTCCGGCGGCGGCGCCTACGGCGGCTCCTCCGGCCGCGGCGGCTACCGCGGCAACCGCTCCGGGCCGCCGCGCAGCCCCCGCTCCTTCGCGCCGTCCCCGACCGAGCAGGCCCTCACCGCGGCCGAGCAGGTCGAGGTCCCCGAGGCGACCTTCGCCGAGCTTGGCCTGCCGGCCGAGCTCGTCGCCGCGCTGGAGAAGCGCGGGATGACCGCGCCCTTCGCCATCCAGGCGCGCGTGCTGCCCGACGGCATCGCCGGCCGCGACGTGCTGGGCCGCGCCCGCACGGGCTCCGGCAAGACGCTGGGCTTCGGCCTGCCGATGCTGGCACGCCTGGCCGCCGGCACCCGCACCCGCATCACCGGCGCCCCCCGCGGCCTGGTGCTCGTCCCCACCCGCGAGCTGGCGATGCAGGTGGCCGACGCGCTGCGCCCACTGGGCGACTCCCTGGGCCTGCGGATGGCCGTCGTCGTCGGCGGCGTGCCCTACGGCCGCCAGATCGCCGCGCTGCAGCGCGGTGTCGACGTCCTCATCGCCACCCCGGGCCGGCTGGTGGACCTCGTCGAGCGCGACGCCGTCTCGCTGGGCGAGGTGCGCGTCTCCGTCCTCGACGAGGCCGACCACATGGCCGACCTGGGCTTCCTGCCCGGCGTCCGCGCGATCCTCGAGGGCACCCGGCCCGACGGGCAGCGGATGTTCTTCTCCGCCACCCTCGACCGCGGTGTCGAGGCCCTGGTGAAGGACTTCCTCGTCGACCCGGTCTTCCACGCCGTGCCGGCCGAGCCGGACTCCGTGGGCAACATGGAGCACCGCGTGTTCGCGCTGCGCCCGCACGACAAGCTGCCGGTCCTCACGGAGATCTCGCAGCGCCCCGCGCGCAGCATCTTCTTCGTGCGCACCAAGCTGGGCGCGCAGCGCCTGGCCGACCAGCTGCGCGAGGCCGGCGCCCCGGCCGAGGCCATCCACGGCGACCTGCGCCAGGCGCAGCGCTCCAAGGCCATCGACGCGTTCTCCGCGGGCGAGACCCGCGTCCTCGTCGCCACCGACGTCGCCGCCCGCGGCATCCACGTCGACGACGTGGACCTCGTCGTGCACGTGGACCCGCCGAACGACCACAAGGACTACCTGCACCGCTCCGGCCGCACCGCGCGCGCCGGCGCCAAGGGCACCGTCCTGGCGATCGCGCTGCCCGACCAGGTCCGCCGCTACGGCTGGCTGCACCGCGACGCCGGTGTGGACGCCAACGCCGTCGAGCACGTCGCGGCCGGTGACGACACCGTGCGCGCCGTGGCCGAGTCCGGCGAGCCGGTCGTCGTCAAGCCGCGCACGCGTCCCGAGCGCGACGGCCGCGGCCCGCGCCGCGGCGGCCCCCGCCGCGACGGCGGCTTCCGCGGCGGTCCCCGCCGCGACGGCGGGTTCCGCGGCGGTCCGCGCCGCGAGAGCGCGCCGCGCGGCTGACCGCTCCCGCAGCACCGCAGGCCCCCGTCCAGCGTCCGCTGGGCGGGGGCCTGGTGCGTGCGGGCCCCGGTGGCGGGGGCGGCGCCGGGTGGTGAGGATGAGGCCCGTCCGCGCACCCGACACGTCTGGAGGGCACATGCCCACGCGCACCGCACGCACCGCCTGGAACGGCAGCCTCGAGGAGGGCTCCGGCCAGGTCGAGCTGTCCAGCTCGAAGGTCGGCACCTACGACGTCTCCTTCCCGAAGCGGGCGGCCGACGAGGCCGGGGGGACGACGAGCCCGGAGGAGCTGATCGCGGCGGCGCACTCGTCCTGCTACGCGATGCAGCTGTCGGCGCTGCTCGCCGAGGCGGGCGGCACCCCGGAGAGCCTGGAGGTCACCGCCGACGTCTCGCTGGGCCCGGACCCGGCCGGCGGCTTCCGCCTGACCGGTATCAAGCTCACCGTGCGCGGTGAGGTCGGCGGCCTGGACGCCGACGGCTTCGCGGAGGCCGCGCAGGCGGCCAAGGAGACCTGCCCGGTCTCCAAGGCCCTCACCGGTGTCGACATCTCGCTGGACGCCTCGCTGGACTCCTGAGGTCCCCGAGACGTCCCGCGCGCGAGCGCCCGGTCCCCGCGGGGGCCGGGCGCTCGCGCGCGTCAGGCGACCGGCGGGGCCAGCGGGTCCAGGCGGGCGCGGGCCCGGGCGAGGTCCCAGCCGCGCGCGGCCACCCACGCGTCGTCGTAGTAGGTGTCCAGGTAGCGGTCGCCGTCGTCGCAGATGAGGGTGACGACGCTGCCCGAGCGGCCCTCGCGGCACATGCGGTCCACGAGGTCCAGCGCCACGACGAGGTTCGTGCCGGTCGAGGCGCCGGCGCGCACGCCGATCCGCTCGTGCAGCAGCCGGGTCGCGGCCACCGACTCCTCGTCGGCCACCGTGACGACCTCGTCGACGACGCCGGGCACGAACGAGGGTTCCACCCGCGGCCGGCCGATGCCCTCGATGCGCGAGCCGGGCCCGGTGACGTCCCGCGAGCCGGTGCGCCAGGCCCGCGCGAACACCGAGCCCTCCGGGTCGGCGACGGCGAGGCGGGTGGCGTGGCGCTGGTAGCGGCAGTAGCGGCCGATGGTGGCGCTGGTGCCGCCGGTGCCCGCGCCCACGACGATCCAGGCGGGTTCGGGGTGCCGCTCCAGCGCCATCTGCTCGAAGATCGAGCAGGCGATGTTGTTGTTGCCGCGCCAGTCGGTGACGGTGGAGGCCTGCCCGAACTGGTCCAGGTAGTGGTGCCCGGGGCGGGCGCCGAGCTCCTCGGCGACCGCGTAGACGGCGCCGGGGTCGTCGACCAGGTGGACCCGCCCGCCCTGGCGGCGGATCAGCCCGAGCTTGGCCGGGGCCGTGGCGCGGGGCACGACGGCCGTGAACGGCAGGCCGAGCATCCGCGCGAAGTACGCCTCGGACACGGTCGTGGACCCGCTGGAGGCCTCCACGAGCGTGGTGCCGGGGCCGATGTCGCCGTTGGCCAGGCCGAAGAGGAACAGCGAGCGCGCCAGGCGGTGCTTCAGCGATCCGGTGGGGTGCGTCGACTCGTCCTTGAGGTACAGGTCCACGCCCCACGCGGGCGGCAGCGGGAACACCCGCAGGTGGGTGTCGGCGCTGCGGTTGCCGTCGGCCTGCACGAGGCGCACGGCCTCGTGCACCCACGCGCGCGCGTCCGCGCCGGTCGCTGTGCCGTCCACCCCGCGACGGTAGCGGCCCGGAGCGGCGTGGACGGCGACGGGCGCCGCCCCCCGCGGGGGACGGCGCCCGTCGATCGAGCGGGGACCGCGTCAGACGCGCGCGTCGCGCTCGTTCGGCACGGCGTGGGTCATGACCAGCCCGGTGACGTCGCGCGGGCCGTTCTTGCCGAGGTTGGCCAGGCGCTGCAGCTCCTCCTCGGTCAGGGTCTGCGTCTGCAGCGGCTCCAGGTGGCGGACGTCGTCGGCGGTGATGCCCAGGCCCTCGCCGACGCGGCGGCCGTACTCGTCGTCGGCCATGAACATGTGCCAGACCATGCGCTCCTGGATGGGGCGGATGCACTGCGACAGCGCGTCGACGAAGTTCGCGACGAGCTCGTCCTTCTCCCAGTCCTCCGAGAGCTGGAAGCGCTCGCCGGCCTGCTGGTAGTCGTTCGTGCGCGGGATCCGCTTGCGCGTCAGGCGCCCGGAGATGACGGGGCCCTGCTCGTCGTGGGTGGGGTAGGTGCCCTCGCGCAGGCCGCCGATGATGGACGGCTCGTAGTTCACCGTCGGGTTCTCGCCCCGCCCGTCGACGTGGTACGCCATGGCCCCGTCGCGCTGGTTGGTGCGGACGGCGGCGTTCTTGGCCTGGTTCACCGGCAGCTGCAGGTAGTTCGGGCCGATGCGGTGGCGCTGGGTGTCGGAGTAGGAGAACGTCCGGCCGACGAGCATCTTGTCGTCGGAGAAGTCCAGGCCGTCGACCAGGACGCCGGTGCCGAAGGCGATCTGCTCGCTCTCGGTGAAGAAGTCCACCGGCTTGCGGTCCAGGACCATCTTCCCGATCGGGGTGAGCGGGAAGACGTTCTCGGGCCACACCTTGGTGTCGTCCAAGGGGTCGAAGTCCAGCTCCGGGTGCTCCTCGTCGCTCATGACCTGCACGAGCAGCTCCCACTCGGGGTGGTCGCCCGCGTCGATCGCGGCGTACAGGTCGCGGGTGTGCGGGCCGAGGTCCTGCGCCTGCACGGCGGCCGCGTCGGCGGCGGTCCAGCTCTTCACGCCCTGCTTGGGGTGCCAGTGGTACTTGACCAGCAGCGTCTCGCCCTCAGGGTTCACCCACTTGTAGGTGTTCACGCCGAAGCCCTGCTGGGTGCGGTAGCTGGCCGGGATGCCGCGCGGGCTGAACACGAGGGTGAACATGTGCAGCGACTCGGGCGTCTGGCTGGCGAAGTCGAACACCCGGTTGGGCACCTGGCGGTCGAAGGTCACCGGGTCGGGCTTCTGGGAGTGGATGAAGTCCGGGAACTTGATGGCGTCGCGGATGAAGAAGACGCCCAGGTTGTTGCCGACGAGGTCCCAGTTGCCGTCCTCGGTGTAGAACTTCACCGCGAACCCGCGCGGGTCGCGCAGCGCCTCGGAGGAGTCCCGGCCGCCGGCCACGGTGGAGAAGCGGACCGCGACGTCGGTGCGCTTGCCCTGCTCCTGGAACAGCTTGGCGCGGGTGAACTTCGAGATCGGCTCGTCGCCGAAGGTGCCGTAGGCCTCGAAGTACCCGAACGCGGTGGTGCCGCGCGCGTGCACGACGCGCTCGGGGACGCGCTCGCGGTCGAAGTGGCTGATCTTCTCGAGGAACTGGTAGTTCTCCAGCGTGGCGGGCCCGCGGGCGCCGACGGTGCGCTGGTTCTGGTTGTCGTAGACCGGGTGGCCCTGCCGGTTGGTCAGGACGGGGCGGTCGTCCCCGGTCGCGGGGGCCTGGCTGGCGACGTCCGTCATCGCGCTTCCTCTCGTTCTGCCGTCTCCGCTGCGTCTCCAGCGGCTGGTCGGGTGGTGGTGGTGGGGGAGCCGGTGGCGGCGCAGTCGGCGCAGCGGCCCCAGAAGACGACCTCGGCCTCGTCGACGGTGAAGCCGGCGGGCAGGCCGGGTGCGCCGAGGTCCGGCAGCAGGCAGGGTGCGGCGCCGACGGTGCAGTCGACGTCGGCGGTGCGCCCGCACCCGCGGCACACCAGGTGGTGGTGGTTGTCGCCGACGCGCGCCTCGTAGCGGGCGGGGTGGCCGGCGGGCTCGATGCGGCGGGCCAGGCCCGCGCGGGTCAGGGCGTCCAGGCAGTCGTAGACGGCCTGCACGGACACGGCGGGCAGCTCCCGGCGGGCCCGGTCGACGACCTGGGCGACGGCCAGGTGCTCGGCGGTGGCCGCGGCGCCGTCGAGCACGCCGAGGACGACGGCGCGCGGGCGGGTGGCCCGCAGGCCCCGCGCGCGCAGCCGCTCCTCGGGCGCGCCGGGGGATCCCGGCGCCCCGCGGTCCGGAGCCGTCGTGGTCACGGCACCAGTCCACCAGCCAGTCTGGAACCAGTCAAGACAAGGCGCGGCGGGGGCGCGTCGGGGCGGGTCGCCGGCGCGCCGCGCTCAGGGGCGGCGCCAGTCGCCGGAGCTCAGGTGCGAGCCGGCCATCGGCCCCATCTGCAGCATCCCGCCGTCCACCGCCCACGACTGCCCCGTCACGTAGGAGGCCTCCGGCGAGCACAGGAAGCCCACGACGGCGGCGATCTCGCGCGCGTCGCCCGGGCGGCCCAGCGGCACCCCCGGGCGCTGCACCCCGTGCGGGTCGACGTCCTCGTTGCCCGTCATCGGCGTGGCGATCTCCCCGGGCGCCACGGAGTTGACCGTGATGCCGTGCTCGGCCAGCTCGATCGCCGCCGTGCGGGTCAGCAGCCCCAGGCCGCCCTTGGCCGCGCAGTAGGGCGCCGCGCCGACGCGGGGCTGGTGCTCGTGCACGCTGGTGATGTTGACGACCCGCCCGCCGCGCCCGGCGGCGACCATCCGGCGCGCGGCCCGCTGCAGGCAGCAGAACGCCCCGTCCAGGTCCGTGGCCACGACCTCGCGCCAGTCCTCGAAGGCCAGGTCCAGCAGCAGCGTCGAGGTGCCCGTCCCGGCGTTGTTGACGAGGACCTCCACCCCGCCGAGGGCCTCGGCCAGCTCGTCGACGACGTCGGCGGCCCCCGGCAGCCGCGTCAGGTCCAGGTGGCGCAGCTCGGCGCGCCGCCCCAGGGCGCGCACCTCCTCGGCCGTCCGCTCGCCCTCGGCCTCGTCGCGGTACCAGGTCACCCCCACGTCGTGCCCGCGCCGGGCCAGCTCGACGGCCGTGGCGCGGCCGATGCCGGACTCGGAGCCGGTGACCAGGGCCGGGCCGGGCCGGCCGGCGGGGTCGGCCGAGCGCAGGTCGCGCAGGGCGTCCGGGGCGGGGGTCTGGGTGCTCGTCATGCCCGCCCCCTACCCGCCCGGCGCACCGGTCACGCGCGCCCGGGGCCGATGGGCGAGGATCGGGTCGATGCCCGCGACCCCCCGCCCCGCCGCGCGAGCCGGTGCCCGCCGCGGCGCCGCGCGCCGCGAGCTCGCCGCCCGCACCGCGCGGGCCGGTGCCGCGCTGCGCTCGCACCGGGCCGGCCGGGCGGGGCTGCGCACCGCGCGCGTCCTGGCCCCGTGGCTGGCCGTCCTCCTCGTCGCCGCCGCCGGCGCGGGCACCGGCTTCGCCCTCGCGCCCGGCTCGACCACCTACGTGGGGCCCCTGCAGACCGAGGTCCGCGTCCAGCCCAGCCTCAGCCCCGGCGTCGAGGTCGACCTGCCGCCCGTGGGCAAGGTGGAGTTCGACACCCACACCGCGCCCGTCCTGGTCACCGCGAACATCCGCTCCGTCGACCTGGACGCCGCCAGCCGCCTGGTCACCTCCCCGCAGGAGCTGCTGGCCCTGGAGCTGACCGTGGCCGACACGGTCCGCGCCGCCACGGTGCGCGCCGCCGCGTGGAGCGTCGGCTGCGGACTGGCCGGCGCCCTGCTGGGCGGCCTGCTGGTCTTCCGCGCCCTGCGGCGGACCCTGCAGACGGGTGCCGCGTGCCTGGTGGCCGTCGTGGCCACGGCCGGCGGCGCCGCGGCGACCTTCGACCCGGCGGGCCTGCAGCAGCCGCGGTTCACCGGTCTGCTCTCCCGGGCCCCCTACCTGGTGACCAGCACCCAGGACGCCCTGGAGCGGCTGGAGTCCTACCGCAGCGGCTTGTCCGACATCGTGCGCAGCGTCAGCACCCTGTACGCCGTCTCCGCCGACCTGCCCGTGCTGGGCGACGGCACCGTCAGCCCCGGCGCGGGCGCGGACGTGACGACCGTCCTGCACATCTCCGACCTGCACCTGAACCCGCTGGGCTTCGACCTGGCCGACGACCTCGTCGACCAGTTCGGCGTCGAGGCCGTCGTCGACACCGGCGACATCACCACGTGGGGCACCGGGCTGGAGTCCTCCTTCCTGGACCGGATCCCCGGCCTGGGCGTCCCGTACGTCTTCGTGCGCGGCAACCACGACTCGGCCGCCACGCAGGCCGCCGTCGCCGCCCAGCCCGGCGCGGTCGTCCTGGACGAGGGGGAGACCGCCGAGGTCGCCGGTCTGCGCTTCGCCGGCAACGGCGACCCCGTCTTCACCCCCTCCGGCGACGAGGGCGGGGAGGGCCAGGAGGCCACCGGCGACGCCGAGGCCGTGCAGCGCGCGGGCCACCAGGTGCTGGCCGACCGGATCGTCGCGTGGGAGGGGAGCCACGCCGACGACCCCGTGGACGTCGCCCTCGTCCACGACCCCAGCGGCACCGAGCCGCTGCTGGGCCGGGTCCCGCTCGTCCTGGCCGGCCACCTGCACTCGCGGCGCATCAGCCTGGACGCCTCCGGCACCCGCGTCATGGTGCAGGGCACCACGGGCGGCTCCGGCATCTCCGCGGCCGGGCTGGCCCGCCTGGCCGCGGGCACCCCGGTCCCGCTGAGCGCGACGCTGCTGTACTTCGCGGCCTCCGGCGAGCGCGCGGGCCGCCTCGTGGCCTACGACGAGGTCACCGTGGGCGGGCTGGGGCTGGCCGAGGTCAGCCTGCAGCGCACCGTGGTGCCGCCGGAGGAGGACCGCCCGCTCGTCGTGCCCACCGACCTGCCCACCGGCGAGGTCACCGACCTGCCCACCGGCGAGCCGACCGACGTGCCCACGGGCATCCCCACCGACCTGCTGACGGAGGAGCCCGGCGACGCGCCCGGCGACGCGCCCGCCGACACGCCGGGCGAGCTCGCCGGGCTGGCCGGACCGGCCCCCGGGCGGGGGGCCGGGGGCGTACCGTGAGGCCCACCATGACGCACGCCGCGCGCCCCCCCGAGCACGCTGCCGCCGTCACCGCGCCGTCCGCGCGGGACGCGCTGGCCGACGACGCGCTCGCCGAGGAGATCGCCCTCTACGCCGAGGTCGTGGTCGCCGCCTCCGAGAGCGAGGGACCCCTGCCCGAGGGCGAGCTGGACCGCGTCCTCGGCCTCCCCGGTGGTGACTGAGCGTCACCTCGAGGTGCCGCTCCACCCGTCCGGAGCAGGGGCGGTGACGGCTCCGGCCGCCCCGGCCACCTACCATCCGTCGGGGTGGTGAGCCGGTCCAGCCGCCGCCCCGGGCACCGGGCACCACAGCGGAGGGGACACGTGCGTCTGCGACTCACCCCGAGGGACGGCTCCTTCGAGGAGCTGTTCACCCGGGTCGGGAACCTGCTCGTCGAGGCGACGGGGGTCCTGGCGGAGGCCGTGGGCAGCCCCCACGCGCGCCGGCAGGAGCTCGCCGGGCGGATGGAGGAGCTCGAGCACGACGGCGACCGGACGACCCACGCCGTCCTGCGCCGCCTCAACTCCTCCTTCGTCACGCCCTTCGACCGCGAGGACGTCTACCAGCTGGCCTCGCGCCTGGACGACTGCCTCGACGAGATGCAGGCGGCCGTCGACCTCATGGTGCTGTACCGGGTGGGCGCCCTGCTGCCCCCCGCCGCCGACGTCGTGCAGGTGCTCGCGCGGATGGCCGAGCTGACGGCCGAGGCCATGCCGCGGCTGCGCCGCCCCGCCGCCCTCGTCGACTACTGGATCGAGGTCAACCGCCTGGAGAACCGCGCCGACCAGCTGCACCGGCAGTCGCTGGCCGCCCTCTTCGACGGCCGCTTCGAGGCGGTCGAGATCCTCAAGCAGAAGGAGATCGTCGAGACGCTGGAGAACGCCGCCGACGCCTTCGAGCACGTGGCCCACACCGTGGAGACCATCGCCGTCAAGGAGTCCTGAGCCGGGTGGACCCGCTGCTCCTGCTGGCCGGCACGACGGTCGTCGTCGCCCTGCTCTTCGCGTTCACCAACGGCTTCCACGACGCCTCCAACGCCATCGCCACCTCGGTGTCGACGCGCGCCCTGACCCCCCGGGTGGCGGTGGCGCTCGCGGCCGTGTGCAACTTCGTCGGCGCCTGGCTGGGCACCGGCATCGCCGCCACGATCACCGACGTCGTCGACGTGGCGCCCGGCGCCCCGGGCATCGGCGTCGTGCTGGCCGGCCTGCTCGGGGCGATCGGCTGGAACCTCGTCACCTGGTGGCGGGGGCTGCCGACCTCCAGCACGCACGCCCTGCTGGGGGCGCTCGCCGGCGCGGGGGTGGTCGCCGGGGCGACGACGCACCCGGAGATGCTCGTCGAGCAGGTCCTCCTGCCGCTGCTGGTGTCCCCGCTGCTCGGCTTCGTCCTGGCCTACGCCGGCATGGTCGGCGTCCTGTGGCTGCACCGCCGCTCCGCCCCGGCGCCGGTCCACCGCCGCTTCCGCCTCGCCCAGACGGTCTCCGCCGCCGCGATGGCCCTCGGCCACGGCCTGCAGGCCGCCCAGCGGGCGATGGCCGCCGTCGTGCTCGTGCTCGTCGCCCTGGAGGTGCAGGGGGAGCAGGACGGGGTCCCGCTGTGGGTGCAGGGGGCCGCGGCGCTCGCCATCAGCCTCGGCACGTACGCCGGCGGCTGGCGGATCGTGCGCACCCTGGGCCGGCGCATCATCGACCTCGACCCGCCCCGCGGGTTCGTCGCCGAGACCGTGGCCGCCGGGCTCGCCTACGTGGCGGCCTTCGGGCTGAACGCGCCGATCTCCACGACCCAGGCGGTCTCGGCCTCCATCGCCGGCGCCGGGGCCACCCGGCGGCTGTCGGCCGTGCGCTGGGGCGTGGTCCGCTCCCTCGTGCTGGGCTGGGTGCTGACCCTGCCGGGGGCGGCGCTGCTGGCGGTGCTGGCCTGGCTGGTGCTGCGCCCGGTGCTGTAGCCCGCCACCGCACCCGAGCACCTGCGCACCTGCACGACGAGGGCCCCGCCCGCGCGCGGTCGGGGCCCTCGTCGTGGTGCCCGGCGGTGCGCCCCGTGGGCGCGCCGGTCAGCCGAAGCGGCCGGAGATGTAGTCCTCCGTCGCCTTCTGCGACGGGTTGGAGAAGATCACCGAGGTCGAGTCCATCTCCACGAGCTTGCCCGGCTTGCCCACGCCCGACAGGTTGAAGAAGCCCGTCTGGTCGGACACGCGCGCGGCCTGCTGCATGTTGTGGGTCACGATCACGATCGTGTACTCGTTCTTCAGCTCGCCGATGAGGTCCTCGACGGCCAGCGTCGAGATCGGGTCCAGCGCCGAGCACGGCTCGTCCATGAGCAGGACGGACGGGCGGATCGCGATCGCGCGGGCGATGCACAGGCGCTGCTGCTGGCCGCCGGACAGGCCCGAGCCGGGCCGGTCGAGGCGGTCCTTGACCTCGGTCCACAGGTTGGCGCCGCGCAGCGAGCTCTCGACCAGGTCGTCCATGTCGGACTTGCGCATGCGCTTGGCGTTCAGGCGCACGCCCGCGGCGACGTTCTCGTAGATCGACATCGTCGGGAACGGGTTGGGCCGCTGGAAGACCATGCCGATGTGCTGGCGCACGGAGACGGGGTCGACGTCCTTGTCGTAGAGGTCCTGGCCGTCCATGACGACCTTGCCCTCCACGCGGGCGCCGGGGATGACCTCGTGCATGCGGTTCAGCGAGCGCAGGAAGGTCGACTTGCCGCAGCCGGACGGACCGATGAGGGCGGTCACGGCGCGCGGCTCGATCGTCATGGTGACGCTCTCCACGGCGAGGAAGTCGCCGTAGTAGATGTTCAGGTCGCTCACGTCGATGAGCTTGGCCACGTCGGGCTCCTCGGTCTGTCCGGTCGTGCGGGCGGTCTGGGGCGTCGGGGGCTGCCGGCCGGGCCGGTCAGCGGCCGCCCTTCGGGGAGAAGAAGCGGGAGATCAGGCGGGCGACGAGGTTCAGGGCCATCACCAGGATGATCAGGACCAGCGCCGCTGTCCAGGCCCGGTCGATCGCGAACTCCGGCGGGACGCCGGGCTGCGTGTACTGGTAGTAGGTGAACACCGGCAGGGTCGCCATGCGTCCCTCGAAGGGGTTGAAGTTCGTCCCCGTCGTCAGGCCCAGGGTGATGAGCAGGGGCGCGGTCTCGCCGGCGACGCGGGCCACGGCCAGCGTGATGGCCGTCGCGATGCCGCTGACCGAGGTGCGCAGGACGACCTTGACGATGGTGCGCCACTTGGGCACGCCCAGCGCGTAGGAGGCCTCGCGCAGCTCGTGCGGGACGAGCTTGAGCATCTCCTCGGTGGAGCGCACGACGACCGGGATCATGAGGACCGACAGGGCGATGGCGCCCATGATCCCCAGGCGGACGCCCGGCCCGGCGAAGAGCACGAACACGGCGACGGCGAAGAGGCCGGCGACGATCGAGGGGATGCCCGTCATGACGTCGACGAGGAAGGTGATCCAGCGCTTGAGGCGGCCGCGGCCGTACTCGACGAGGTAGACGGCGGCCAGCAGGCCGATCGGCACCGAGATGAGCGTGGCGAGCAGCGTGACGATGACGGTGCCCCAGATGGCGTGCAGCGCGCCGCCGCCCTCGCCGACGACCCCGCGCATCGACCAGGTGAAGAACTGCGCGTCGAAGCGGGTCGCGCCCTGGGTGACGACCGTCCACACGACGGAGACCAGGGGGACCAGCGCCACGGCGAACGCCGTGGTCACCAGGGTCGTCGCGACGCGGTCCTTCGCCTTGCGCGAGCCCTCGCGCGCGGTGGACACCACGGCGGTGAGGACCAGGTTCAGGACGATCGCGACCACGGCGACCCCGCCGAGCGGGGCGCCGGCCGGCCACGTGACCGCCAGGGCGAGGACCACGGAGACGGCCAGGACGGCCCACGGCGTCCAGCGGGGCAGCCGCTGCGCGCTCAGGGGCTGATTGATCGCCTCGTCGAGCTCGTCCTTGCGGGAGGTGACATCGGTGCTCATCCGTTGGCTCCCGAGAACTCGGCGCGGCGGTTGACGATCCAGCGGGCCGCCATGTTGACGAGGAAGGTGATGACGAACAGCGCCAGGCCGGAGGCGATGAGCGTGTTGACCGTCAGCCCGGAGGCCTCGGGGAACTGCAGGGCGATGTTCGCGGCGATCGTCGACGGGTTGCTGCCGCTGATGAGGTTCAGGGTGTACGTGCCGGAGCCCGACAGCACGATGGCCACGGCCATGGTCTCGCCGAGCGCGCGGCCCAGGCCGAGCATGGCGGCGCTGATGACGCCGGAGCGGCCGTAGGGGATGACGGCGTAGCGGATCATCTCCCAGCGCGTGGCGCCGAGGGCCAGGGCGGCCTCCTCGTGCAGGCGCGGGGTCTGCATGAACACGTCGCGGGAGATGGCGGTGATGATCGGCAGGATCATCACCGCCAGCACGGTGCCCGCGGTGAAGATGGTGCGCCCGGTCGCCGAGGCGGGGCCGGCGAACAGCGGGACGAACCCGGCGTTCTCGGCCAGCCAGGCGTAGACCGGCACGAGCCAGCGGGCCAGCACCGTCAGGCCCCAGATGCCGTAGACGATGCTCGGCACGGCGGCCAGCAGGTCGACGGTGTAGCCGAGGCCCTGCGCCAGGCGCCGCGGGGCGAAGTGGGAGATGAACAGCGCGATGCCCACGGCCAGCGGGGTGGCGATGACGAGGGCGATGAGGGCGGCCAGCACCGTGCCGTACAGCAGGGGGCCGATGTAGGCGACGAGGCCGTTGCCGCCGGGCAGGTCCTCCGCGTCGGCCGTCAGGGCCGGCAGGGCCTGGGCGAAGAGGAAGACGGCGACGCCGGCCAGGATCGCGAGGATGAGGACGCCGGCGGCGGTCGACAGGCCCTTGAAGACCTGGTCGCCGCGGCGGACTGCGCCCGTCGAGAGGGGCGCGGGACCGGGCTGACCGGTCTGCTGGGTGGTCGACGCCACTGGGTCTCCGTCGTCGAGGGGGGAGGGGCGCGGGCGGGGCGCCCCGAGGACGTTCCCGGGGGGGCGTGGGGGCACGCCCCCCCGGGACGGTGTGAGCCCGCCGACAACGTTTCCAGGGAGCAGGTGATCTTCGTCAGCATGTTCTCGGAGATGGGCGCGGTGC